>NZ_JAWXQV010000041.1:0-208037 GCF_033843325.1 Klebsiella sp. JN_Kp126 | reverse complement strand
GCCAACTTATTGCTGACCACCTCCATAGGAGGTGGTGTTCATGCAGGGATAAAAAAAGGGCCGGAAAATCCGGCCCTTAGGGATAAAAAATGAGTCAGATAATCAGGCGTAGCCGTAGCTCATCAGACGCTGATAGCGACGGTTCAGCAGATCTTCTTCGCTCAGAACATCGAGGTCAGCCAGATCGGCCAGCAGCTGCGCTTTCAGAGAGGCAGCCATGACTTCCGGATTACGATGCGCGCCGCCCAGCGGCTCAGGAATGATGGAGTCAATCAGCTTCAGTTCTTTCAGACGCGGGGCAACAATCCCCATCGCTTCGGCGGCCAGCGGCGCTTTATCGGCGCTTTTCCACAAAATGGAGGCACAGCCTTCCGGGGAGATAACGGAATAGGTGCTGTACTGCAGCATATTCACTTTATCGCCCACGCCGATTGCCAGCGCGCCGCCGGAACCACCTTCACCGATAACGGTGCAGATAACCGGGACGCTCAGACGCGACATTTCACGCAGGTTGCGGGCAATCGCTTCAGACTGGCCGCGCTCTTCCGCACCGACGCCCGGGTAGGCGCCCGGGGTGTCGATGAAGGTGATGATCGGCATTTTAAAGCGTTCGGCCATTTCCATCAGGCGCAGTGCCTTACGATAGCCTTCCGGCGCCGGCATACCGAAGTTGCGGCGAATTTTCTCTTTGGTTTCGCGCCCTTTCTGGTGGCCGATAATCATTACCGGACGCCCGTCCAGACGCGCAATCCCGCCGACGATAGCTTTATCGTCAGCATAGGCACGGTCACCGGCCAGTTCGTCGAATTCGTCGAAAGCCAGGCGGACATAATCCAGGGTGTACGGGCGACGTGGATGGCGCGCCAGTTGCGCAACCTGCCATGCACCAAGATCGGCGAAGATCTTGCGCGTCAGCTCTACGCTCTTTTCACGCAGGCGATGCACTTCTTCATCGATATTAATATCCAGTTTCTCATCCTGGCGGCTAACCGCAGTCAGAGAATCGATTTTCGCTTCCAGCTCTGCAATCGGCTGTTCAAAATCAAGGAAATTCAGACTCATAGTATTCCTGTATTAGTCAAACTCCAGTTCCACCTGCTCCGAGCCGATAAGGCCACGCAGATCGTTAAGTAAACGATCGCTCGGAGAGACGCGCCATGTTGCGCCAAAACGCAACCGCGCGCGTGCATCCGCCCTCTGATAATAGAGGTGTACTGGAATAGTTCCCGAACGGTGGGGTTCCAGAGACTGACGGAGTCGGTTTAAAAGCTGGTCATCAATTTGCCTGTCCGTCAGCGAGATAGCAAGCCCGCGAGCATATTTTTCCCGGGCTTCGTCAATGTCCATGACTTCACGAGCGGTCATTTTAAGCCCCCCGCTGAAGTCATCAAAGCTGACCTGTCCGCTGACGATAAGTATGCGGTCTTTTTCCAGCAGCTGCTGGTATTTATCCAGGGCGTCGGTGAACAACATCACCTCCAGACGCCCGGAACGGTCATCCAGCGTGCAGATGCCGATACGATTGCCGCGCTTGGTGACCATGACCCGCGCGGCAATAACGAGCCCGGCCGCCGTGGTCACTTTACCACGATCGGTCGGATGCATGTCTTTGAGTCGTACGCCGCCTACGTAGCGCTCGATCTCTTTCAAGTACTGGTTAATCGGATGCCCGGTCAGATACAGCCCCAGGGTCTCCCTTTCGCCATCCAGCACGACCTGTTCCGGCCACGGCTGGCAGCTGGCGTAGGACTGTTCAATTTGCTCAGGCTCTTCCGCCAGTACGCCGAACATGTCCGCCTGACCGATAGCTTCGGCTTTGGCGTGCTGATCGGCGGCTTTTAGCGCATCGCCCAGTGAATTCATTAACGCCGCGCGATGCGGCCCGAGGCGGTCGAAGGCCCCGGACATAATCAGTTTTTCCAGCACCCGGCGGTTGAGCTTTTTAATATCCGTACGCGCGCAGAGATCGAACAGTTCGCGGAAATAGCCGCCCTGATTACGGGCTTCAATGATCGCTTCTATCGGACCTTCGCCGACGCCTTTGATGGCGCCGATACCATAAACGATTTCGCCATCGTCGTTAACGTGAAAATGGTACAGGCCGGAGTTAATATCCGGCGGCAGGATTTTCAGCCCCATCCGCCAGCACTCATCCACCAGGCCGACGACCTTCTCGGTGTTATCCATATCCGCGGTCATTACCGCCGCCATAAATTCAGCCGGATAGTGCGCCTTCAGCCACAGCGTCTGATAGGACACTAAAGCATAAGCGGCAGAGTGCGATTTGTTAAATCCATAACCGGCGAACTTCTCTACCAGGTCAAAGATTTTAATCGCCAGTTCGCCGTCAACGCCGCGCTTTCTCGCCCCTTCTTCAAAGGTGCCGCGCTGCTTGGCCATCTCTTCCGGCTTTTTCTTACCCATCGCACGACGCAGCATATCCGCGCCGCCGAGGGTATAGCCGGAAAGCTCCTGGGCAATCTGCATGACCTGTTCCTGGTACAGGATAATGCCATAGGTTGGCTCCAGTACCGGTTTCAGGCATTCGTGCTGCCACTGTACGTCCGGATACGATATCTCTTCGCGACCGTGCTTACGGTCGATAAAGTTATCCACCATTCCCGACTGCAGAGGCCCCGGTCGGAACAGGGCCACCAGAGCGATCATATCTTCAAAGCAGTCAGGCTGCAGACGCTTGATCAGATCCTTCATACCGCGCGATTCAAGCTGGAAGACGGCGGTGGTTTCCGAACGCTGCAGCATGTCGAAGCTTTTTTTATCGTCCAGCGGGATAGCGGCGATATCCAGCGGCCCCTCGCCGTTCTTCTCGCGACGGGCGTTGATCATCTCCAGCGCCCAGTTAATGATGGTGAGCGTACGCAGACCGAGGAAGTCGAACTTCACCAGCCCGGCATATTCAACGTCGTTCTTATCAAACTGGGTAACCGGATGCTGGCCCGCTTCATCGCAGTACAGCGGGGCAAAATCGGTTATTTTGGTGGGCGCAATCACCACCCCGCCCGCATGTTTACCGGCGTTACGGGTGACCCCTTCGAGCTTACGCGCCATGTCGATCAGCGCTTTAACCTCTTCGTCCGCCTCGTAAATCTCCGGCAGCTGCGGCTCGGCTTCAAACGCTTTCGCCAGCGTCATACCCGGATCGGGCGGTACCAGCTTAGAAATGCGGTCCACAAAGCCGTACGGGTGGCCCAGCACGCGGCCAACGTCGCGGATAACCGCTTTCGCCGCCATGGTGCCGAAGGTAATAATCTGCGAGACCGCATCGCGACCGTACATGTCCGCGACGTGTTCAATCACCTGGTCGCGCTTCTCCATACAGAAGTCAACGTCGAAGTCGGGCATGGAGACACGTTCCGGGTTAAGGAAACGTTCGAACAGCAGGTCGAACTCCAGCGGATCGAGGTCGGTAATTTTCAGCGCATAGGCCACCAGCGATCCGGCGCCGGAACCACGTCCCGGCCCTACAGGCACGCCGTTATCCTTCGACCACTGGATAAACTCCATAACGATCAGGAAGTAGCCCGGGAACCCCATCTGGTTAATCACCTGCAGCTCAATATCCAGGCGTTCGTCATATTCAGGACGGCGTTTAGCCCGCTCATCCGGATCGGGGAACAGGAATTCCAGACGCTCTTCCAGACCCTCTTTGGATTTCTTAACCAGATAATCTTCGGTGGTCATATCCCCCGTCGGGAACTGCGGCAGGAAGTACTCGCCAAGGCGCACGGTCACGTTACAGCGTTTGGCGATCTCCACGGTGTTTTGCAGCGCTTCGGGAATATCGGAAAAGAGCTCGCACATCTCCTCTTCGCTGCGCATATACTGCTGCGGCGAGTAGTTGCGCGGACGCTTGGGATCGTCGAGGGTAAAGCCGTCGTGGATAGCCACGCGGATTTCATGGGCGTCGAAGTCGCCCGGCTCAAGGAAGCGAACATCGTTGGTCGCCACCACCGGTAGGCCGCGGGTTTCCGCCAGTTCTACCGCCGCATGCAGGTAGGGCTCTTCATCCTGACGGCCGGTGCGAATGAGCTCAAGGAAGTAGCAATCAGGGAAATGTTGTTCATAAAAATCAACGCACTGATCCACCAGCGCCATGTTTCCGCGCAGCAGGCTACGGCCCACGTCGCCCATGCGCCCGCCGGAGAGCAAAATCAGCCCTTCTTTTAATTCGATCAGCCAGTCGCGATCGATAATCGGGCCCGCCGCGCCGTAGCCGCGCTGATAGGCTTTGGAGATCAGCAGCGTCAGATTCTGATAGCCAACGTTGTTCGTCGCCAGTACCGTCAGCTGGCTCAGTTCATCGCCAAGCAGCTCGCTCTGGACGTGAAAATCTGCCCCTACAATGGGTTTAATTCCAGCGCCGTGCCCCGCTCCGTAGAACTTCACCAGCCCGCAGAGGTTGGTAAAATCAGTGATCGCCAGCGCAGGCATGCCGAGCGCGGCCGCCTTTTTTACCAACGGTCCGGTTTTCGCCAGGCCATCGATCATGGAATAGTCGCTGTGCACCCGCAGGTGTACGAAACGTGGTTCAGCCATCTTCAGATTCCGCGTTACTTGATTGCTTGCGTGTCGGTTCAGGACGCCAGGCCCAGCGCGCGTTTCACCGGGCCAAAGCTGCGCCGGTATTGCTCGATTACGCCATGTTCCAGCAGCTTTTGCAGATGAAAAGCGGTGGGATAACCTTTATGTTGCGCAAAGCCGTACTGCGGGAACTCCCGGTCCAGTACGGCCATTTCAGCATCGCGCGTCACTTTAGCCAGAATAGACGCGGCGCTGATTTCCGCCACTCGGCTGTCGCCTTTGACGACCGCCAGTGACGGCATCGGCAGCGGCGGACAGCGGTTACCATCAATAAGAACAAACTCAGGGGAAACTCGCAAACCGGCAACGGCGCGCTGCATGGCCAGCATGGTCGCGTGCAAAATATTCAGCTCATCGATTTCATGCGGCTCAGCGCGACCGAGGCTCCAGCACAGCGCTTTTTCTTTGATCTCGTCAAATAGCGCAAGGCGGCGTTTTTCGCTTAGCTTTTTTGAGTCGTTAAGACCGACGATCGGCTTTGCCGGATCGAGAATAACCGCGGCGGTCACCACCGCGCCAACCAGCGGGCCGCGTCCGACTTCATCGACTCCCGCAACCAGATGGGTATGCGGATATACGAATTCCATCATTTTGCTAACTCCAGTACGGCATCCGCCGCCTGCTCATCAGCATTGCAGCGGATCTGCTGATGCAGCGCGCGGAAGGTTTCATGCATATCGTGGCTGGTTTTTCCGTCGGCCAGCAGCGGCTTCAGCGCCTCGGCCAGCGCCTGCGGCTGGCATTCATCCTGCAGCAGTTCTTTAACCAGTTCGCGCCCGGCCAGTAAATTCGGCAACGACACATAGTCGGTCTTCACCAGCCGTTTCGCCAGCCAGAAGGTAAACGGCTTCATCCGATAGCCGACAACCATCGGACACTTAGCCAGCATACACTCCAGCGCAGCCGTGCCGGAGGCCAGCAGCGCGGCATCGCTGGCGATCATCGCATCGCGCGCCCGGCCGTCGAGCAGGTGGACGGCAAGATCAGGCGCCGTTTCCGCTTTGATGCGCTCGAACTGTTCCCGCCGCTTCGCGTTGACCAGCGGGACAACCACTTCCAGGTCGGGATAATGGTCTCGCAGGAGCTGCGCCGTTTTCAGAAAATCAGCGCTGAGCATCTCAACTTCCGCCCCGCGGCTTCCCGGCAGCAGCGCCAGGCAATGCACGTTACGATCGATCCCCAGACGGTCGCGCGCCGCGCCTTTATCCGGGTCCAGCGGCATCGCATCCGCCATCGTGTGGCCGATAAACCGGCAGGGAACGTTGAATTTGTCATAAAACGCTTTTTCGAAAGGCAGAAATGCCAATACCAGATCGGTGGATCTGCCAATTTTGAAAACGCGTTTTTGCCGCCATGCCCACACCGAGGGGCTGACGTAATGGATGGTTTTGATACCCTGCTTCTTCAGATTACCTTCGAGGGTGATATTGAAGTCAGGCGCATCAATGCCGACGAATACGTCTGGCTTAAGCTCGGTCAATCGACGGGTGAGATCGGCGCGAATATGCAGCAGACGGCGCAGGCGACCCAGCACTTCCACAATGCCCATCACTGCCAGCTCTTCCATCTCATACCAGGCTTCGCAGCCTTCCGCCTGCATCAACGGCCCGGCAACGCCGACAAAGCGGGCATCAGGTATGCGGGCTTTGAGCGCGCGGATAAGACCGGCACCAAGAATATCGCCGGAGGTTTCTCCGGCGACCAGGGCAATCGTCAGGGGACGCAATTCAGCCATTAACGAATCAGGCCGCGCGTGGAGCGGGCAAAAAAGTCGGTAAAGGCCTGCACTTCGGGATACTGCGCCGCCAGCTCGGCAATTTCAGCTTTCGCTTCGTCCAGCGTTTTACCGCTGCGGTACAGCAGCTTATACGCGTTACGAATCGCAGTGATCGCCTCACGGCTGAAGCCGCGGCGTTTCAGCCCTTCGATGTTGACGCCAAACGGTGTCGCGTGGTTGCCCTGCGCAATCACGAACGGCGGAACGTCCTGCGCTACGCCGGAGCAGCCGCCCACCATCACGTGTGCGCCAATAATGCAGAACTGATGCACGGCGGTCATGCCGCCGATGATAACAAAATCATCCAGCGAAACGTGGCCCGCAAGGGTCGCGTTATTGGCCAGAATACAGCGGTCGCCCAGCGTACAATCGTGCGCCACGTGGGCGTTGATCATCAGCAGGTTATCGCTGCCCACCTTCGTTAATCCACCGCCCTGTACTGTGCCACGATGAATGGTGACGCTTTCGCGGATGCGGTTGCGATCGCCAATTTCCACGCGGGTCGGTTCGCCAGCATATTTCAGGTCCTGGTTAACTTCGCCGATGGAAGCGAACTGATAGATCTCGTTATCGCGGCCAATTTTGGTATGGCCGTTGATGACAACATGAGATTTCAGTACGGTACCTTCGCCGATTTCGACGTTAGCACCAACAATACAAAACGGGCCAACGTGGACGTTAGCGCCAATAACGGCGCCTTCTTCTACAATGGCGGAAGGATGAATAAAGGCGGTTTTATCAATCACGTATCAGGCCTCCCGGCTACGGGCACACATCATCGTTGCTTCGCAAACCACTTTTCCGTCAACGGTTGCAACGCCTTTAAAGCGAGTCAGACCGCGGCGGGTTTTTTCAAAAGTGACTTCCATAATCATCTGATCGCCAGGCACGACCGGACGTTTGAAACGCGCTTCGTCAATCCCGGCAAAATAATACAGCTCGCCCGGTTCCAGTTTTCCAACGCTTTTGAATGCCAGAATGCCGGTGGCCTGGGCCATAGCTTCGAGAATCAATACGCCCGGTAAAATCGGCTTACCAGGGAAATGTCCCTGGAAAAACGGCTCATTTACAGAAACATTTTTAACTGCGCGTAGAAAACGACCTTCTTCAAAATCCAGCACGCGATCGACCAGCAGGAACGGGTATCGGTGAGGCAGAAGTTCCAGAATCTCTTCAATGTGCAGAGTATGAGTGTCAGTAGTCAAAATACTCTTCCTGTCTAAATATCCTAAAAGGCAATAATAACACGGCCTGCGGCAATCTCATGAATGCAACAGGCCGAAAATTTAATGTGGCTGGACGCAGCACTAATCTTGTTGATTAACCTTGCGCTCAATGGCTTTGAGGCGCTTGCTCATATCATCAATATTCAGTACCAGCGCAGCGGTCTTACGCCAGACCTTATTCGGCTGCAGCGGGATACCTGAAGAGTAAACCCCTGGCTCGGTGATAGGACGCATAACCATTCCCATCCCCGTGACGGTGACTTTATCGCAGATTTCCATATGGCCGTTGATCACGCTGGCTCCGCCAATCATGCAGTAGCGGCCGATCTTCAGGCTGCCCGCCATGATCACGCCGCCAGCAACCGCGGTGTTGTCGCCAATCACCACGTTGTGCGCGATTTGACACTGGTTATCAATAATCACGCCGTTACCGATGACGGTGTCGTCCAGCGCACCACGGTCGATGGTCGTACAGGCGCCAATCTCCACGCGATCGCCAATAATAACGCGACCCAGCTGTGGGATCTTAACCCAGTTGCCGCGATCGTTCGCGTAGCCGAAGCCATCTGCGCCAATCACCGTGCTGGACTGGATCAGGCAATTCTCGCCGATCTCAATGTCGTGGTAAACGGTGACGTTGGCCCATAAACGCGAGCCGGCACCTATTTTCGTATTTTTCCCAACGAAGCAGCCCGCGCCGATAACCACGTTATCACCGAGGATGACGCCCGATTCAATCACGGCGTTTGGGCCAATCGCCACGTGGGTACCCAGCTTCGCCGTCGCATCGATGACCGCGCTGGGCGCGATATCCTGCGCCGGCTGCGGCGTGGTATCAAGAATTTGAGCCATGCGCGCGTAGGTCAGGTAGGGATTACGCACTACCAGCGCGGCGCTATGAGCAAAAGGTAAATCATCCTGCGTCATCACGACGGCAGATGCCTGGCAAGCGGCCAGGTGTTCACGGTACTTAGGATTTACCATGAAAGTAATATCGCCCGCTTGTGCGGACTGCATGGACGCAACGCCGGTGATGACGATATCGCCATCACCGTGTAATTCTGCATCCAACTGCTGGGCTAAATCAGCCAGTCGAATTGAAGGCATTACTTATTTAACCTGTTTCAGCACATCAGCGGTGATGTCTTTTACATCGCTGCTGTTGTATGCAACGGCATTAGAGTCAACAACCAGATCGATGCTCTGATCTTTAGCCACGCTCTGCACGGCGCTCTGAATACGAGTCACCAGCTTGCCGCGCTCTTCGTTTGAACGACGTGCACGATCCTGTTCGAAAGACTGCGCTTTCTGGGAGAAAGTCTGGCGCTGAGCCATCACGTCTTTTTCCAGTTTGGTACGGTCAGAGCCCGCTTTCATGGACTGCAGACGCTGCATTTTAGACTGCAGGTCGCCTTCCATACGCTGCAGCTCGCTCGCGCGGCCTTTAAACTCGTTTTCCAGCGTGTTAGAAACGCCTGTTTTCTGGGCAACCTGTTGGAAGAGGCTGTTCATGTTAACCATTGCAATTTTATCTGCCGCCTGAGCGGAAGTTACCATTGCTAAACCCAGACCTGCAGCTAATAACCACTTTTTCACAATTAACTCCTTACCATCCCATGAGTACCCAGGGGTACCGTTATTTGCGTGGCCAGGCGATAACCTCAGTTATCGCCAATAGTCAGCGCTATACTGCAACTGCACTTACATTCCATTGTAGCCAATACCATTACCAGGTTTTACCGATGTTAAACTGGAACTGTTCGGCTTTGTCTCCATCGTACTTTTTAAACGGCTGAGCGTAGGAGAATACCAACGGACCTAACGGCGACATCCACTGTACTGCGATACCCGCAGACATACGGATATTGCTTGGATCGCTGTAGTCCGGGTAACCACCATATGCGGCTGAATCCCAGTGAGTATCCCACACGGTACCCATATCCCAGAAGACGGAAGTACGGACCGAGTTCGCATATTTATCGCTAATAAACGGCGTCGGGGTGATCAGCTCAAGGCTGGCAACCGCCATGGCGTTACCGCCCACCGCATCATCAGACTTACACGGTGCGGACTCGCTGCTCTTACATTCGTTATCGTAGCTGCTGTCGTCGTCATGACGGCTGCTGGCCGGGAAATAAACCGCTTTCGGACCGATAGTATTGGACTGGAAGCCACGCACGGTGCTTGAACCACCGGCATAGAAGTTCTCATAGAACGGCATCTCTTTACCGCCCAGACCATCGCCATAACCAAAGCGGGTACGACCCAACATCACCCATTTATGATCGTCATCGATCGGTACATAGGTCGCGGTATCGAGCGTCGCTTTGTAGTATTCGTTATCCGATCCCGGAATCGTCACTTTACCGTTCAGGTTGACGCGTGAGCCTTCGGTCGGGAAGAAGCCACGGTCGAGCTTGTTATACGTCCAGCCGTAGTTGAAGGTGAAGTCGTCAGCGCTGAACGAGTTTCTGTCGTTAGTGTTGTCCGGATACTGCCCCATCGAATTCAGATAACGCCACATGGATACCTGAGGCTGCATGTTGGATAGCTTGTTATGCACATAGCCCAGGCCCGCGCGCAGCGTATTGTATTCGTTAACCGGGAAGCCCAGCGTGATGTCTGTACCATAGCTTTTGTTGGTATAGTCAGACAGGTCCGCATCGTTAGCGTCGAAGTCGTTATAGAAAACACGACCGCCGAGGCTGACGCCATCCACGGTAAAGTACGGGTTCGTCACCGACAGTTCAGTATAGGTCTGATAGTCGTTTTTGGTGCCGTTAATCCCAACGGAATAGCCGGTACCGAGCCAGTTATCCTGCTGAACGCCGGCCTGGAAGCTGACGCCGCTTTCCGTACCGTAACCAACGCCGAAGTTAAAGCTACCGGTGTTACGCTCTTTAACCTTATAGACCACGTCAACCTGATCCGGGCTGCCCGGAACGCGCTGCGTATCGGTATCAACCGTTTCAAAGTAGCCTAAACGGTTCAGACGATCTTTACCCTGATCGACCAGGTCGCTGCCCAGCCAGGCGCCTTCCATCTGACGCATTTCTCGACGCAGAACGGCATCTTTCGAGGTGTCGTTGCCTTCGAAGCGAATTTTACGCACGTAGTAGCGGTTACCCGCATCGACGTTCACGTGCAGCTTCACGGTCTTATCGCTATCGCTGATTTCCGGCTGGGACTGAACGCGCGGATAGGCATAGCCGTAGCGACCAAGGAGTTTCTTAATGTCATTCTCCATTTTGGTCACTTTGGTGCCGTTATACAGCTCGCCCGGCTCCACTTTGGTCAGCGCTTCGATTTCTGCCGAATGCCCCGCCAGATCACCCGTCACCTGCACCCCAGAAAGCTTGTACTGATCGCCTTCGGTAATGTTGATGGTGATGTAGATACCTTTTTTGTCCGGCGTCAGGCTAACCTGCGTGGAGTCAATGTTGAAACGAGCATAGCCGCGATCCAGATAGTAGCTGCGCAGCGTTTCAAGATCTCCCGCCAGCTTCTGTTTCTGATATTTACGATCGCCCACCACGTTCCACCACGGCACTTCATCGCGCAGCTGGAAGGTAGAAATGAGTTCATCGGTGCTGAATGCGTGGTTGCCGACGATATTGATCTGCTGGATTTTCGCCGAGACGCCTTCCTGGAATACCAGCTTCAGGTCGACACGGTTACGCGGCAGCGGCGTCACGACAGCTTTAACGCTGGCGCTGTACTTACCGACGCTGTAGTAGAAATCCTCCAGCCCCTTTTCGATATCAGCCAGCGTGGTGCGATCGAGGGATTCCCCTACGCGCACGCCGGATGCCTCAAGGTTTTGCTTGAGCATGTCATCTTTCACCGACTTGTTACCGGAGAAAGTGATGCTGGCAATCGTTGGACGCTCTTTCACCTGCACCAGCAGGGTATCACCATCGCGCAGTACGCGGACGTCCTCAAAGTTGCCGGTGGCAAACAGAGCACGGATGGTGTTACTGATATCATCATCGGTTACGGTATCGCCAGGACGCACTGGCATACTGAGGAGGGCCGCACCAACAGCGACTCGCTGAAGGCCTTCGAAATGAATGTCCTTCACCACGAACCCGTCAGCACCGTATACGGTTGCGCTGCTAAACAGCAGCGACGCTATGAGCAACTTTTTCATCGCCATCGTTATTATGCGTTCTTCCTAACAAACTCTCTTACAACCGAGAGAAATCATTGAAAAGTGCAAGCCCCATTAACAGCACCAGCAATATTGAGCCAATGCGATAACTAAAGTCTTGAACTCGCTCGGATACCGGCCCGCCTTTCAGCTTTTCAATCGCCAAAAACAGCAGATGTCCCCCGTCGAGAACGGGAAGCGGGAACAGGTTGATTATGCCGAGGTTCACGCTGATCAGCGCAAGGAACATCAGATAGTAAATCAACCCAAATTCCGCTGACATCCCAGCCCCCTGGGCGATAGAAATCGGCCCGCTGAGGTTGTTCAGTTTGACATCACCGGTTATCAATTTGCCCAGCATTCGGACCGTTAACGACATCAGCTGCCAGGTTTTATCCGTGGCTTCAGCGATGGCGGCAAATGGCCCGTACTGACGCACTGTCTTATATTCATCAGGCAGCGGGATGACCTTAGGTACGACCCCTGCAAACCCCTCCGCTTTGCCTTTGGTAGACTTCGTATCCGGCGTCAAGGTCACCGACAGGGGGCTACCCTGCCGCTCGATGTCCAGAACTAATGCCCTACCCGGATTATCACGCACCAGATTAACAAACGTCATCCACTGCGTTAACGGTTGACCATCGACTTTAACGATCCTGTCGCCCGCTTGCAAACCCGCCTTCTGCGCCGCCGAGTCAGATTGTACTTCAGCCAGGACGGTATCAATCTGCGCGCTGCGAGGCTGAATGCCCAACGAGGCAACCGGATCTTGTTTATCCGGCTCAAACGCCCAGTGCTGCAGATCGAGGATTTTATCCTGACGTTGATTGGTCCCGAAAGGGGCGACCGTAACTATTGTTTGCCGATCGCCTATCTTCGCCACCAGCGCCATACGTACTGCATCCCAATCAGGCGTTTCGATGCCATCTATCGCTTTAAGTTCCGTTCCTTTTGCAATTTGTGCTTGCGCGGCGATCGAGTTGGGCGTTATGTCGCCAACGACCGGACGCACGCCTGGCACGCCGATAATAAACACCAGCCAGTAGGCAAAAATGGCAAAAAGGAAGTTCGCGATTGGCCCCGCGGCAATAACGGCGGCGCGCTGGCCGACGGTTTTGTTGTTAAACGCGGAGTGACGCATCTCTGGCGCCACGGGCTCAACGCGTTCGTCAAGCATTTTGACATAACCGCCCAGCGGAATAAGGGCGATAATAAATTCCGTTCCTTGCTTGTCAAAACGGCGCCACAGCGCTTTGCCAAAGCCGATTGAGAAACGCTCAACGCGGATACCGCAGCGGCGAGCAACCCAGAAATGGCCAAACTCATGGACGGTGATCAACACGCCCAGCGCAATAATAAAAGCAGCCAAATTCCAGAGAACGCTCAGCATAAAACCTTCCGTCAAATCGTCCTGAAAACCAACAAGAGTAGGCAAGCAAACACGGGCACCGCGGCCGTCAGGCTATCGATACGATCGAGGATACCGCCGTGTCCGGGAATCAGATTTCCGCTATCTTTAATGCCAGCTTCGCGTTTAAACATGCTTTCGGTCAGGTCGCCGAGTACCGAAGCCAGGGCCGCGACAATAGAACACACCAGCAGCACCATCGGCGTGACATTCAGATGGGCCCACCAGCCGTAAGCCCAGGAGATAACTGCTGCCGTTAACAGACCGCCGAAAAAACCCTGCCAGGTTTTACCCGGAGAAACCTTTGGCGCCAGCTTATGCTTACCGAACATTTTTCCGAACATGTAAGCGCCGGAATCCGCGCCCCAGACCAGAATCATCACGTACAGCAACCACAGCGCACCGCTATAATGGTCATCGGTGTAATGCCAGGCCCGAAGCGCCAGCATGCCCCAAAAAAACGGCACGATGGTCAGGACGCCAAAAATCAGACGGAGCGTTTTTGAATTGCGCCAGAAAGCCGCTGAAGCGGGGTAAGTCAGCACTAAAAGCAGCGCGACGACCCACCAGCCTAATGATGCCCATAGCGCGCCCTCAACCAGCGGTTGATGAACGTCATAATGGTATTCCGGCATCAGGAATAGCATCAGCGCCAGCAGCAGACCGCAAAGCACTGACAGCCAGACTCTCTGGGTAGTTGAAGTGAAACCGCTAAATTGCCCCCACTCCCACGCGGCGAGCATACAGACGACTAGCGTAACGATGGCAAAACCCGCGGGCGGCAGTAAAAAAAGCGCCGCAATAACAACGGGTATTAAGACGAAAGCAGAAATCAGGCGATACTTCAGCAAAAGTGACCCCCATCAGGCATTGTTGCCGCCCGGCTCAGTGCCGCCGAAGCGACGCTCTCGATTAACAAAGGCATGGAGTGCACCTTCAAAGTCCTGTTCAGCGAAATCGGGCCAAAGAACATCCGTAAAGTAAAGTTCGGCATAGGCAATTTGCCAAATCAAAAAATTACTAATGCGATGCTCTCCCCCGGTCCTAATAACTAAATCTACGGGAGCCAGTTCATGCATGCAGACCTGCTGGCTCAGCATCTCTTCTGTGATTTGCTCGGGCTGAAGCACCCCGTCTTGCACCTGTTTGGCCAGATGACGAACGCCCTGGACGATATCCCAGCGGCCGCCGTAGTTCGCCGCAATATTCAGGGTCAAACCGGTGTTGTTCTCAGTCAGCGCCTCCGCTTTACGAATACGCTCCTGGAGACGCGCATTGAAGCGCGTGGTCTCGCCGATAATACGCAGGCGCACATTATGCCGGTGCAGACTTTTCACTTCGCTATCCAGCGCCCAGACAAACAGCTCCATCAGCGCGCTGACTTCCTGCGCCGGGCGATTCCAGTTTTCACTGCTGAACGCGTATAACGTCAACGCTTCAATACCATTATTCGCCGCGAAAGAGACGGCGCGACGAACAGATTTAGCGCCGGCTTTATGGCCAAAGGCGCGGATCTTTCCTTGCCGTTTTGCCCAACGCCCGTTGCCATCCATAATAATGGCCACATGACGACAGCCATGCGCAGGCAACATTTCGCTGACAGTTTGATTAGCAGACAACATAACGCGTTTTAAGTCCATAATAAGGATTAGCTAAGCTACTAAACACGGGCCACCGGTCAGCGCTGGATACGCATTTTTATCCGGTGCCGGAGCTACGGCCAATCGCAGAGAACAACCAAAAGCTTTACGCAAAAAAGCCGTGTCTTGCCACGGCCACCGTAATCTTTCACACCAAAATGCAACGATCGGATGGCGCAGACTATATCACTGAAGCACAGCGCCCACAAATATCACAACGCGTATCAGAATTTGCGCCACGCCGTCAGGAGCTGGCCTGCGCTTACCCGGGCCATCGCATCAATAGCCAGCACTTCATCAATACTTTGCGGCTCATTTAACGCCTGTTGATCCAGCACCGCCTGATTTATCGCCGCAATATCGGTAAAGCGAATATCCCCGTTCAGAAACGCCGCGACCGAAACTTCATTTGCCGCATTCAGCGCCGTGGTCGCCGCCTGGCCGACATCAAAAGCCTCCATGGCCAGCTTCAGACAGGGGTAACGGCCGTAATCCGGCGCCGAGAAGCTCAGAGTGCTCAACTGACAGAAATCCAGCGGTTTCACGCCAGAATTAAGGCGTTTCGGCCAGCCCATCGTGTGGGCAATCGGCGTACGCATATCCGGCTCGCCGAGCTGCGCCAGGACGCTGCCATCCTGATAACGTACCATCGAGTGAATCACCGATTGCGGATGGATCAGGACTTCCATCTGCTGCGCCGAGGCGTTGAACAGCCAGCGGGCTTCGATATACTCCAGCCCTTTGTTCATCATGGTGGCCGAATCGACAGATATTTTGCGCCCCATCGACCAGTTTGGATGCTTGCATGCCCGATCGGGGGTCATCGCCGCCAGTTCAGAAATCGCCGTTTCCCGGAAGGGACCGCCGGAGCCAGTGAGCAGAATCGACGCCACG
This sequence comes from Klebsiella sp. JN_Kp126, assembly GCF_033843325.1. Lineage (NCBI taxonomy): Bacteria > Pseudomonadati > Pseudomonadota > Gammaproteobacteria > Enterobacterales > Enterobacteriaceae > Klebsiella > Klebsiella sp. JN_Kp126. The sequence continues at coordinate 192,340 of NZ_JAWXQV010000041.1, read as the reverse complement.
CCGTTCTGGGTTAAATCAGCGTATCCCAGATTATGTTGAATTGTTTCCGGCATACTCTGAAAAATCGCATTATGCTCGCTATCAACCGGCAACAATCGTGCGCCGTACTGCTGCACGGCATCCATAAACAGACGGCCGCAGGTCACCAGCGACTCTTTGTTCGCCAGCAGCACCGTTTTACCCGCACGAATGGCTGAGAGCGTCGGCACCAGTCCTGCTGCGCCGACAATCGCCGCCATCACCTGCTCAACCTCGTCGAGCGCCGCCACTTCTGCCGCCGCCTGCTGGCCGCTCATGACTTCCGTTCGGCTGCCCTGCTCGCGCAGTTGCGCACGCAGCAGCTCCGCGCTGTGCGCATCGTCCATTACCGCGTAACGAGGGGAGAATTCCAGACATTGTTCAACCATACGGTCGACATTTTTCCCGGCGACCAGCGCGGTGATAGAAAAGCTATCAGGATTATGGCGCACCACATCCAGCGTGCTGCAGCCGATAGAACCGGTCGAACCAAGAATGGTTAATTGCTTCATGAGGCGTCCAGAATAATGAAGACAGGATAAAAAGCAAAACGCCGCCAGCAAACCCTTATGCATCAATTATCGGTTGACAGAGCGGAGGCGCAAGGCCTTTGACATGGCGCCAAAGGCTACAAGGCCAGCCGTCTAAACGCAATCCCGAAAATTGAGCGTACGGTCTCCTGTACGGCGTTTCAGATTTTACGCAGGCCGATCGTCAGACCTGCGTGTCGGCAGAGAATCAGAACTGCATCAGTTCCGCTTCTTTATCCGCCAGCGCCGCATCAACTTTCTTGATAGCAGCATCAGTCATTTTCTGCACATCTTCCTGAGAGCGGCGATCGTCATCTTCGCTGATCTCTTTCTCTTTCAGCAGCGCTTTGACTTTGTCGTTGGCATCGCGACGAACGTTACGTACGGCAACGCGCGCCTGTTCAGCTTCGCCACGCACGATTTTGGTCAGATCTTTACGACGCTCTTCGGTCAGCGGCGGCAGCGGAACGCGGATATCGCTGCCCGCAGAGCTTGGGTTCAGACCGAGGTCGGAAGCCATAATCGCTTTTTCAACGGCCGGGCTCATGGAACGATCGAAGACGTTGATCTTCAGCGTGCGGGAGTCTTCTACCGTTACGCTAGCCAGCTGACGCAGCGGAGTCGGCGTGCCGTAGTATTCCACGATAATGCCATCCAGCAGGCTGGGAGAAGCACGACCCGTGCGTATTTTGCTGATTTGGGTTTTGAACGCTTCAACGCATTTGTCCATGCGTACTTCAGCATCTTTTCTGATATCGCTAATCACGTTACGAATCCTTGAAAACTTGTCTCAGACAGACCAGACGGTCGCCCACTGCAAAAGTGAGCTAAGTATAGTCATGTTTATGCTCAGCGTCTTTCAGGCTGCGGGTCAGCCGCAGCATTCCGTCCACAGAGCATGTTGAAAACCATCGGGTCAAAAACCCGAAAAAGTAAGGCCGAATATTACCCGTATTTGACGCTGACGGGAATTACTCAGTAATTAATGTGCCTTCTTTTTCACCCATCACCACGCGGCGCAGCGCGCCAGGCTTATTCATATTGAATACGCGAATCGGCAGTTTGTGGTCACGCGCCAGGGTAAAGGCCGCAAGATCCATCACTTTCAGCTCTTTATCCAGTACTTCGCTGTAGGTCAGCTGATCGTACATCGTTGCGGAAGGATCTTTGGCCGGGTCAGCGGTAAATACACCGTCGACTTTGGTGGCTTTCAGTACCACATCGGCTTCAATTTCAATGCCGCGCAGGCAGGCAGCGGAATCGGTGGTAAAGAATGGGTTGCCGGTACCCGCGGAAAGAATCACCACGCGGTTGTTACGCAGCAGGCTGATAGCTTCCGCCCAGCTGTAGTTATCGCACACGCCATTCAGCGGAATCGCTGACATCAGGCGGGCGTTCACATAGGCGCGATGAAGTGCATCACGCATTGCAAGGCCGTTCATGACCGTTGCCAGCATGCCCATGTGGTCGCCCACAACGCGGTTCATACCCGCTTTCGCCAGACCAGCACCACGGAAAAGGTTACCGCCACCAATCACTACGCCAACCTGAATACCCAGCTCAACCAGTTCTTTGATTTCCTGAGCCATGCGGTCAAGTATGCTCGCATCAATACCGAAGCCTTCTGAACCTTGCAGAGCTTCGCCACTTAACTTAAGCAGAATACGTTTGTAGACGGGTTTTGCATTGGTAGCCATGTTTCTTTCCTGAGACTGTCAACGAATGAGATGAATTAATTCTGGCGACATTGTACGTCGCTTTTCAGCGTGCCCACTATAGCGGTTGGCTGAATTTACACATTAGGCGCAAAAAGAAGCCGCCCTCAGGCGGCTCCTTTTGAAAATTAAGACTGCTTGGACATCGCAGCAACTTCTGCTGCAAAGTCAGTCTCAACTTTCTCAATGCCTTCGCCCACTTCAAAGCGGATGAAGCCAGTCACGTCAGCGTTGTGCTCTTTCAGCAGCTGAGCAACGGATTTGCTCGGGTCCATAACGAACGGCTGACCGGTCAGAGAAACTTCGCCGGTGAATTTCTTCATGCGGCCTTCAACCATTTTCTCTGCGATTTCTTTCGGCTTGCCAGACTGCATGGCGATGTCCAGCTGAACCTGGTACTCTTTTTCGACCACTTCAGCGGAAACGTCTTCCGGCTTAACGAATTCAGGCTTGCTTGCAGCGATGTGCATAGCCAGCTGTTTAACCAGCTCTTCGCTCGCGCCTTTAGCGGCAACCAGAACACCGATACGCGCGCCGTGCTGGTAAGAGCCCAGAACTTCGCCTTCCAGGGAAGAAACGCGACGGATGTTGATGTTCTCACCGATTTTAGCAACCAGCGCAACGCGTTCTTCTTCGAACTGTGCTTTCAGAACTTCAACGTCGGTGATTTTGCCTGCAACAGCTGCATCCAGAACTTTGTTAGCAAATGCCTGGAAGCCACCATCTTTAGCCACGAAGTCAGTCTGGCAGTTAACTTCCAGAATGATGCCGTAGGTGCCATCGATTTTAGTGATGATCACGCCGTCAGCGGCAACGTTGCCCGCTTTTTTCGCTGCTTTAATAGCACCGGATTTACGCATGTTTTCGATTGCCAGCTCGATGTCGCCGTTCGCTTCAGTCAGCGCTTTTTTGCAATCCATCATGCCTGCGCCAGTACGCTCGCGCAGCTCTTTTACCAGGGATGCGGTAATTTCAGCCATTCTTTATTCCTCGGGAGATGTGATCGGCCCGGTTCCAGGAACCAGACAGATTTGAAAGTGAAAAAGGGGCCGCTAAGAGGCCCCTATTTATACACGGTACTAAATAAGGGTATGCCTTATTATTCAGCTTCTACGAAGCTTTCTTCCGCCTGAGAAGCCAGATCCTGAGAACGGCCTTCACGAACGGTAGCAGCAACAGCGCTCAGGTACAGGCTAACTGCACGGATTGCGTCGTCGTTACCCGGGATAACGAAGTCAACGCCGTCCGGATCGGAGTTAGTATCAACGATAGCAAATACCGGAATACCCAGGTTGTTTGCTTCTTTGATTGCGATGTGCTCGTGGTCAGCGTCGATAACGAACAGCGCGTCCGGCAGGCCGCCCATGTCTTTGATACCGCCCAGGCTGTTTTCCAGCTTGTCCAGCTCACGAGTGCGCATCAGCGCTTCTTTCTTGGTCAGCTTGTCGAAAGTACCGTCCTGGGACTGAGTTTCCAGGTCTTTCAGACGTTTGATAGACTGACGAACGGTTTTCCAGTTAGTCAGCATACCGCCCAGCCAGCGATGGTTCACGAAGAACTGGTCGCAGCTGTTAGCAGCGTCTTTTACCGCTTCGCTTGCAGCGCGCTTAGTACCAACGAAAAGGATTTTGCCTTTGCGAGAAGAGATCTTGTTCAGTTCAGCCAGAGCTTCGTTGAACATCGGTACAGTTTTCTCAAGGTTGATGATGTGAACTTTGTTACGCGCGCCGAAGATGAAAGGCTTCATTTTCGGGTTCCAGTAACGGGTCTGGTGACCAAAGTGAACACCAGCCTTGAGCATGTCGCGCATGGAAACAGTTGCCATGTTTAAAACCTCTATAGATAAAAGTTGGGGTTATGCCTCCACGTATCCCATATTACCGACCCCAAAGGGCACCCCGGAATATGTGCCGATACGTGTGTGTTGTTACACAAAGTGAGATTTGTCGCTTCAGTCCATCTTGTGTATCTGAGAATGGAACAGAAGTCCGGCGCGCTTTATACCACAAAACAGGACCAGACACCAACTGTTGTTGACGTCACGTGCTGCTAATGATTCTCAATTTGGCAGCAGGACGCCCGGACTGTTAACATTGTTCAGACATAATCTATTATTGTCGAAAAAATCGACACTGCTGGACACAATCCATGGCTATTTCTATCAAGACATCTGAAGACATCGAAAAAATGCGCGTTGCCGGCCGCCTGGCCGCTGAAGTGCTGGAAATGATCGAACCCTACGTAAAACCGGGCGTCAGCACCGGCGAACTGGATCGCATCTGCAACGATTATATCGTTAACGAACAAAAAGCCGTATCCGCCTGCCTGGGCTACCACGGCTTCCCGAAATCCGTCTGCATCTCTATTAATGAAGTGGTGTGCCACGGGATCCCGGACGACGGCAAGCTGCTGAAAGATGGCGATATCGTCAACATTGACGTCACCGTCATTAAAGATGATTTCCACGGTGACACCTCGAAGATGTTTATCGTCGGTAAACCGACCATTCTGGGCGAGCGCCTGTGCCGCATTACCCAGGAAAGCCTCTATCTGGCCCTGAAAATGGTCAAACCGGGCGTTAATCTGCGCGCTATCGGCGCGGCTATCCAGAAATACGTCGAAGCCGAAAGTTTCTCCGTCGTGCGCGAGTACTGCGGCCACGGTATCGGCCGCGGTTTTCATGAAGAACCGCAGGTGCTGCATTACGACTCTCCGGAAACCAACGTGGTGCTCAAACCCGGCATGACCTTTACCATTGAACCGATGGTCAACGCGGGTAAAAAAGAGATCCGCAGTATGAAAGACGGCTGGACGGTAAAAACCAAAGACCGGAGCTTGTCTGCGCAGTATGAGCATACTATTGTGGTGACAGACAGCGGCTGCGAAATACTGACGTTACGCAAGGATGACACCATCCCGGCGATAATCTCGCACAACGAATGATGAAAAGCCGGCGCCAGCCGGCTTTTTTATGACGGGCACCCTGTGGGCCGCCGCAAGCGACGTTAAAAATCGCTCCCGGCGATTTTTTATGACGGGCGTCCTGCCCGTCACCCTATGGGCCGCCGCAAGCGACGTTAAAAATCGCTCCCGGCGATTTTTTATGGGCGATAGTTTTTTATTATGGTGGCGCGATGAGCAACTCTTTATCTGATACTGTCTCCCCTGCCCTGGCCGACCAGCCGGCGAATCCGGGCCGCTGGCCGCAGAGCGACTTCAACTGCGCGGCTATCAAGGCGCACATCGACGCTTTTCAGCGCTGGCTGGGCGAAGCGTTTGACCACGGCATCGCCGCAGAGAGATTGATTGAGGCGCGCACCGAATTTATCGATCAGCTGCTTCAGCGGCTATGGGTCGAGTACGGGTTCGGGTCGATGAACGACATCGCGCTGGTCGCCGTCGGCGGTTACGGCCGCGGTGAACTGCACCCGCTTTCCGATATCGACCTGCTTATCCTGAGCCGTAAAAAGCTGCCCGATGAGCAGGCGCAGAAGGTCGGCGAGCTGCTGACGCTGCTGTGGGATATCAAGCTGGAAGTCGGCCACAGCGTGCGCACCCTCGAAGAGTGCCTGCTGGAGGGGCTGTCGGACCTCAGCGTCGCCACTAACCTGATTGAATCGCGTCTGCTAATTGGCGACGTCGCGCTGTTCCTTGAACTACAAAAACACATATTCAGCGACGGCTTCTGGCCATCGGAAAAGTTCTTTGCGGCAAAAGTCGAAGAGCAGAATGTACGCCATCAGCGCTATCACGGAACCAGCTATAACCTCGAGCCGGACGTGAAAAGCAGCCCCGGCGGCCTACGCGATATTCACACCCTGCAGTGGATCGCGCGCCGCCATTTCGGCGCCACCTCGCTTGATGAAATGGTCGGTTTCGGTTTCCTGACCGAAGCCGAGCGCAACGAGCTTAACGAATGCCTGCATCAGCTTTGGCGCATTCGCTTTGCGCTGCATCTGGAGCTCAACCGCTACGATAATCGCCTGCTGTTCGACAGGCAGTTCAGCGTCGCCCGTCGCCTGCGTTACGAAGGCGAAAGCAACCAGCCGATCGAGCATATGATGAAGGATTTCTTTCGCGTCACCCGCCGGGTGAGCGAGCTGAACCAAATGCTGATCCAGCTGTTCGAAGAGGCGATTCTGGCGCTCACCGAAGATGAGAAGCCGCGGCCGATTGACGATGATTTTCAGCTGCGCGGCACGCTAATCGATCTGCGCGATGACACGCTGTTCATCCGCGAACCGCAGGCGATTCTGCGCATGTTCTTTATGATGGTGCGCAACAGCAGCATTACCGGCATCTACTCCACCACGCTTCGCCACCTGCGCCACGCCCGCCGTCATCTGACGCAGCCGCTTTGCTATATTCCGGAAGCGCGGACCCTGTTCCTCAGCATGCTGCGCCATCAGGGCGCGGTCAGCCGGGGGCTGCTGCCGATGCACCGCCATAGCGTGCTGTGGGCCTATATGCCGCAATGGTCGCATATTGTCGGTCAGATGCAATTTGACCTGTTTCACGCCTATACCGTTGATGAACACACGATCCGCGTGCTGCTTAAGCTTGAGAGCTTCGCCAAAGAAGAGACCCGCAGCCGCCATCCGCTGTGCGTTGAACTGTGGCCGCGCCTGACGCATCCGGAGCTGATCCTTATCGCCGCCCTCTTCCACGATATCGCGAAAGGACGCGGCGGCGACCATTCGATTCTCGGCGCGCAGGACGTGCTGAAATTCGCCGAGCTTCACGGTCTTAACTCGCGCGAAACCCAGCTGGTGGCGTGGCTGGTGCGTCATCATCTGCTGATGTCGGTCACCGCCCAGCGTCGCGATATTCAGGATCCGGAAGTGATCAAGCAGTTTGCCGAAGAGGTGCAAACGGAGAACCGTCTGCACTACCTGGTTTGCCTGACCGTCGCCGATATCTGCGCCACCAACGAAAACCTGTGGAACAGCTGGAAGCAGAGCCTGCTGCGCGAGCTCTATTTCGCCACCGAAAAACAGCTGCGCCGGGGGATGCAAAACACGCCGGATATGCGCGAGCGGGTGCGTCACCACCAGCTACAGGCGCTGGCGCTGCTGCGGATGGAAAATATTAATGAACAGGCGCTGCACCAAATCTGGAACCGCTGCCGCGCCAACTACTTTGTGCGCCATACGCCAAACCAGCTCGCCTGGCACGCGCGTAATCTGCTGCAGCACGATCTCAGCAAACCGATGATCCTGCTCAGTTCCCACGCCTCGCGCGGGGGCACCGAGATCTTCATCTGGAGTCCGGATCGTCCTTACCTCTTCGCCGCCGTTTGCGGCGAGCTGGATCGACGTAATCTTAGCGTTCACGATGCGCAGATCTTCACCACACGCGACGGCATGGCGATGGATACCTTTATTGTTCTTGAGCCGGACGGCAGCCCGCTTTCCGCCGACAGGCACGAAATGATCCGCGTGGGCCTGGAACAGACCATCAGCCAGCGCAGCTGGCAGCCGCCGGCGCCCCGTCGTCAGGCGGCGAAGCTGAGGCATTTTTCCGTGCCGACGGAGGTGAATTTCCTGCCGACGCATACCGACCGGAAATCCTTTCTTGAGCTGATTGCTCTCGACCAGCCGGGTCTGTTAGCGCGCGTCGGCCAGGTGTTTGCCGACCTCGGAATTTCGCTCCACGGCGCGCGAATTACGACAATTGGTGAGCGAGTAGAAGATTTATTTATAATCGCCACCGCAGACCGGCGCGCCCTTAATAATGAGCTACAGCAAGAAGTGCAACAACGGTTGACAGAGGCCCTCAATCCAAACGATAAAGGGTAACGTATTTTTTTAAGTAAATGGAAAGAGTAAACAATGCAGCAATTACAGAACGTTATTGAGTCCGCTTTTGAGCGTCGCGCCGACATCACGCCGGCAAACGTGGATACCGTAACCCGCGAAGCGGTTAACCAGGTGATTTCTCTGCTTGATTCCGGCGCGCTGCGTGTCGCTGAAAAAGTTGACGGCCAGTGGGTCACCCATCAGTGGCTGAAGAAAGCGGTTCTGCTCTCTTTCCGTATTAACGATAACCAGGTTATCGATGGTGCGGAAAGCCGCTACTTCGATAAAGTCCCAATGAAGTTCGCGGATTATGATGAAGCGCGTTTCCAGAAAGAAGGTTTCCGCGTCGTTCCGCCGGCGGCGGTTCGTCAGGGGGCGTATATCGCTCGCAACACGGTTCTGATGCCGTCCTATGTGAACATCGGCGCCTACGTTGACGAAGGTTCGATGGTTGATACCTGGGCGACCGTGGGTTCCTGCGCACAGATCGGCAAAAACGTCCACCTGTCCGGCGGTGTCGGCATCGGTGGCGTACTGGAGCCGCTGCAGGCTAACCCGACCATTATCGAAGATAACTGCTTTATCGGCGCGCGTTCGGAAGTCGTTGAAGGCGTCATCGTCGAAGAGGGTTCCGTTATCTCCATGGGCGTATACCTCGGCCAGAGCACCAAAATCTACGATCGCGAAACCGGTGAAGTCTTCTACGGCCGCGTTCCGGCGGGATCCGTCGTCGTCTCCGGCAACCTGCCGTCAAAAGATGGCAAGTACAGCTTGTACTGCGCGGTTATCGTCAAAAAAGTCGATGCCAAAACCCGCGGCAAGGTTGGAATCAACGAACTTCTGCGTACCATCGACTAAGCAGCATGAAAAGCGGGAGGCATCCCGCTTTTTTTATATATTGAGCTGGCGAAGATGGATTTTTTCGTTAATTATTCAAAGATTACGATGATATCAAAGGTACCGTTATGTACGATAATCTGAAAAGTCTTGGTATTACCAATCCTGATGAAATCGATCGCTATAGCCTGCGGCAGGAAGCCAACAACGACATTCTGAAAATCTACTTTCAGAAGGATAAAGGCGAGTTCTTCGCCAAGAGCGTCAAGTTCAAATATCCGCGTCAGCGCAAAACCGTTGTCGCCGACGGCGTGGGCCAGGGATATAAAGAAGTCCAGGAGATTAGCCCTAATCTACGCTATATCATCGACGAGCTGGATCAAATCTGTCAGCGCGATCGCACCGAAATCGATCTGAAACGTAAGATCCTCGACGATCTGCGTCACCTCGAAAGCGTGGTGACGAATAAGATCAGCGAAATCGAATCCGATCTGGAAAAACTGACCCGCAATAAGTAAGCCTGATACGGGCCAGATGCTGGCCCTGTTTCTCTCTGCCTCATCCTCTTTTTTCTCACTCACCCCCACCGGCAGCATCAGCGAATATCAGCTATTCCTCTCTGATATCATTTCATCTCATATCCCTATCTACATGAATGACATAATAAAATAAGTCGCTGTATGTTCAATTTCCACCTGAAAGGAGATCATACGATGACACAGGAAATTGAACAAAAATTTTATACCCTACAATCTGCGCCCTGGCTGGATAAGACCGGTTTTGAAAAAGGACGGCAGCACGATCGCCAGCCGCTGGGCTTTATTCTGCCCGCCAATACGCCGCTGCACATTCGCCAACCGGATATCAGCAACGGCAACTCGATTCTGCGCCTGCTTTGCAATGATACCGCGCTAGAAAGCACCAGCACGATCGCCACCGGCTGGAAAACGGTCAGCGCCACGGTCGACACCGTTCCTTTTGTCGATACGCTGTTTACCGACCAGTCCAGCGAATTCACCGTCATCTACCAGCAACCTGCCGCAACTAAACCGCTGCCGTGCTGGAAAGCAGGACAATCTGAGGATGAATTTTTCCTCAGCTGGGAGAAAAATCAATCCGCACTCGCGCTGCTTGATTTAGATGTGATTAACCTGCTGCTGCCCTACGCCGACCGCGATAATGCGATGAAAGCGGGCTTATCCTCGCTACACGCTTATTACACCCACCTTTTCAAATGCTATAACGACTGGGCTGGGCTAAGCGATCGCCCGGATGCGCCGTGGAACCAGGATGTCGCCAACCGCTACTTTGTGCGGGCAGATAAACACGGCGTCGGCGCAGCCTATTATCACCCCTGGTGGTGCGCACATACATCATCAACGTTAGGTGAAGGCTGGCTGGATAACGTTGCGACGCAGTGGGTTATTCTTCATGAAATTGCGCACGGGTATCAGGGCAAATTTATGCAGGACACCACTCTGCCCGTCAATGAGGTGTGGAACAATATTTACGCCGCTTTCTATCAGCAGCTTACCCTGAGCCAGGATAATCATCTCTATGTGGATGGCTGGCTCTATAACTATGGTCAGCAGGCCGTACAGGAACTCCAGCTGATGACCTATATAAAAGACCAGACGCCGGTCGCCAGCTGGGGCCTGCGTCCACGCCTGCAATTCCTGATGCTGATGTTGCTAAAAGCAGGAACCAAAGCCTTCAGCGCCTTTAACCAGAACTATCGTGAACTGGCCAACGGCGATAGCTTCCGGCCGTCCGATTATCAGCTTATCGATATGTTGGCTACCGCCATTGCCGCCGCCGCAGGGTATGATGTCACGCCGTTTATCGAGCTATGCGGCTTAACGCTGGAAATTACCACTAAGGGAGATATCGCCGCGCTGGCGGCAAAGCCGCTCTATCCGCTGTATCTTTTCCTTCCGCAAAGCGAATGGGATAGCGCGCGGCGGCAGCTGGGGCTGGACTCCTTCGTCTGGCTGGTGAATAACAGCGAACTGGCGGCATTAGGCAAAACGGGGACGCTATCCCTGACGTTCAATATCGACCAGCTGGAACAAATTTACGGGCGAACGCTGACGATTAAAGATAATTGTGGCACGCATTATTCACTGGTTGTTAATGATGACACGTTGATCCTGAATGATATTCCAGTCGGCGTTTACCAGATCGATCCTCCGAAAGGCCGTTCACAAAAATATCGTCCGGATATCAGCTATCTCGTCGTAAAAGAAGGGGCGAATGCGGCTACCATCAACTACACCCGACAACGCGATACCCGCGGGCGTAACGTGACAATGAGCTTTTTAGGTATTGGCGACACGCCGTTTGCATATCTGGATATCGATTTCGAAAATCAGCAGCTTACGCTGAATATTACCAGCGCCACGCCGCACAACAACTACCCTGACGCGCTCTATGCCGGCGTATGCGTACTTTCCGCCAGCGGCGAAAAAGTCTTTGAGCGCAATATGAACGGCACAAACTGCGCCACCGGTAAGGTGATTATTCCCTTCGGCCCTCACTATCACTTGTATATTACTCACGTCGAGCCGGGACGTCTGAAAGCCTCCCCGGAGTATTTACCGCTGATCGCGGGCGAGAAATGCCAGCTGATGCGTATTGATGAGAGTGGGCTTTACAACTTTATCCTCGATAATAATCCGGCGGAAGATTTACTGGCTATTTTCGAGCATGACGCTCAGGCGATGCGTAACCAGCCTTCGCTATTAGCGCAGGAAGAGAGCGTATGTAAAAACGATCTCTGGCTGATGCTCTCCCATATTGAAGAGCCCCAGCGCAGCAGGCTGCTTAAAGAGTATGCCGATGTTCTGCCTCAGGATAATAGTGAACCGGGCGAGTTGACGGGCAAGAGCGTGACCCTCAATCTCAGAGGACAGGGCAACAAAGATTTTTGCCAGATCGTTATCGATAATCAACAGCACGCCATGACGGTCACCACCCGTACCGGCGCGCCGCACCCGTATTATGTCTCCCATACCTACGCCAGCATTACGGTAACCGGGGCGGACGAAACGGTGGTTTATCACCGCAGCTATGCCGGAGCGACCAACAACCTGGCAAACAGCGAAACTATCGCCCTCGCTGAAAACATGATCATTGAGGTTTTCCATGATGAGCCATTCCGCTCCAGCGCCAGCAATGATACGACGCATCGCGCCATTACGCTGAAGCAGCACAACCGCTGGCGGGTAGTGAAGGATGGGCTGGAGACCTGTTCGCTGGTGCCAGACCCGGAGGATAAAGAAACTACGGATGCTGAGGACGAGGCTACAGAGCTGTATGGCGATCTCTTCTGCTGGCAGCTACTTGGCAATGATAATATTCGTTTTGCGACGATGGAGATGGATATTGGCCGCGGCGCGCTCACCTTTACCGCCAGCCCCGTGGTGCCGAATAAGCACTTTACGACGGCCTATGCCGCGGTGAATATCTACAATACGCGCGGCTCGGTGGTTTATCGCCAGTCCATTAAAGGCTCATCGCAGCTTGGCGACTATATAGATACGGCAATACTTGATGAGGGCTATATCATCGAAGTCTTCCATGCCGAAGCCGGCGATCGCTCCGTCATTATCAACCCGCAAAACGGTAACGCCTGGCCACAGCCTCATACCGTCTCCTGGCAAGTCACGGCCCGCGGACTGCAGCGCCTGTAATTCCCGTCCCCACTCCCGCCGCAGGCGGGAGTGTTTTTAGCGCTGCTCATCGAGCTGTAGCGCAATATACAGCAGCAGACGATCGTCAAAATTACCCAAATCCAGCCCCGTCAGCTCAGAGATGCGGTTCAAACGGTATTCCAGCGTATTACGGTGGATAAACAGTGCTTTCGACGTCGCCAGCGGCTGCACGTTATGACGAAACCAGGCCTGTAAGGTGCGACGCAGCAGGCCGTTGTTATCCATCGCCTTCAGGCGAACCAGCGGGCGCGCCAGCTCATTAGCCTGCCAGCCACCGCGCAGGCTATCCAGCAGTACCGGCAGCATCAAATCCTGGTAAAAATAGCTACGGCTCTCCGGCATCCGCTGTTTACCGACCATCATGGTGGTTCTGGCGGTGCGATACGAGCGAGCAATACTGCCCGGTCCGGTAAAAAAGTTTCCCAGCGCCACGCGAAAACGCAGCTGACCGTTCTCTTTCATCCTGCTAATGAGCTGCTCGACCCGTTTGCAGTGATCTTCCGCATCCCAGCGGCCAAAGGCGTTCAGCGCGGGCTTCAGTACCACCATTTCGGTCAGCGAGACAATGGCCACCAGATTATTACGGTCCGGCGTGGTCAACGCGGTCTGGAGCTGCTGCAGCTCCGCCATCGCGCTGTCTACGCCCAGCTGGCCGCTATCCACTTCGATCATCGCCACCACGCGCGGTTGGTTGAGATCGATCCCCAGACGCTGGGCCCACTCGGTCAGCGCCGGGGTGTTCTCTTCCGCCTGAATCAGGTTCATCACCAGCTCTTCGCGCAGACGGCTATCCTGAGCCAGGAGATGCATCAGCCGCGATTGTTCCAGCATCATCTCGGCGGTCATACACACCAGTTCACCGTATTTACGCAGCGACTCCGGTTCGCCGGTCAGGCCGATAACGCCGACGATCTCCCCTTCCAGACGCAGCGGCAGGTTGATCCCCTGGCGCACGCCGTGCAGATGTCGGGCAACGGCATCATCAATATCGACAACGCGACCCTGGGAAAGCACTAATAGCGCACCTTCGTGCAATTCACCAATTCGCTCGCGGTCTCCGCTACCGATAATGCGCCCGCGGGCATCCATTACGTTAATATTGGTATCAATGATGCGCATCGTACGCGCCACGATATCCTGAGCCATTTTGGTATCAAGATGCCAGCCAGCCATGTAACCCTCCCGTGAGCAGGCTAACAGCATAAAAGAGTTGGCAACACGCCGCATTGTGCATTTGCACAAAGCCGGGCTAAGAAATATGGAGTTGTGGAAGATATCACAGAACGAAAAATGGAAGGGGCGGCAGAAATAAAAAAGCCCCTCTCCTCCGCAAGGAGAAAAGGGGCTTTGCGAACCGTCAGGGATTACTGCATCAGCAGATAAATTGACGTATCGCCGCGCTGGATATTCAGCGCCAGAACCGACGGTTTGGCATCAAAAATTTTGCGCAGGTCGGCAATATTTTTCACCGGCTGCTGGTTCGCGCCAACGATAATATCGCCTTTCTTCAGGCCAATCTGCGCCGCCGGCGTTCCCGCTTTCACGTTACTCACCACGACGCCTTTATCCTGACCTTTGTTGCTCATTTCCGCACCTTCAATACCGTTGAAGATGGTGCTGGAGTCAACCTGGTTCTGATTGCTCTGCTGCAGCTCAACGGTCACCGTCACCGGCTTGCCGTCACGCAGCAGGCCAAGCTCGACTTTGCTGCCGATCGGCATGGTACCCACCTGGGCACGCAGCGCGGCAAAGCTGCTGATCGATTTACCGTTCAGCGTGGTAATCACGTCGCCGGCTTTAATCCCCGCCTTAGCGGCCGCCGAGTTCGGCATCACCTGGCTGACGAACGCGCCGCGCTGAGCGTCAACTTTCATCGCTTTCGCCAGTTCGGAATTCAGCTCGGTCCCCATGATGCCCAGCTCACCGCGCTTAACCTGGCCAAATTTGACCATCTGATCGGTCAGGTTTTTCACCATGTTGCTCGGAATAGCGAAGCCGATACCAATGTTGCCGCCGTCCGGCGCCAGAATCGCGGTGTTGATACCGATCAGCTCGCCGTTCAGGTTAACCAGCGCGCCGCCGGAGTTACCGCGGTTGATCGCCGCATCGGTCTGGATAAAGTTTTCATAGTTTTCAACGTTCAGGCCGCTACGGCCCAGGGCGGAAACGATCCCCGAGGTCACGGTTTCGCCCAAGCCAAACGGGTTACCGATCGCCACGGTGTAATCGCCGACGCGCAGGGCGTCAGAGTCCGCCAGCTTAATCGCGCTCAGGTTTTTCGGATCCTGGATTTGAATCAGCGCAATATCAGAACGCGGGTCTTTGCCAACCACTTTCGCGTCGAACTTGCGGCCATCGCTGAGCTGAACTTTGATAGTAGTCGCGTTATCCACGACGTGGTTGTTAGTCACAACATAGCCTTTAGCGGCATCAATAATCACCCCGGAACCGAGGGCCATAAATTTCTGCTGCTGGCCGCCGTCGCTACCCGGCGCGCCGCCCTGCCCGCCGCCCTGACAGAACGGAGAGCTCTGGAACGGAGAACCATCCTGACAGAACGGCGAATTGTCGCCAAAGAACTGCTGGAAGTTACGCGGCATCCGCGGCGTATTAACGGTGGTGCTCCCCTCAACGTTAATGCTCACGACCGACGGCATCACTTTTTCCAGCATCGGCGCCAGGCTTGGCATCTGCTGCGCATTAGTCGCCGAAGAAGCTGTTTCCGCCGCGCTCGCAGAGAGAGGGGACAACGCCAGACCTAAACTCAGAGCCAGGGCACTCATTGCTAACGTGGTTTTTTTCATAGGTTTCAATCTCAATTTCAGATAACGAATAGTTGCTGTGTTGGTGACTATCAGAGTCATTTTATAGCGCGAAGTTCCGGAATGAAGTTTTGGTAAAAGTAAAAATTTATTGTCCGTCTTTACAAAACTCACCCTTATTCTACGGCCATCAATCGTCGATATTCATCCCATGCATACAAGTCGGTCATTCCGCTGATATAGTCCTGAATGAGACGACAGCGATAATAATATTCCATCACTGGAAACTCCGGATTATTGCGCGAAATCTTATTTACGGCTTCTATGTAAGCTAACCGATGACGAGTTGAAAGTTTCTGAAAAAGACGTGATGCAATCGGTAAACTTCGCACCCGCTCTTTTTCCACCAGCAAACTAAACTCATCCAGCGATAATTTTAACAGCGGCTGGTATATATCTAACAGACCGCTGATCACGCGGTAGCCCTGCAGCTCCAGCTGCTCGACATCAGGATGGCTAAACACATGTTTTACCGCAACATTTTTGTATAGTTCAAGCAGCTGACTGCAATCGCTATCGTCCTCAAGCAGCGCATGGTTAAAGTCACCGCTAAAAATCTTCGCCAGGTTATCAATAAACCGCCGCGCCGCGTACGGTACCAGTCTATTGAGCGTATTAACCCGTAAATACATAAAAAACTGATCTTCAGTACTCCGGCTCAGAGAATTCGCACGCGATTTCTCCCAGGCGTTTTCGACAACCTGATTAAACAAGGAGCCTTTTTCGTGAACGCCCCAGGCTTCATAGAGATGCTGATAAAGCTGCTCTACGCTGAAGATGCGTTTTTCTACCGCATCTTCAAGGTCGGCGACGCAATATGAGATATCATCCGCGGCTTCCATAATCCACGTTAATGGGAAGCGATTGTAAGGAGCCAGATCCAGTTCTTTACGCAACCTCGCAACATAGCCCTCTTCGGCTAAATAATAACCAGGTTTTTTCATTAAATAATTGTGGCTAGCCGGCGGTTCCCCGCGCCACCATGCCGGACGCGTATATTTTAGAATACAGCCCACCTGCGCCCAGGTGAGATTCATGCGCATCAGCGTATGCACTAAGCGAATACCCTGCGCATTGCCTTCAAACCAGCATAAGTCCTGGCGAACCTTACGCCGCAGCTCATTCAGCTGGCTATCGCCTTCCTGCAGGCGCAGCGCCGCGACCACGCAGCGATCGTCGGTTAACGGCTGGCTGGCCGCATCGCCGGGGAAGAGCCGCTGGCTGAACCAATCATTAATTGCCGCCTCGCCAAAATGGCCAAATGGCGGATTGCCGATATCGTGCATCAGGCAGGCCATTTCAACAATGCTCTCGAACGGCCCGGTAAGCTCATCCAGCCCGTAGCTTTCCAGCAGCTTCTGCTCTTTCAGACGACTCAGCACCTCTTTGGCGATGTAGCGGCCCACCTGCTGAACTTCCAGAGAGTGGGTCAGCCGCGTACGCACCGCGGCATTGCGCTCCAGCGGGAAAACCTGGGTTTTTTGCTGCAGCCGGCGGATTGCCGGCGAGTTGATGATGCGTCCGCGATCGCTTTCGAAAATTCGCAGGATTTCACGCTCCGTCTCAACGCCCTGCGGTGAACGGTAGCGGCGACGCCAGTTAATCTTGTTGCGAAAATCGATCTTAGCCATGATCTCCCCCGAGCGAGCAATAACGTTTCCTTCTAAGCGCATGATAGACTATGCCGCTAAAACCCACACATCGCGAGTAAATCTATGAAAATCGGTATTATTGGCGCAATGGAAGAAGAAGTTACCCTTCTGCGCGACAAAATCGACAACCGCCAGACCATCACTATCGGCGGCAGCGAAATCTACACCGGCCAGCTGCAGGGCGTTGATGTCGCTTTGTTGAAATCGGGCATTGGCAAAGTCGCCGCCGCCATGGGCGCCACTCTGCTGATGGAGCACTGCAAGCCGGATGTGATTATTAACACCGGTTCTGCGGGCGGCCTCGCGTCGACCCTGAAGGTTGGCGATATCGTTGTCTCCGACGAAACGCGCTATCACGACGCGGACGTCACCGCGTTTGGCTATGAGTATGGCCAGCTGCCGGGCTGCCCTGCCGGTTTCAAAGCCGATGATAAGCTGATTGCCGCCGCAGAGACCTGCATCAGCGCGCTGAATCTTAATGCGGTTCGCGGACTCATTGTCAGCGGCGATGCATTCATCAACGGTTCCATTGGTCTCGCCAAAATCCGCCACAACTTCCCGCAGGCCGTCGCGGTAGAAATGGAAGCCACCGCCATCGCGCACGTCTGCCACAACTATGGCGTACCGTTTGTTGTCGTTCGCGCGATCTCCGATGTTGCCGATCAGCAGTCGCATCTGAGCTTCGACGAGTTTCTCGCCGTTGCCGCGAAGCAATCCACCCTGATGGTGGAAAACCTGGTGCAGCACCTGGCTCGTGGCTAAGTCGCTCAACGCGGCGCTTGCCGTCCTGATGCTGCTTGCCCCGGCGTGGCTTTTCGCCGCGCCGCGGGTGATTACGCTCTCTCCCGCCAATACTGAACTGGCGTTTGCCGCCGGTATTACGCCGGTTGGCGTCAGCAGCTATTCCGATTATCCCCCGGAAGCCGCAAAGATAGAGCAGGTCTCCAGCTGGCAGGGGATGAATCTGGAACGCATCGTCGCCCTTAAGCCCGACCTGGTGCTGGCGTGGCGCGGCGGTAACGCTGAACGCCAGGTGAATCAGCTAAGCTCGCTCGGGATAAAAGTCATCTGGGTCGAAACATCGACTATCGAAGAGATTATCGCAACGCTTCGCCAGCTGGCGCAGTGGAGCCCGCAGCCGGAAAAGGCGCGGCAGGCGGCGCAGAAAATGCAGGACGCCTACCAGGCCTTAAAAACCCGCTACGCGAGCGGGCCGAAAAAACGCGTTTTTTTACAGTTCGGCGCCAACCCTCTCTTTACCACCAGCAAAGGCTCGATTCAGGATCAGGTTCTGACGCTGTGTGGGGGAGAAAACATTTTTGCCGCCAGCCGGGTTCCCTGGCCGCAGGTGAGCCGTGAACAGGTGCTGGCAAGGCAGCCGCAGGCCATTGTCATCGCCGGCGACCCCAGTCAACTTCCCGCCGTTGAGCGCTATTGGCAGAATCAGCTAAAAATTTCTTTTATTGCGCTACATGGCGACTGGTTTGAACGCGCGAGCCCACGTATTATTCTCGCCGCAAAACAACTCTGTACTGCGCTCGAGCAGATAAAATAATCACCTGCTAACCCAGGTGCAAAAAGGCTATCCCACCAGGCGCAATTGTTGCAGCCAGTTTGGACACGGGCAGCGCTGAACACCCGGAGCGTACACGCGGTACGTGAGGGCGGTGAGCACTGCCCGGGGCCAAACTGGCAAATAAAATAACCTAATGGGATAGACTCTAAGTGGGAACTGACGATGCTTGTCTATTGGCTGGATATTATTGGCACCGCCGTGTTTGCCATCTCCGGCGTTCTGCTGGCTGGAAAGCTGCGCATGGACCCTTTCGGCGTGCTGGTATTAGGCGTGGTGACCGCGGTGGGCGGTGGCACCATTCGCGATATGGCCCTTGCTAACGGCCCGGTATTTTGGGTTAAAGACCCTACCGATCTGGTGGTGGCGATGGTCACCAGCATGTTCACTATCCTGCTGGTACGCCAGCCGCGCCGGTTACCGAAATGGGTGCTGCCGGTGCTGGACGCCGTCGGTCTGGCGGTATTTGTCGGTATTGGCGTCAACAAAGCCTTTCTTGCCCATAGCGGACCGCTGGTGGCCGTCTGCATGGGGGTCGTCACCGGCGTCGGCGGGGGGATCATCCGCGACGTGCTGGCGCGTGAAATCCCGATGATTCTGCGTACGGAAATCTACGCGACGGCCTGCATCGTTGGCGGCATCGTGCATGCGACGGCGTACTACACCTTTCAGGTTCCGTTAGAAAACGCGGCGATGATAGGTATGGTGGTCACGCTGGTCATCAGGCTGGCGGCCATCCGCTGGCACCTGAAGCTGCCAACGTTCGCGCTTGATGAGAATGGACGGTAATAAAAGCAAAACGGTAACCTTAACGTTACCGTTTTTAGCGTTTGCTCCCTCTCGCTGTATGAGAGGGCTGGGGAGAAGAGGCTCCCGGACGCACTATCTTTAGACGCTGAACGAGGAGCCGCAGCCGCAGGTGCTTTTCGCATTCGGGTTGGTCACGATAAAACGCGAGCCTTCCAGACCTTCGGTATAATCGACGGCGCCGCCGACCAGATACTGCAGGCTCATTGGGTCAACCACCAGGCCGACGCCCTGCTTCTCGATAGTCATATCGCCTTCGTTAACCTGATCGTCGAAGGTAAAGCCGTACTGGAAACCGCTGCAGCCACCACCGGTGATGTACACGCGCAGTTTCAGGTTCGGATTGTCTTCATCCGCAATCAGGTCTTTTACTTTAATCGCCGCGGCTTCGGTAAACTCCAGCGGCAACGCTACGTCATCACTCATTTTATGCTCCCATTGATACTTCTGACCGGTTAAAGAATAACCCGACCTTTTGAGCCATTATCCAATACCCGAGTAAATCGTTCAAGTATTCTCCCCGCCGACCGGCTGCGCCTTTGCTTCCTGTTCCGCCTTTTGTTTTGCCAGGGTGCGCTGCAGAATAGTCGAGTATAAAGGCTTACCGCCGAGGAATTGTGCCAATAGTGTTGCGCCGAGACAGGTAATAATCATTGGCAAAATGAGCTGATAGTTATCGGTCATCTCCAGCACCAGCACGATGCCGGTCAACGGCGCGCGAACCGAGGCGGCTAGCAGCGCCCCCATCCCGGCGATGGCAAAGGTGCCGGCATCCAGATGATAGGCCGGAAACAGCGGCGTCGCCGCCATGCCAAACGCCGTGCCCAGCAGCGTCCCCAGCGCCAGCATCGGCGCAAAGATACCGCCGGGCGCGCCGGAAGAGAAGCAAAGCAGCGTGGTAATCACCCGCGCGATAAAAATAAACAGCAGCAGGCCGACGGAAAAATTGCCCGCCGCGGCGATGGGAATCAGGTTAAACCCGCCGCCGGACGCCGCCGGCTGAATCAGACCCAGCACGCCGCAGCTTCCGCCGATCAGGCCGCCAATCAGCACCCATTTTTTAATGTTGCCGCCGTGGAGCCGCTGAAACATATCCTGGGTGCGCAGCACCAGCGTATTAAACAGCGGGCCAACACAGCCAAAAATCATCCCGAGGATCAAATACAGCCACAGGGTGTTGACCGGCGCATTGCTGAGCTTACCGACCTCGATAACCGCTTTATCGCCGTTGAAGATACGGAAAACGATGGTGGCCATAATGACGCCGGTAAACACGGCTTTAATGGAGATCAGGTTGTAGCGAAACTGCGGGCGCATCTCTTCAATAATAAACAGAATCCCAGCCAGCGGCGCGTTAAAGGCGGCGGAGAGCCCCGCCGCGGCGCCGGTCGCCAGCAGCGTATGGCGCGCTTCCGGACTGCGCATGCGAAAAACGTCCACCACCATGCGCCCAAGATTGCCCCCAAGCTGCACCATCGGCCCTTCGCGCCCCAGCACCATGCCCGCACCCAGCGTCCCCATGCCGCCGATAAACTTCACCGGCAGTACGCGCCACCAGCGAACGGGACGCAGCTCCTCCAGCGCGCCTTCAATTTCCGGGATCCCGGAGCCGCCTGCTTCCGGCGCAAAACGACGGACGAGAAAATAGCCCACCATCGCCAGCAAAGCGGAGAGGATAAAGGCCAGCGGCCAGACCAGAAACCAGTGGTCCGCCACCTCTACCAGCGCGCCTATGCGCAGGTTCTGCACCCAGTTGACGCTTTTTTCAAACGCGACGCCGATCAGCCCCGCCAGCGTGCCGACAACGGCCGCCATTAATAACACCGCCAGCGGCGTTTTATCACGCTGAATCAACCGACGCACGGCATCGCTGCGGCGAACGCGTACGAACTGATGTGCTGAAGAAGAGGGGTTTTCTGCTTTCATGCCATTATCAATAATAAGTAATACAAATAGAAAGAAGGTCATTCTAGCCAACCGGACAGACTCCGTCGTCAAAAAAATGCGCCGTGACCCCATTGTTTCAATTGGGCAAAACTTTCATAACCTTCCTGGAATAACTTAGAATAGTCGACAAAACATTTTTCACGAACCAGGACCCTGGCAATGAGCAAATCTGAAAATCTGTATAACGCTGCGCGTGAACTTATTCCCGGCGGCGTGAACTCTCCGGTACGTGCGTTCACCGGCGTCGGCGGTACGCCGCTGTTTATCGAGCGCGCCGACGGCGCTTACCTTTACGACGTTGATGGTAAAGCGTATATCGATTATGTCGGCTCCTGGGGCCCAATGGTGCTGGGTCATAACCATCCGGCCATCCGCAACGCGGTCATTGAAGCCGCCGAACGCGGCCTGAGCTTTGGCGCGCCGACGGAGATGGAAGTTAAAATGGCGGCGCTGGTCACCGAGCTGGTCCCGACCATGGATATGGTCCGCATGGTGAACTCCGGTACCGAAGCCACCATGAGCGCCATTCGCCTGGCCCGCGGCTTCACTGGCCGTGACAAAATTATCAAGTTCGAAGGCTGCTACCACGGCCACGCCGACTGCCTGCTGGTAAAAGCCGGCTCAGGCGCGCTGACGCTCGGCCAGCCGAACTCGCCGGGCGTGCCGGCGGATTTCGCCAAACACACCCTGACTTGCACCTATAACGATCTGTCATCGGTTCGCGCCGCGTTCGAACAGTATCCGCAGGATATCGCCTGCATCATCGTTGAGCCGGTAGCCGGTAATATGAACTGCATCCCGCCGCAGCCGGAGTTTCTGCCGGGCCTGCGCGCGCTGTGCGACGAGTTCGGCGCGCTGCTGATTATTGATGAAGTCATGACCGGCTTCCGCGTGGCGCTGGCCGGCGCGCAGGATTACTACGGCGTTGTGCCGGATCTGACCTGCCTTGGCAAAATCATCGGCGGCGGTATGCCGGTTGGCGCATTCGGCGGTCGTCGTGAGGTGATGGATGCCCTGGCGCCGACCGGCCCGGTTTACCAGGCAGGCACCCTCTCCGGCAACCCCATCGCGATGGCGGCAGGTTTCGCTTGCCTGAGCGAAGTGGCGCAGCCCGGCGTGCACGAGACGCTAACCGAGCTCACTAACCAGCTGGCCCAGGGCCTGCTGGACGCCGCGCGCGATGCCGATATTCCGCTGGTGGTGAATAACGTCGGCGGCATGTTCGGCATTTTCTTTACCGACGCGCCAACCGTGACCTGCTACCAGGACGTGGTCAAATGCGATGTCGAGCGGTTTAAACGCTTCTTCCACCTGATGCTGGAAGAGGGCGTCTACCTGGCGCCGTCGGCGTTTGAAGCGGGCTTTATGTCCATCGCCCATAGCGAAGAAGATATCGACAACACCGTCGCCGCCGCGCGTAACGCCTTCGCGAAGCTGTAACTCTGATTGCCGGGGCTGAGCAGCCCCGGTAATACCTCTCCGACGTGCTGTACTCTTTGAAAATCAATAAGCGGTTTATAACATCGCGACGCCCGCCGGGCATCGCGATGGTGAAACGCTACCGGCTCTGCTTTCTCAACAGATAGATAAAGTACGGCGCGCCGATAAACGTCGACAGCAATCCTGCCGGGATTTGGTACGGGAACATCAGCATCCGGCCGCACCAGTCGGCGAACACCAGCAGCACTCCGCCAATCAGGCCGGAGATCGCCATATGCGGCATCGTACGCCGGAATCCCATCATACGCGCAATATGCGGCGCCATTAACCCCACGAAGCTGAGCGGGCCAATCGTTAGGGTTGCGGCCGCGGTCAGACATGCCGCCAGCAGCAGCAGCCCGATACGTGACGGCGTCAGCGCAATCCCGACCGCCCTCGCCGCCTCGCCGCCCAGCGGCAGAATCGTCAACCAGCGTCGGCAAAGCGGCGTCAGCGCCAGCAGAATAAGCATCACCGCGCCGCTGCGCATCACGAGCTCCGGCGTGGCGCTGTAGGTTGAGCCGGAAATCCACGTCAGGATCTGCGCCATTCGCGGATCGCCGCTGGCCTGCAGCATCATCAGCAGCATGGTAAACGCCGTGCTCAGCGCCATCCCCGCCAGCAGCATGCGATGCGGCGAGAACCCGCCGCGTCCGGCGGCAATCAGAATGACCAGCAGCGTCGCCGCCGCGCCGAGGCTACCGGCGGGCAGCAGCCAGCCAAAGGCATTTCCCGGCACGAAGAACAGCATCATCACCACGCCAAACGCCGCGCCCGAGCTGATCCCAAGCACTTCCGGACTGGCCATCGGATTACCGGTCAAGCGCTGGATAATGCAGCCCGCCACCGCCAGCATCACGCCAGCGAACAGCGCCGCCAGAATGCGCGGCCAGCGCCAGGGCATTAGCTCATCCAGTAGCGTACCGCTGGCCCAGTGCCAGCCCTGCGCGTCGCGGCCGAAAGCCAGCGCCGCGACGATGGCCAGCAGCAGAATCGCCAGCCCGCCCAGCGCGAACCACAGCACATGTTGCCGTTCAGCCAGCACGCTATCGCCACCGTTCATCACCGGCGCGCTAATGCTGCGCAGGCGCGGCAGCAGCCATAGCAGCAGCGGCGCGCCAATCAGCGCGGTCACCGAACCGGTGGAGATCTCCATCCACACCCGGGCCAGCCAGAGGATAACCTGATCGGAGAGCCACAGCAGCAGCGCGCCAATCAGGGCCGCCAGCAGCAGGCGCGAGAGGAGGCGACGCGCGCCCAGCATCTTCGCCAGCAGCGGCGCGAACAGGCCGATAAAGCCAATAATCCCCACCGCATTCACCAACAGGGCGCTAATGATAATCGCCATGGTCAACGCCCCCAGCCGCGCCAGCGAGAGCGCCAGTCCGAGGTTGCGCGCCACGCCGTCGTCCAGCCCCATCAGGGTCAGCGGACGCAGCAGCAGTAGCGTTAAAATCGCTCCGCCCAGCAGCTGCGGCCACAGCCGCTGCACCACGCTCCAGTCGGTCTGCGTCAGGGTACCGGTACTCCACAGAAACATACTTTGCAGCCGATCGTGATGGAAAATAGCCATTAGTTGATTAAGCGCGCCGCAGTACAGGCTCACCACCAGCCCTGCCAGAATCAACGTCACCGGCGAGAGGCGTTTGCCCCACGACACGCCAAACACCAGCGCGCCGACAATGCACGCCCCGGCCAGCGCGGCGAACTGCGACGCCAGCACGCCAGGGATCGCCCACAGCGTGGTGACCGTCATGCCCAGCTGCGCCCCGGTCGCCACGCCGAGCGTCGTCGGCTCCGCCAGCGGGTTACGTAGCACCTGCTGGAACAGCACGCCCACCAGCCCCAGCCCGGCGCCGACCAGCAGCGATATCGCCAGCCGCGGCAGCAGGCTGTAGTGGAACAGCATCTGAGCGATATTATCGATATTCGGCTGCCAAAGCGCCTGCCCCCATTCGCTTCGCGGCAGCGCCACGTTGAGGTTGAACAGCGTCAGCGCAGCAGCGACGAGAAGGAGCGTCAACAGCAGTGATGTCGCCAAAGGCGAAATTCGCGATCTCATGCCGGGCCTCCCTGAGCGTCGGCCAGCACGCGGGCAAAATGCATCGCCGATAGCGTCGCGCCATAGAACCACACCGCCGGGACGCGCTGAAAACGCCCTGCGCGAACAAACGGCATCGCTCGCCACAGCGGCGTCGCCATAAGCTGCGCCATCTCCCGCGCATTGCCGTGGTCGAAGCAGATAACGTCGGCGTCTCTGTAGGCCGCCAGCCGGTCAATACCGACGGTGACGCTGCCCCAGAAGGTGGTTTCGCCCTGCCAGGCATTTTTGATGGCAAAGCGGTCGAGCACCTCCTGGAACAGGCAGTTTTGCGCAAAAACCAGCACGTGACGGCTATCAAGCAGAGTAATCATCAGCAGCGGACGATCGCCGCGGCGGGCAAAGCGCGGTCGCAGGCTCTCCATCAGCGCGTCAAATTCCGCCAGATGGCGCTTCGCCTCCCGCTGCCTGCCGATCAGATCAGCCATTTCGCCAAGCGACTGCTGAGCCATCATCAGCGGGCGCTTGCCGTCGCTGAAGGTGAATCCTCGTCCGGGCGCTATACGCGCCAGCTTTTCCGCCGACGGGCCGTATCCCGCCGACCAGACCAGAAACGACGGCTTCATCTGCGTCAGCAGCTCCAGATTGGGCTCGGTACGCAGCCCGACGTCAATCACCGAATCAGGCAGCGCCGGTTCATTGACCCACAGCCGGTAGTTAGGGATATCGGCAACGCCGTAGGGCGTAACGCCCAGCGCCAGCAGCAGCTCTACCGGCAGCCATTCGAGCGCGACAATACGCTGCGGATCCACTTCCGCCGCCCGCGCGCCGCGCATCTGCCACAGCAGCGGAGACAGCGCCATTGCGGTCAGCAGGCGCCGCCGCGTGATAAATGTGAGGTTTTCCATCAATAGACAAAACTTACCGGCGCTGCGCCAGCCGGATGCGGCAGGATCCCCATCGGGATGCCGTAAATTTGTTCCAGGGTTTCGCTGCGCATCAGCTCCGCGGGCGTTCCCTGAGCGATCATCTCACCGCCGCGCAGCGCAACCAGATAGTCGCAGTAGCGCGCCGCCATATTGATATCATGCAGTACGGCGATCACCGTCAGCCCGCGCTGCTGGCTGAGGCGATGGACCAGCGCCAGCACATCCACCTGGTGGGCGATATCCAGCGCCGAGGTCGGTTCATCGAGCAGCAGGCAGCGGCTATCCTGAGCCACCAGCATGGCAATCCACGCGCGCTGGCGTTCACCGCCGGAGAGGCTGTCCACCAGCCGGTGGGCCAGCGGTTTTAGCCCGACCAGCGCAATCGCCTCTTCCACTTTCTCCCGATCCGCCGCGCCAAAACGCCCCAGCGCTCCGTGCCACGGATAGCGGCCGATCGCCACCAGCTCCCGCACCGTCATGCCTTCCGCCGGCGGCAGCTGCTGCGGCAGATAAGCCACTTTGCGGGCAAAGGCTTTACTGCCCCAGCTGTCGAGCGGCTGACCGTCGAGCAAAACCTCCCCGTCCGAGGGCGCCTGATGGCGGCCAAGCATTTTCAGCAGCGTCGATTTGCCGGAGCCGTTATGGCCAATCAGGCCCGTGACTTTTCCCGCCGGGAAGGTTAACGACAGAGGATGCAGCAGCGTTCTGCCGGGCACGCGGAAGGTCACGCGGTCCAGTGAAAACGTCGTATCGGAGTGCGGAGTGATTTCCTGCATAACGGAACCTGGTCAGAGGCGCGGCGAACCGCGCCCGTTAAGTGGTTAGAAACGGAAAGTCGCGGTCGCCACAACCTGGCGCTCAGCGCCCCAGAAGCAGCCATAAGTATTAAAGCAGCTTGCCACGTACTCTCGGTCAAACAAGTTGTTCACGTGAAGCGCCACGTTAGAACCCGCCATACCCACGCGGGCCAGGTCATAACGGACTAATGCATCAACAACCGTGTAACTACCCACCTTAAAGGAGTTCGCTGGATCACCATAGCTGGAGCCAGTGAAACGTGCGCCAGTACCCAATGTCAGTCCAGACAGCGGGCCGTTAAATAAGGTGTAGTCCCCCCACAGTGATGCCATATGTTTTGGCACCTGTGCCGGCGTGTTACCTTTGTAGGTGGTATCCGTAGTGTATTGCGCATCGGTATAGGTATAAGAACCGACAACGTTGACGCTAGCGGAAAGCGCAGCTTTGGCTTCAATCTCCACGCCGCGCGAACGAATTTCACCACCTTCAACCGAGAAGAACGAACCTGCAGGATCGGCCATCAGGTTATTGGTTTTGGTCAACTGATAGAGGGCACCGGTAATCACAATAGGACGATCGTTGGGTACGTATTTCACACCAGCTTCGTACTGTTTACCTTTAGACGGAGCAAAAACATTACCGCTTGCGCCAGTCTGCGAGGCTGGCTCAAACGATTCGCTATAGCTGAAATAAGGCGTTATACCATTATCGAACAGGTAGTTAACACCACCGCGCCAGGTAAATTGTTTATCATTTCTGGAACTCTGCGTCGCGGTAACACGGTTCAACGAATCCTGTTTCGCCCAGTCGTAACGACCACCCAGAGTAACCAGCACTTTATCCCACTGCGCCTGGTCCTGTACGTAAAGACCAGTCTGTTTCTGTTTATTCAGCACTTGATAAGCACCTGATGGCCCTGGGTGCGAACCAAAATCAAAATCGCTGCGATCGAGATTATAGATATCGGATGGCGTCACTGAACCCGCATAGCCAAACCAGGAATCGATATCGTTACGCATCCGCATGAAATCAACGCCAGTCAGCAGGATATGATCTACTGAGCCGGTCGCGAACTTGCTTTGCAACTGGGTATCGACAGAGAAATTCTGTAATTTTTCATTATCAATTACGTACTGTCGGGTCAGCGTATGGCCCCATTGTGACTGGGGAACACTGGCGCAAGGGCTGGTGGCTGGGTTGCTCGAATAAAGTGGGTCAGAACACATCCCATAGCCGTAGACACTGTTCTGCGAAACTTTATTTTGCGCGTAACGCAGGTTCTGGCGCACGGTAAAGGTATCGTTGAATTCGTGGTCAAAGCTATAGCCAACCATTTTCTCATTACGTGAGTAAGTGTTGTTGTTGGCGCCTTCATTGAAGTCGGTTGGGAGACGATTACCGTTCGGTAACGGTGACACCGTTCCCTCTTTCGGCAACCAGCCGTAGTAACCAGTCTCCGGTTCATTCTGAAAATAGGAGAGGAACGTAAAGTTGGTTTTGTCATCCGGGCGCCAGCTAAAAGCGGGTGCAATCGCGTAACGTTGCTCCTCAGCGCCTTTCTGCTGTGCATTGGCAGAGCGTGCCAGACCAGTCAGGCGATAAGAATAAACGCCGTCCTCGTCAATCGCATCGCTGAAGTCAAAACCGGTCTGCCATAGATTATCGGTGCCCATTTTAAACTGGACTTCTTTTAGCGGCTCCGTTGTAGGACGTTTGCTGACCATATTCAGCAAACCACCCGGGCTGCTCTTTCCGTAAAGTACGGAAATCGGACCGCGCATAACTTCCGCACGCTCCAGCATATAGGGATCAATCACCGCATCATTATAGAAGTTACCCTGCATTTTCAGGCCATTCAGAAAGTTATTCTGGCTTTGGCCATCAGCAGCGAAACCGCGGATGATCAGATAGTCATAAGTATTAGAGGCACCACGCGTTCCCACGGCAACGCCAGGCGTATAGCTCAGTGCTTCTTTAACGGACTTCGGTTGATGTAGCGCCATCTCCTCGGCGGTCACCACGGAAATAGACTGCGGCACCTTTTGAATAGGAGTATCTGTTTTGGTACCGGTGGCCGATTGTCGCGCCGCGATGGTCGCTGCCGGTCCCCAGGCGCTCTCCTGCGGGGCCGGAGCGGCGGTGACGGTAATGGTTTCTTCTTTCGGTTCAACTGCCGCCTGTGCATAAACAGACATGCCGCTAACCGCCGTGGCTACTACAACTGCGATTTTACGCAGCGAGTGATTTGGCTGAGCAGTTTTAAGACGCGCCATGGGTATATCTCTAATAGAAGTGAATGATAACGTAAACGAGAATTATTATTATAACGGGTGACATAATAGGCGAAACGCGCGCGGCAAGGCAAGAAATATGCCCCCTGTGAGCGATCAAAGGATGAATAAATAACCAGACGGTAAGTGTGGGGTTAAACGGCTGTTAATTAAATGACAGAGATAAAAAGGCCCCCTACTACCGGGGTAGTAGAGGGCCTATATTTCCGCCTCCATTCAACCGACACAGCGCCGGTTTACAGGATGCAGCGGCGGGTTAATTGCTGCCGAACATATCCTTAATCCAGCCCGCTACGCCATCGCTCTTCTCCTGCTTCGGCGGTTGCTGCTGATTTTGCTGCTGCGGCTGCTGCCCGGACTGATTGAACGGGTTATTCGCCTGCTGCTGCTCAAGCTGCTGCTGTTGGATCTGTTCGCCCTGGCGGCACAGCGCGTCCGGCGAGGTCGTCCATACCGGCAGCGAGCGCATGCCGCCGCTGCAGACAAAGTTACCGCTGCCATCGACGCCCATATCCACCACGTCTTCAGGCGGAGTCAGCACCAGCGGCGTCGGCGTCTGGTTAGCCAGGTAGCGCTGATAAATTGACATCGCGCCGCTGGCGCCGTACAGCTTGGTCGGCTGGTTATTATCGCGACCCACCCAGGTAATGGTCACCTGACCGCCGTCAATACCGGCAAACCAGGTATCAACGTTGTTGTTGGTGGTCCCGGTTTTACCCGCCAGATGCAGGCCCGGATACTTCGCGCCCAGCTGGCGACCGGTACCGCGCTGCACCACCTGCTGCATGGTCCATAGCGTCATATACGCCGCCTGCGCCGGCACCGCACGTTCCGCCTGCGGATAGCTCTGATAGAGCACGGTACCATCTTCAGCGATAACGGAACGCAGCGCGGACAGCGGTGCGCGGTTACCCCCGCTGGCAATGGTCTGGAACGCCTGCGCCACTTCAATCGGCGTCAGGTTCAGCGCCCCCAGCAGCATAGACGGCACGGCGTTCAGCTGATTCTTCGGCGCGCCCAGCTTAGTCCAGGTATCGACCACCGCCGGCAGACCCAGCGCCATCCCAAGGTTCACCGTCGGCACGTTCATTGAACGCGTCAGCGCGTCAACCAGCATCACTTTACCGCTATCGCTGTAGCGACGATCGTCGTTCTGCGGCGACCACGTCTGGCCGTTGGACAGGCGAATCGAGATAGGCGCATCGGCAATCCAGGTATTGAGACGATACTGGTTCGGCTGGCTTAGCGCGGTCAGATAGGTCGCCGGTTTTGCCAGTGAACCAATTGAACGGCGCGCCTGCATCGCGCGGTTATAGCCGGCAAACTGCGGCTCCGCGCCGCCGACCATCGCCCGCACCTCGCCGGTGAAGCGGTCGACCACCACCATCGCGGTTTCCAGATCCGGCAGCTTACGCTGTTTCTTCAGCGCCGGAATACCTTCCGTCGCCGCTTTTTCCGCCGCGTCCTGCGCGACCGAGTCGAAGGTGGTAAAGATCTTCACGCCGGAGAGATCTTTCACTTTGTCGCCCAGCTTCGCCTGCAGCTCCTGGCGCACCATCTGCATAAACGCCGGCTGCGGAGAGATCACCCCGCCGCGCGGCTGTACGCCCAGCGGACGCGCGCTCAGCATGTCATACAGTTCCTGATCGATAACCTGCTGCTGCTGCAGCAGACGCAGCACGAGGTTGCGTCGCTCCAGCGCCAGCTTCGGGTTACGCCACGGGTTGTAAACCGACGCGCCTTTTACCATCCCCACCAGCAGCGCCTGCTGATCGAGGCTTAGCTCTTCCACCGGACGACCAAAGTAATAGAGGCTCGCCAGCGGGAAGCCGCGGATCTCGTTATCGCCGCTCTGACCGAGGTACACCTCGTTCATGTACAGCTCAAGGATACGATCCTTGCTGTAGCGGGCATCGACGATCAGCGCCATATAGGCTTCATTAATCTTGCGCCAGTACGAACGTTCGCTGGAGAGGAACAGGTTCTTCACCAGCTGCTGGGTCAGCGTACTCGCCCCCTGCACCGTACGCCCGGCGGTCAGGTTCGCCAACACCGCGCGGCCAATCGAGTAGAGGCTGATACCGTCGTGTTCGTAGAAATGACGATCTTCCGTCGCCAGCAGGGTATCGACCAGCAGATCCGGGAAGCCGTTGCGCTTAACAAACAGACGCTGTTCGCCGTTGGCCGATTGCAGCATGGTGATCAGGCGCGGATCGAGACGGAAGAAACCGAACTGGCGGTTGTTATCCATATTCTCGATAGTGTCCAGACGATCGCCATTAAAGGTCAGACGCGCGCGCACCTGCCCTTCTTTACTGTCCGGGAAATCGAACGGACGGCGGATCATCTCGATACTGTTGGCCTGTACCGTGTATTCGCCCGGACGCGTCATCGCGCTCACCTGGCGATACTGCGTGGCGTTGAGCAGGCGCACCATTTCGTTTTTGCTGATCTGCATATCCGGCTCAAGGTTGACCATCCGGCCATAAACCGCGGCGGGCAGATCCCAGACTTTACCGTCGATGCGGCTGCGGATTTTCTGATCGAGGTAGACGCCATAGGCGGCAATCAATACCGCGCAGACGACCCCAATCTTAATCAGCAGCCATAGCCAGGCGCGTTTACGACGAGGGGGTTTACCGCCTTTGCCTTTTCCTTTCCGCGGCATCGGTTTTTCATCCTCATAGTCATCATCATCGTAATCGTCGTCGTAGTCCTCTTCCCGGACCCGACGGCGAGTTACCTTTTGTTTTGCCGGGCGCGAGGGTCTCCCCTTACGTCCGATCGGCTCGCGGTCATCTCCCGCCATGCTTTTTCTCCGCAACTTACAGGCGTAAAGGCCTGATTCTCAATGTTTCCCCGAATGGGGGAAAGAAGAAATCTCTCAAATTGACGCCCGAATATTTTGGCCTTCAGGCGACCATTTATGTACTGCGCGACGCGTTATCATGTCGCTCGTATGATTTTCACTTTAAAAATTCACCATACAAATCATCTTGTTACACGTTTCATCATCAGAATAGTTCGGGACACGGAACGGATTGTCCAGGCGATACAGGATAGCACTAAACCGCGACATTCTTAACCAGCATTTTACATCCTCATCGAATAACGAAAGGGAAATTATTATGTTTTTTAACAACATAAAAATGTGCGCCCGTATCGATCCGCAGGCCGCCCAAAGAAACCGGAACGGCGCCGGCGGGAAAGAATATTTCCGCCGTAAAAGAAAAATCATGCAGGTGAAAGAAAAAGAAATTTAAAAGACGACAATGATAAAAAAGCGAGCCGCTTAACATTGATAATTTGGCAGATTTTCTGATGACTGCGGACAAATATTTGTTAAACTGTCAGCCAATTAATTTTTCCGATTAATATATTATGCGCAACTTTATTCTATTCCCGCTTATGGCGGTCGCCCTGCTCTCAGGCTGTCAGCAAAATCGTTCGACAACCCTCAGTCCTGCCGTGAGCGGCCAGGCCCAGCTTGAGCAGCTTGCCTCCGTCGCCGCCGGGGCGCGCTATCTGAAGAATAAATGCAACCGCAGCGATCTGCCCGCCGATGAAGCGATTAATCGTGCGGCAATAAACGTGGGTAAAAAACGCGGATGGGCGAATATTGACGATAATCTGCTAAGTCAGCGCAGCACGCAGCTATATCAACAGCTCCAGCAGGACAGTACCCCGGAAGCCACAAAATGCAGCCAGTTTAATCGCCAGCTGGCGCCATTTATTGATAGCCTGCGCGGCAATAAATAGCGCTTATTTTTATTCCGCTCGCACTATTTTATTCAGCCTGCGGACTCTCCTCAATCGCCCCGCCCGGCCAGTCATCCAGCGCCGCGAGGGTAAACGTTTTACCGTTGAAGCTAAATACGGTGAGATCCTGCTGAATCTGCTCAATAACCAGGTTCGGCAGCGGCGAGTCGCCCTCCTTCCAGGACTGGCCGTTTAATACAATGCTGCGTTTCTCCGCCAGCGAGGCGTAGACGTGCGCGCTATAGCGCAGAGGCGGCAGAGTATCTTCATCGATCGCTATTTCTGGTTCAGCCTTCATTTCTGGCTCGGCTTTAACCGCCGTCACGGCAGTTTTGACCGCCGGTTGATTCAGCGGCACTAACGCCGCATGCGCTACTGGCTGGCTCATCGGCTGCGGCTCGGGCTTATTCCGCCACTGCTCGCCGCCGAACCAGCCGAGCGCAATCAGCAGCGCGGCGTACAGCGGTACGGTCACATAGGGGATCTGCACCATTTTTCCAACCACCGCCGGGGGCGCGGACTGCGGGTACGGCTCTTGCTGACGAACAAGCACGGGCTTCTCCTTAATCAAGACACGCCATCCCGGCCCGTGGTTATGACGCCGCGGGCCGGGAGGTTCAGGTCTTACTTGCTGCTGACCGGCAGCCCGGCGCCCTGGGCATCGCCCTGCGGCATTTCCAGCACCGCCACAGACCATGCCGGCAGCGTGACCGTGCCATCAGCGGCAATCTGCACGCCGTTTGCCAGCGAATTTTCACCCGCCGCCTGCTGGATCGCACTCAGCTGCAGCGTTTCACCGGCAAACTCATTCAGCGTACGGCTTTCCGGCGCGGCGTTAATCACCACCACCAGGCCGTCAAGACGGCTATCCAGGCTGGCGCCCGCTTTCACTCCGTCATCCACGGTCATAATCAGCAGACCGGCCTGCTGGTCTGAACCGGTATTACGGAAATCAACGCGCTTCATCACCGCGCTGCCGTCGCCTAAGGTGAACAGCGGGGAGGATTTACGCAGCTCGGTCAGCTCCTGGTAGAACGCGGTCATCTGCTTCAGCTCCGCTTCGCCCGGAGTGGCAACCATCTCTTTGACGCGAGTAATCACGTCATAGTTGCTGCCGTCATCGCTGATGCGCGGCATCCCAACGTTGTAGTTATTATCCTGCAGGGAATAATCCACGCGGTTGAACCAGTCGCCGGAGTCGTAGGAGTCGCGGGTAAAGGATTTCGAGCGCAGCAGTTCAGAACCCTGCTGGTCGAAAGCGATCCCCTGCCCGAGCATCACCGTCGCCAGCGAAACGGCCTGCATGCGAACGCGGGTCGCCAGGTCGGCTTCCTGGGACGCTTTATAGCTGATCATGTCCCACAGCGTCTGGTTGTCGTGCTTCGAAACATAGTTGACGACTTCCGTCGGGTCTGCGGCATAGCCGCCAGGCGCGCCGTTATAGTCAATTTCGCTGCCTTTCTTCACCGCACCGTCTTTGTCGATCATCACAAAGTCAGCGAGGTTACCGGCCATGCCCAGACGGGTCAGATCGGCCAGATGACGCACCTGGTCATCGCTCAGGCTGGCGAGTTCGTTTGGCAACACGCCCGCGCCGCTGCCGACGCCCTGGTTCTGACGCAGAGCATCGCCGGAATCGAACGGGCCGCCGCCGCGCACGGAGTCGCGCAGGCGATCGGAGAACGTGCCGATGCCGGTACCTTTCAGGTTGATCTGCGAGGCGATTTCAAAACGGTCGCTCTGGTTAGAGTCCCAGCCTTCGCCGAAGAAGTAGATATCCGGGTTCAGGGCCTTAATGCGCTCCCACGCCGACAGAATTTGCGCTTTCGGGTGATAGCCCATCAGATCGAAGCGGAAGCCATCGATTTTATAGTCCGTGGTCCACACCGCCAGCGAGTCGGCGATCAGCTTGGCGAACATCCGATGCTCCGGCGCAGAGTCGGAACAGCAGGTGGCGGATTCAACGCTGCCGGTAATTTCATTCAGACGCTGATAGTACCAGGGTACGATCTTATCCAGCACCGACGTGCGGTCGGTCGGGCCCGCGGCGTTGGTGTGGTTGTATACCACGTCCATAATGACGTTCATCCCCAGATCCTGCTTGATCGCCTGAATCATGGTGCGGAACTCTTTGATGCGCGTCGTGCCTTCCGGATCGGTCGCGTAGGAGCCTTCCGGAACCGTGTAGTGGAACGGATCGTAGCCCCAGTTGTAGGAGTCGGTCTGTGCCACCAGCGTATTCAGCGCCTGCACCTGCGGATTATCCTGGCTATCGCTCTGCTTAAGCTGATTCAGCACCTCTTCCACGGTGGAGCCGCTGTCGCAGTATCCGGCGAACTCGCTGCTTTTCACCGCGCTGTTCACTTCGCACAGGCGGCTGAACGGCTGCTGAATATCGGCGACTTTGTCGCTGAACTCGTTCACCGTCGCCAGATCGAAGACCGGCAGCAGTTCAACGTGCGTGACGCCTGAAGCGGAGAGCTTCTTCAGATGCTGCACCATATTGCTGTCGCCGGCGGTCAGCGCAAGGTATTTACCGCGCAGTTCGGCCGGAACGGTCTGGTCCCAGGCGGAGAGATCGCGAATATGCGATTCATGAATCGTCATCTTCGCTAAATCCGCTTTTGTCTTCTGGGCATGCGGCATCGTCAGGCTATCCCAGCCGTCAGGCTTCAGGGCGCTGTCGTTGAGATCGACCACCTGGCTGTACTCCGAGTTGGTCGACAGGCTATGCGCATACGGATCGGTGACTTCGTACTGTTCAACCTTGCGCGACTGCGGGTGATAAACCGTCATCGCATAGCGGTAGAACGCGCCTTTCAGATCGCTACCGCCCTGCCACGACCACGCGCCGGAAGCGCTGTCGCGGGTCATCGGATGGCTGCCAATCACTTTTTTGTCCGCGCTGTAGACCACCACATCCACCTGCTGAGCGGTCGGCGCCCAGACGCGGAAGGTGACGCCGCCGTCGGCCAGCTGCGCGCCGTAGCTCAGGGCTTCCGCCGCTTCGGCATAGGTATCATCCAGCACGCCCGCCGTCTGTACCTGGGTGGCGGAAATCAGGATCCCGTCCTCTGCGGCGGCAATGGCGACCGTTTCGCCCTGCAGCAGCTCGTCAACGTTGGCGTTGTCCGGCAGCTTAAAGGCCGCATAGCTGGAAAGGTGCGGGAAGCGCATGCTGACCTGCTGGCTGACGGTAGTCGGCGTCAGTTTCAGGTAGCGGTCGGTAAATTTGCCTTCGCCGTCGGCCGCCACTTTACTGCTGTGGCTGTAGTAGAGGCGCACGAGGGGCTTATCCTGCCCGCCCGGCCACAGCAGCGTATTTTTATCGACCCAGTGGGCTTCGGCCAGCGCGACGCCAAAAGCGGCGCGGAAGGCGTCGGCGCGGGAGTCATAGACCGCGCTGTTGCCGGCGATCACCGATACCGTACGATCGGTAAAGTCGCCAAACGACACCCGCAGGTCGCTATCGATCAGCTTATCGGTGCCGTCGCGAACGATAACGTTAATACAGCCGCTCTCTTTGTTGAGCGGGATCACCCAGTACGGGCCATATTTATCGCTGCCGCTCGGCGTGGTGCTGACATCATTCCAGTCCGCTACCGGCGCGCTCAGCGCGTCGCAGGTTTCGTTGTTCCATAAGTAGAGGTTTTTACTGCTGTAGTCCGCAGCGCTACTGCTGGTAATGCCGGCGATATCCACCAGGTGAATGACCGCCTGCTTTTCTGTCGCCGTGGCCGCTTCGCCGGGTACGGCAACGTCAGGTAAACGTACAACCACATCCTGATTACCAGGAGTGTCGGGATTTCCAGAGGAAGAAGAAGAGGATCCGTTATCGCAGCCGCTAAGTAAAACCAGCGATCCCAGAACCAGGGCATTACGGGTATATCTGAGCATTCGATAGTCCCTATACATGCTGATTAAATTATATGAAGTGTTATATACGCGAAACTATTCCTGGCGCACTTAAGCACCATAAAAAAAATAACGAGCATATCTTTAAAGCGCCGATAATTAGATATTCTTGCTCTCTCCGGTTCAATCATCCATTCGCTCATTACGTGGGGGCGTAGGCGGCCGGAGGAGAAAAAATAAAAAGGGAATGACGACCGCAATAGCCAAACTCTTTATGATTCGCAGCGACCTACGCAGATTCCCGCAATAAGCACGCTCACAATAAAAAAAGCCCCACCAATATCGGTAGGGCGGTACCTTTTGCTGAGGGAAATAGAATGAGCAAAGGAATAAAAATGCATAATTCCGTGATGAGACTAACAATATCAAATAAAAAAATAATTAATTACGCGCCTCATATTGTGACGTCCATCATATTATTTTTTATCTGCCAGCAGCTCGCCCAATTAACCTGGAAAATAATTCTCCCGGTAAACTTTACGGATAACGCATTGAGCCCTGCCGATATGACGGCGCCCGCAACCCCCTCCCCGGAAACGGCGCTGCCGCGCTTTACGCTGTTTGGCCTTGCGGAGAAAATCTCCGCCTCCGCGCACGGCGGCAACCTCGACCAGGCGCCCGTATCGGCGCTCAAACTGCGCGTTACCGGCCTGCTCGCCAGCACCGTTCCCTCTCGCGCCATTGCCATCATGATGAAAGGGAATCAACAGGTTAGCCTCGGGATTGGCGATAGCACGCCGGGCGGAGAGGCGAAAATCGTCGCCATTTTCCCCGACCGCCTGATTGTTAATTACCGCGGCAGAAATGAGGCTATCCCGCTGTTTAACGACCTGCCTGCCGCCGGCAAAAATAGCGCCGCGCCGCCAGCCCGCCAATTGGCGCAGGAGCTCCGCGCGCAGCCGCAAAATATTCTTCATTACCTCAATATTTCGCCGGTCATGGTTAACGACAAGCTCAGCGGATATCGTCTGAATTCGGGCAAAGACCCGGCGCTATTTCGCCTGGCGGGTCTCAAGGAAAACGATCTGGCGATAGCCCTAAACGGCCTGGATCTTCGCGATAAAGAACAGTCCCGCCAGGCATTAGCCCAGCTACCGGAATTAACTGAAATAACTCTTACCGTTGAACGCGACGGCCAGAAACAAGATATTTATCTAGCCCTGAGGGATGAATAATTGATCATCGCCAACGTCATTCGCCCATTTTCCCTGATGCTGCTGGTATTCGCCGCGCTGTTATTCAAACCGGCCGCGGCGGAAGAGTTTTCCGCCAGCTTTAAGGGCACCGATATTCAGGAATTTATCAATACGGTGAGTAAAAACCTGAATAAAACGGTCATTATCGATCCCAGCGTACGCGGCACCATTACCGTGCGCAGCTACGATATGCTCAACGAAGAGCAATATTATCAATTCTTCCTCAGCGTCCTCGATGTCTATGGCTTCGCGGTGATTAATATGAATAACGGCGTCCTGAAAGTCGTTCGTTCGAAGGATGCGAAAACCGCCGCGGTGCCGGTGGCGAGCGATGCCGCGCCGGGCATTGGCGATGAGGTCGTCACCCGCGTCGTGCCCCTGACCAACGTCGCGGCCCGCGATCTGGCGCCGCTGCTGCGCCAGCTTAACGATAACGCCGGCGCGGGCAGCGTGGTGCACTATGAACCCTCCAACGTCCTGCTGATGACCGGCCGCGCGGCGGTCATCAAGCGCCTGCTAACCATCGTCGAACGCGTCGATAACGCCGGAGACCGCAGCGTGGTGACCGTTCCCCTCGCCTGGGCCTCCGCCGCCGATGTGGTCAAGCTGGTGACCGAACTCAACAAAGACACCAGCAAATCGGCGCTGCCCGGCTCAATGGTCGCCAACGTGGTGGCCGATGAACGCACCAACGCGGTGCTGGTCAGCGGCGAGCCGAACTCCCGCCAGCGGATCATCGCCATGATTAAGCAGCTCGACCGCCAGCAGGCGACCCAGGGCAATACCAAAGTGATCTACCTGAAATACGCCAAAGCCTCCGACCTGGTGGAAGTGCTGACCGGCATCAGCAGCACGATGCAGAGCGAAAAGCAGGCCGCGAAGCCGGTGGCGGCGCTGGATAAAAATATCATTATCAAAGCGCACGGTCAGACCAACGCCCTGATTGTCACCGCCGCCCCGGACGTAATGAACGATCTGGAGCGGGTGATCGCCCAGCTGGATATCCGCCGCCCGCAGGTACTGGTCGAAGCGATTATCGCCGAAGTGCAGGACGCTGACGGTCTGAACCTCGGCATCCAGTGGGCCAATAAAAATGCCGGGATGACCCAGTTCACCAACAGCGGTCTGCCGATATCCACGGCCATCGCCGGGGCCAACCAGTACAACAAAGACGGCACCGTCAGCAGCTCGCTGGCAAGCGCCTTAAGCTCCTTCAACGGCATTGCCGCCGGGTTCTACCAGGGCAACTGGGCGATGCTGTTAACCGCCCTCTCCAGCAGCACCAAGAACGATATTCTCGCGACGCCGAGTATCGTCACCCTCGACAACATGGAAGCCACCTTTAACGTCGGCCAGGAGGTCCCGGTGCTGACCGGCTCGCAAACCACTTCCGGCGATAACATCTTCAATACCGTCGAGCGCAAAACCGTCGGCATCAAGCTAAAAGTGAAGCCGCAGATCAACGAAGGCGATTCGGTTCTGCTGGAGATCGAACAGGAAGTCTCCAGCGTGGCGGACGCCGCCTCCAGCACCAGCTCGGATCTCGGCGCGACCTTCAATACCCGTACGGTCAATAACGCCGTGCTGGTCGGCAGCGGCGAAACGGTGGTCGTCGGCGGACTGCTGGATAAAAGCGTCTCCGACACCGCCGACAAAGTCCCTCTGCTCGGCGACATCCCGGTGATTGGCGCGCTGTTCCGCTCCACCAGCAAAAAGGTCTCCAAGCGCAACCTGATGCTGTTTATCCGCCCGACGGTGATCCGCGACCGCGACGAGTACCGTCAGGCTTCATCCGGGCAGTACACCGCGTTTAACGACGCCCAGAGCAAACAGCGCGGCAAAGAGAACAACGACGCGATGCTGAGTAACGATCTGCTGGAGATCTACCCGCGCCAGGATACCGCCGCGTTCCGCCAGGTCAGCGCCGCCATCGACGCCTTCAATCTGGGAGGCAATCTATGACCCCCGCCGCTGAACGACGCCCGCTGCTCCCCTTCGGCTACGCCCGCGCGCACAACGTGATGCTCCTGAGCAACGGCGAAAGCTGCGAGGTTTTCTGCCTCGCCGCCACCGCGCCGCAGGCGCTGCTGGAAGCCCGCAGGGTGGCCGGGATGCCGTTCAGCCTCGAGCGACTGGAAGCGGAGGCGTTCGAAAAGCTGCTGGTGCTGAGCTATCAGCGCGACTCCGCCGAGGCCCGGCGCATGATGGCGGATATCGGCAACGAGCTGGATCTGTACACCCTTGCCGAAGAGCTGCCGGACACCGACGACCTGCTGGATAGCGAAGACGACGCGCCGATTATCCGCCTGATTAACGCCATGCTCACCGAGGCTATCAAAGAGAAAGCGTCGGATATTCATATCGAAACCTATGAACGCCACCTGCAAATTCGCTTTCGCGTCGACGGCGTACTGCGCGAAATTCTGCGCCCCCAGCGCCGCCTCGCTGCGCTGCTGATCTCGCGCATTAAGGTGATGGCGAGCCTTGATATCGCCGAAAAGCGCATTCCTCAGGACGGTCGCATGGCGCTGCGCATTGGCGGACGCGCCGTCGACGTGCGCGTCTCCACCCTGCCGTCGAGCTACGGCGAACGCGTTGTGCTGCGTCTGCTCGATAAAAACAGCGTCAATCTCGACCTGCTGACCCTCGGCATGTCGCCCGCGCTGCTTCAGCAGGTGGATGGACTGATCGCCCGCCCGCACGGCATCGTGCTGGTGACCGGGCCGACCGGTTCGGGAAAAAGCACCACCCTCTACGCCGCGCTGAGCCGCCTCGATGCCCGCGAGCGCAACATCATGACCATTGAAGATCCTATCGAATATGAGCTGGAGGGCATCGGTCAGACCCAGGTTAACGCGAAAGTCGATATGACCTTTGCCCGCGGGCTGCGCGCCATTTTGCGCCAGGACCCTGACGTGGTGCTGGTGGGCGAAATTCGCGACGGCGAAACGGCGCAGATCGCCGTTCAGGCTTCGCTAACCGGTCATCTGGTGCTCTCAACGCTGCACACCAACAGCGCGCTGGGCGCCATCTCGCGCCTGCAGGATATGGGCGTTGAGCCTTTTCTGCTCTCCACCTCGCTGCTGGCGGTGATGTCGCAGCGGCTGGTGCGCCGGCTCTGCCCGCACTGTCGCCAGCAGGAACCGGCGAATGCCGACACCGCCCGCCAGATGGAGATCGCTCCCGGCACGGCGCTCTGGCAGCCCCGGGGCTGCGCCGAGTGCGGCTTTACCGGCTATCGCGGACGTACCGGCATTCACGAACTGCTGCTGGTGGACGATCGCGTGCGTATGGCAATCCACCGCGGCGAAAACGAGGTGACGCTGATCCAGCAGCTGGGGGCGGACTATATCACCCTGCGCCACGCCGGACGGGACAAGGCGCTGGCGGGGATCACCAGCTGGCAAGAGGTGCTGCGGGTTAGCGAACAGCAGATCGCGGAGGCCTCCTGACATGGCGCTTTTTCGCTATCAGGCCGTTGATGAAAACGGTAAAACCCGGCGCGGCGTCCAGCAGGCGGACTCCGCCCGCCACGCTCGCCAGCTGCTGCGGGAAAAGGGCTGGCTGGCGCTGGACATCGCCCCGGCAGCCGGCAGCGGCGGGCAACTGCGCTTTATTCGCCGCACCAACGCCCGCGATCTCGCCCTCGTTACCCGCCAGCTGGCGACGCTGGTCGCCGCCGCCATCCCGCTGGAAAAAGCGCTCGACGCGGTGGCCCAGCAGTGTGAAAAAAACCAGCTGAAAACCCTGATTGCCGGCGTGCGCGGCAAAGTGCTGGAAGGCCATTCGCTGGCGGAAGCGATGCGCGGCTACCCGGGCTGCTTCGACGCGCTCTACTGCGCGATGGTCGCCGCCGGAGAAGCCTCCGGCCACCTCGACGGCGTGCTGAACCGGCTGGCGGACTATACCGAACAGCGCCAGCAGCTGCGCGCCCGGCTGCTGCAGGCGATGATTTACCCCATCGTGCTGACCCTGGTGGCGGTCAGCGTGATCGTCATTCTGCTATCGACGGTGGTGCCGAAGGTTGTCGAGCAGTTTATCCACCTTAAGCAGGCGCTGCCGTTTTCCACCCGCCTGCTGATGGCGATGAGCGATGTGCTGCGCGCCGCCGGTCCGTGGCTGCTGCTGGCCGCCATGCTCATCGCTCTGCTGCTGCGCTACCTGCTGCGGCAGCCGGCAAAGCGGCTGGCCTGGCACAGGCTGCTGCTGCGCCTGCCGCTGATTGGCCGGGTCGCGCGCAGCGTTAACAGCGCCCGCTACGCCCGCACCCTGAGCATTCTCAACGCCAGCGCCGTTCCGCTGCTGCTGGCGATGCGCATCAGCGCGGAAGTATTAAGCAACGCCTGGGCGAAGCGCCAGCTGGAAGCCGCCAGCGATGCGGTTCGCGAAGGCGTCAGCCTGCATCGCGCGCTCGAAATGACCCAGCTGTTCCCGCCGATGATGCGCTACATGGTCGCCAGCGGCGAACAGAGCGGCGAGCTCAACGGCATGCTGGAGCGCGCGGCGGATAACCAGGACCGGGATCTGAGCGCGCAAATTCAGCTGGCCCTCAGCCTGTTTGAACCTCTGCTGATAGTGGCGATGGCCGGCATGGTGCTGTTTATCGTCCTCGCCATCCTGCAACCGATACTGCAGCTCAATACCCTGATGAGTATGTAATTGTTCTAATGGAGAAAAATATGCAACGACAGCGCGGATTCACCTTACTGGAAATCATGGTGGTGATTGTTATCCTCGGCGTGCTCGCCAGCCTCGTGGTGCCCAACCTGATGGGCAACAAGGAAAAGGCCGACCGGCAAAAAGTGGTCAGCGATCTTGTGGCGCTCGAGGGGGCGCTGGACATGTACAAACTGGATAACAGCCGCTATCCCACCACCGAGCAGGGGCTGCAGGCGCTGGTCAGCGCGCCATCGGCCGAGCCGCACGCGCGCAACTATCCTGAAGGCGGCTATATTCGCCGTCTGCCGCAGGATCCCTGGGGCAGCGATTACCAGCTGCTGAGCCCCGGCCAGCACGGACAGGTGGATATTTTCAGCCTCGGGCCGGACGGCGTACCGGAGAGCAATGACGATATCGGCAACTGGACAATCGGGAAGAAATAGTGCGACAGCGCGGCTTTACGTTGCTGG
Organism: Klebsiella sp. JN_Kp126; assembly: GCF_033843325.1. NCBI lineage: Bacteria > Pseudomonadati > Pseudomonadota > Gammaproteobacteria > Enterobacterales > Enterobacteriaceae > Klebsiella > Klebsiella sp. JN_Kp126. The sequence goes on along the minus strand of NZ_JAWXQV010000041.1, from coordinate 149,391 downwards.
AGATGATGCTCATTTTGCTGCTGATCGGCGTCAGCGCGGGCATGGTGATGCTGGCCTTCCCCGCCTCGCGCGACGATAGCGCGGCGCAGGCGCTGGCGCGCTTTGAGGCGCAGCTGCGCTTTGTCCAGCAGCGAGGGCTGCAAACCGGCCAGTTTTTTGGCGCCTCGGTGCATCCCGATCGCTGGCAGTTTCTGGTCTTACAGCCCCGCGAAAGCAACGACCCGCCCCCGGCCGGCGACGACTGGAACGGCTATCGCTGGCTCCCCCTGCGCGCCGGACGCGTCGCCACCTCGGGCAGCGTCGCCGGGAACACGCTGCATCTCACTTTTCCGCAGGGCGAGGCCTGGACGCCGGGCGACAATCCCGATGTGCTGATCTTTCCCGGCGGTGAGATGACGCCGTTCCGGCTGACCGTCGGCGAGGGACCGGGTATCGCGTTTAATGCGCGCGGCGAAAGCCTGCCCGAACCGCGGGAGACGCCATGAAAAAGCAGGCCGGTATGACGCTGATTGAAGTGATGGTCGCCCTGGCGGTCTTCGCCCTCGCCGGGCTGGCGGTGATGCAGGCCACGCTCCAGCAAACCCGCCAGCTGGGTCGTATGGAGGAGAAAACCCTGGCCGGCTGGCTGGCGGATAATCAGCTGGTGCAGCTCCGGCTGGAAAATCGCTGGCCCGCGCTGAGCTGGTCGGAAACCACGGTGCAGGCGGCGGGCGTCAGCTGGCACATTCGCTGGCAGGGGGTGGAGACCGACCTGCCGCAGCTGCGGGCGCTGGACGTTGAAGTCCGCCGCGCCAAAAGCGATAAAATGCCCGTCTCTTCGCTGCGCACCTACGTGACGCCGCCATGATCCAGCGCGCTCGCGGATTTACCCTCGTCGAAATGCTGCTGGCGCTGGCTATCCTCGCCGCGCTCAGCGTCGCTGCGGTCACGGTGCTGCAAAACGTGATGCGCGCCGATACGCTCACCCGCGATAAGGGCGGGCGCATGCAGGCGTTACAGCTCACGTTCAGCCAGATGGCGGCGGACTTTAGCCAAATCATTCCCCGCCGCAGCCGCGACAGCGCGAGCCTCTTTTTTGCCGGACGTTTTCAGCTCGGCAGCGACGACTGGGCGATCGCCTTTAGCCGCAACGGCTGGCCCAATCCTTTGGGGATCCTGCCGCGCTCGGAAATTCAGAACGTCAGCTACCGCCTGCGCGGGGATCGGCTGGAGCGTCTGAGCTACGACCAGCAGGACCCGCTGCCCGGTAGTCTGCCCACGGTGACCGTTATGCAGCGCAACGTGCAGGCGTTTCGCCTGCGCTTTTACGCCAGCGGCCGCTGGCAGGATGAATGGCAGCAGACGCAGACGCTGCCGCAGGGGCTGGAAGTCACCCTGACGCTGGAGCAGTCCGGCGAGATCCGCCGGCTGTTTCTGCTTACGCCGGGAGGCAGCCAATGAATACCCGCCAGCGCGGCGTCGCCCTGCTTATGGTGCTGCTGATCCTCGCTCTGATGATGGTGCTGGCGAGCGCCATGACCGAACGCAGCGCGCGGATGTATCAGCAAACCGCCACTACCCTCGATAACCTGCAGGCTAAATGGTACGCGCTGGGGGCGGAAACCCTGGCGGCGGCGCTGCTGCAACGCGACGCGCTCGACTCGCCGAACCAGACCCATCTGGCGCAGAACTGGGCCCAGCAGGGGCGCCGCTTTGCGGTCAATGATGGCGAGATCTACGCCACGATTACCGACGCTCAGGCCTGCTTCAATCTCAACGCCATTAACCAGCTCAGCGGCGACGAAAGCGTTGAAATCCCTTATCCCGCGCAGGTTTTTACCCGACTGCTGGAGAACCTCGGCAGCGAGCCGCTGCGCGCCTTACAGCTGACCGCCGCCCTGCGCGACTGGGTGGACAGCGATCGCCAGGCGCTGCTGAACGGCGCGGAAGACGAAGTCTATATGGCGCAATCCCCCGGCTATCTGACCGGCAATCAGCCGCTGCAGGACGTCAGCGAACTGCGTCTGCTGGCCGGGATGGACGCCGCGCTCTATCAGCGTCTGCTGCCCTACGTCTGCGCCCTGGCGGACGAGACGCTGCAGGTAAACGTCAATACCCTGCAGCCCGCTCAGGCCGCGCTGCTGGCGGCGCTCTTCCCCGCTGAACTCACCCTCGCCGAAGCCCGGCAGCTGCTGCAGGCCCGCGCGGCCACCGGCTGGAGCAGCGTCGCCGCCTTCCTGTCGCAGCCGCTATTACAAAAAACCGATACCGCCGCCGCGCGTCCGTGGCTGGCGGTGCACAGCGAGCGCTTTATCGCCACCTTCAGCGTGGTGATGGGCAGCGCCCGCTATCAGCAACGCAGTCTCCTGCAAAAGCAGGGGCGAACCTTCAGCGTCGTCCAGCGGCGCTACGGAATCTATTGGGTAGCCGATGAATAACCACCATACTTTTTCCGCCGCCGTGCTGATTATTCGCCTCAATCCCGATGCCGCGACGGCGATATGGCGGCTGGCCGCGCCGGGCGACGCGGCGCAGACTGGCGAGTGGCATCCTGACGCTGACGACCCGACGCTCAGCCTGCTGGCGCAGCGTCATCCGGCCTGGGTGCTGGTGCCCGCCAGCGACTGCGCGTTTCATCGCGTTACCCTGCCCGCCGGCGCGCGCCGAAATGCGCAGCAGACGCTGGCGTTTTTACTCGAAGAACAGCTGGCAACGGAGATCGAAGAGAGCCATTTTGCCCTGATCCACCGGGATAAAAGCGACTGTGCCGTGGCGGTGGTCGGGCGAGAGAAGATGCGCGCATGGCAGGCCTGGTGCGAGGGGCTCGGACTCAACGTGCTGGCCCTGACGCCGGATGCCCTTGCCCTGCCGCAGAACCCGACCGGCTGGAGCGCCGTACGCTGCGGCGAACAGTGGCTGTTTCGCTGCGAGACGTGCAGCGGTATGGCGGTGGAAACCCCATGGCTCGGCGAACTGCTGGTTCACTGGCCTGACCTCGCGCCCATCGCCTGCTACTCGCCGCCGCCGGATATCGCCGCGCCGTGGCAGCCTCGCCCGGCGCAGGATTTGCTGGCGCTGGCGGCGAGCAACCCGCAGGCGCGCAAAATCTGCTTACGCCAGGGCAATTTTGCCGCGAAACGCCGGCCGCCGACGCCCCGACGCTGGCGGACGCCGATTGTCGCAACCCTGGCGCTACTGCTGCTGTGGAGCGGAAATCGCCTCCACGACCATCTCGCCCTGGCGCGTCAGGCCGACGCCGCCGTGCAGGCCAGCCGTGATTTTTACCGCCAGTGGTTCAAAGCGGAAAAAAATCTCGTCAATCCACGCCTGCAAATGCAGCAGCATCTGCGCCGTCTGGAAAGCGTGAGCGCCCGGCCGGCGCTCATCTCACGGCTCGGCGCCCTGCAGCAAATCATCGCCGAAACGCCGGGCATTCGCCTGCGCACCCTGAGCTTTGACGCCGCGCGCAACGCGCTGCAGCTGGAGATATCCGCCGTTTCATCGCAGGCCCTGGCGCAGTTCAGCCAGCGGGCGCGGGCGGGGTTTCGCGTGCAGACCGGCGAGATGAAGCCGCGCGCCGACGGTATTGAAGGGCGTCTGACGCTGGAGGGGAACGATGGATAACCTGCTCGCCTTATGGCAACAGCGTACGCGCCGCGAACGGCATCTGCTGCTGGGGATGGGCGTCATGCTGATTATCGGCCTGATTTATTACGCCTTCTGGCAGCCCTGGCAAAATCGCGAGGCGCAGTGGCGGCAAACGCTGGCCAGGGAGCAGTCCAGCCTGCGGTGGATGCGCCAGCAGACCCCGCTTCTCCAGCAGCTTAACCAGCGGAAACCTTCTGCCGCGCCGGAAGAACCCTCGACGGTGATTATGCGCGAAGCCGGCCGCCACGGTATCGCTATCGTTCGCCTGCAGCCGCAGGGCTCCCGCCTGAGCCTTACCGTGCAGCCCGCCGATTTCCAGGCGCTGATGGCATGGCTGGACGCGCTGGGGCAGGCGGGGATGACCACCGCCACCCTGGCGGTGACCGCCACCCTGGCGGTGACCGCCGTGGCGCAGCAGCCCGGTTGGGTGACGATTAATACGCTGGTGCTGGAGCGCAGCGATGAAAAATAAACTCACTATCGCCCTGCTGCTGGCGGCGGTCTATCTCTTCTGGCTGCTGTTTAGCGCGCCGGCGCGGCTGCTCACTCTGGCTCTACCGGACGGCGCGCGGCTCGGCGAAACCACGGGCACCCTGTGGCAAGGAGAAGCCCGTCAGGCCAGCTGGCTCGGTTTTGACATCGCCCATTTACGCTGGGAGTTTGGCTTTTCGTCGTGGCTTCCCGGCTGGCATATCGCGTTTAACGACCCCTCCGGCCTGCGCGGCCGGGCCTGGCTGCACGGTCTGAACGACGTTGTGGTGCGCGAGGGGCGACTCGCGGCGCCGGCCCGGACGATCGGCCAGCGGTTAGCATCCGGCATACCGCTGGAGGCCCGCGGTCAGGTTGTGCTGACGCTGCCCGAGGCCCGCTTTAACGCCGGCGGTTGCCGACAGATGACCGCCAGCACCGTGCAGTGGCGGGATGCGGCGCTCAGCTCCCCCGCCGGGTCGCTCGAACTGGCCCAGGTCAACGGCAAACTAAGCTGTACCCCGGCGGGCGCGCTGGCTGTCGCCCTGACCCAGGACTCCCGTCAGCTTAGTCTCGCAGGACAGGGCGTTCTGACGCCCAACGGGCGCTATACGTTTAACGGTACGCTGCAGACCCGCCAGACGGCTCCGGCGCTGCTGACGCTGCTGCTCGCGCAAAACGGCCGCAAAGATGAGCAGGGGCGTACGCCGTGGCAGTGGCAGGGGCAGTGGCGCTCCGGGGAGAAAAAATAGAGATGGAAAATATCGCGCTGTTACCCGAGTTCGCCGCGCAATACCCGTCAATCTGGGGCGGCTTTTTATTCATGTCCGGACTGGCGTTCGGCAGCTTTTTTAACGTCGTTATCCATCGTTTACCGCTGATGATGGAACGCGCAGAGGGGGTGAATCTCTGCCTCCCCGCGTCGTTCTGCCCGCAGTGCCGTCAGCCTATCGCCTGGCGGGACAATATCCCGCTGCTGAGCTTTTTATGGCTCAGGGGGCGCGCGCGCTGCTGCGGGCAGCCGATCTCGCGTCGCTATCCCCTGATGGAGCTGACGACTGGCGCGCTGTTTGTACTCGCGGGGTACCTGATGGCTCCGGGCATGCCGCTGCTGGGCGGGCTAATTTTCGTGTCCGTACTGCTGATCCTCGCCGCCATCGACGCGCAAACGCAGCTGCTGCCTGACAGGCTGACGCTGCCGCTGCTGTGGGCCGGGCTGCTGTTCAATCTTTCCGATACCTTCGCGCCGCTGGCGGAGGCGGTCATTGGCGCGATGGTCGGGTATTTGTCGCTGTGGTCGGTGTACTGGGTGTTCCGTCTGCTGACCGGTAAAGAGGCGCTGGGCTACGGCGATTTCAAGCTGCTGGCAGCGCTCGGCGCGTGGCTCGGCTGGCAGCCGCTGCCGCAGACGCTGCTGCTGGCTTCCGCCAGCGGTCTGGTCTGGACGCTGCTGCAGCGCCTGGTAACCCGTCGTTCACTCGAACAACCTCTGGCCTTCGGCCCCTGGCTGGCGCTGGCGGGCGGCGGCATCTTTTTGTGGAGCCAGGTATAAAACATCCCCTGCTCGCGCTGCGCTTAGCAGGGCTACTGGCGGTACTGGTCCGGTAGCCCCGATAAGGCGTTTACGCCACTCTCCGGCTACGAATACTTTTTGGTGCGCCGGGTCGGGGCGGTATTGGCCGGATCGTCGGGCCAGACGTGCTTGGGATAGCGCCCTTTCATCTCTTTTTGCACCTCGCGGTAGCTCCCCTGCCAGAAGGCGCCTAAATCGCGGGTGATCTGCAGCGGGCGCTGCGCCGGCGAAAGCAGCTCCAGCACCAGCGGCACGCGCCCCTGGGCGATAGTCGGAGTGGTCGCCTCGCCAAACATCTCCTGCATCCGCACCGCCAGCGCCGGCGGGTTTTCATCGTGATAACGAATGGCGATGCGGCTACCGGTCGGCACCGTATAGTGCGTGGGCAGCTCGCTGTCCAGCTTCTGGCGCAGCGGCCACGGCAGCCAGTTTTGCAGCGCCTGACGCACGTCCAGCGCCTTCAGGGCGCGCAGCGAATGGACGCCCGCCATCTGCGGCAGCAGCCACTGTTCAAGCGAGGCCAGCAGCGACGCCTCGTCAACGGCCGGCCACGCCTCCTCCGGCAGCCACCGCGCCGCGCAGTGTAGCCGCAGACGCAGCTGCTCCGCCTCCGGTGTCCAGCTGAGCACGCTCAGTCCCTTCTCGCGGATCCCGTTGAGCATCGCCTGGTGCAGCTCCTCCTCCGACGGCTTCGCCAGCGGCTGGGTCTTAATCACCAGGCGTCCGATACAGGTGCGCCGCCAGGCCTTCAGCGTTCCTAACGCCTCATCCCACTCGACGATATCGGAACGCCGGGCCAGGGCCGGACACTGCTCAATCAACGCGTGAATATCGACCGGCAGCGCCAGCAGGATCCGCGCGTCCGGCGATGCGCTTCCCTGCAGCAGCAGCGGCGCAATCAACCATTCGTGGCGGCCCAGCGCATCGTCGGCGTCGAGCATCGCCCCCATCCCGTTAGCCAGCTGGTAGCGCCCCTCCTGGCCGCGACGATGGGCGATACGGTCGGCAAAAGCGGAGGCCAGCAGCGCCGCGATGCTGTCGGCATCGGGCTGACCGCCGCGAACCGCCAGCCTTTTCATCAGCTGCTGCGCCCGCTGCTGCCAGTTACCCTGCTGACGGGCAAACGCCGCGCTAAGATCGCTATTGCCGCCGCGCGGCGGCTCTTCAAGGATCGCCGCCAGTTTAGCCGCCGTGGCGGCGCTATCGGCATCCTCCGCCGCGGTCAGCATCGCCGCCAGGCGCGGATCGTTGCCCAACGCCGCCATTTTGCGCCCGTGCGCCGACAGCCGCTCGCCTTCCAGCGCAGAAAGGTCGGTGAGCAGACGCCGGGCCGCCGCCAGGTTGGTCGCAGGCGGCAGATCCAGCCAGCTGAGCTGGGCCGGGTCCTGGCATCCCCACTGCAGCAGCTCCAGCAGCAGCGACGACAGATCGCTTTGCAGAATTTCCGGGTCGCCCTGCGCCGCCGCGCGCTCGGCCTGCTCTTTAGCCAGCAGATGCAGGCAGATCCCCGGTTCCAGACGCCCGGCGCGTCCGGCGCGCTGGGTCATTGAGGCCTGGCTGATGCGCTGCGTCACCAGGCGAGTGAGCCCGGTGCGGGCGTCAAAGCGGGCGACGCGCTCCTGGGCGCTATCCACCACCAGCCGAATCCCCTCGATGGTCAGACTGGTCTCGGCGATATTGGTCGCCAGCACCACTTTGCGCATCCCGGCGGGCGCGGGCAGTATCGCCTTACGCTGCTCGCTCAGCGGCAGCGCGCCGTACAGGGGGCAAAGGATCACATCGCTCGCCACCCGCTCCGCCAGCCGCTCCTGAACGCGCTGAATCTCTCCCACCCCGGGCAGAAACAGCAGCATTGAGCCATTTTCGCTGCGCAGCAGCTCCGCGGCGGCCACCGCCACCGCCTCGTCAAAGCGCTGATGGGCCGGCAGCGGCAGAAAACGCCGCTCAACCGGAAACGCGCGCCCTTCGGAAACGATAACCGGCGCCTCCGGCAGCAGCCGCTGCAGGCGTTCATTGTCCAGCGTCGCCGACATAATCAGCAGTTTGAGATCGTCGCGCAGCCCCTGCTGAACGTCGAGCAGCAGCGCCAGCGCCAGATCCGCCTGCAGGCTGCGTTCGTGGAATTCATCAAGGATCGCCAGCCCCACGCCGCTCAGCTCCGGATCGCGCTGGATCATCCGCGTTAAAATGCCCTCCGTCACCACTTCGAGGCGCGTGTTCGGCCCGATGCAGGTCTCCGCGCGCATGCGATAGCCCACGGTCTCGCCGGGCTTCTCTCCCAGCAGTTCCGCCAGCCGCTGCGCCACGTTACGCGCGGCCAGCCGCCGCGGCTCCAGCAGGATTATGCGTCCGTTGATGTTACCTTCGGCGAGGATTTGCAGCGGCAGCCAGGTGGATTTCCCGGCGCCGGTTGGCGCATTAAGCAGAACCTGCGGCGCATGCCGCAGGGCAGAAAGAAGTTCAGGGAGGACGGCGGCAACCGGCAATGAGGACACGAAACGCTCCGGAGGTTAACATTTGCGGGCAAGCATTGTAGCATCCCGGTAATTCATTACCGAGTCTCTATCATGTCCGAGCCGAAAAGGCTGTTTTTCGCCATTGAACTTCCCGGGGACGTTCAGCAGCAGATCGTGCACTGGCGCGCCGCCAGCTTTCCCGGCGATGCGGGTCGACCGGTGGCGGCGGCTAACCTCCATCTGACGCTGGCGTTTCTTGGCGAGGTGAGCGCGGACAAGCAGCGGGCGCTGTCAGCGATGGCCGGACGGATCCGCCAGCCGGGCTTTACCCTGACGCTTGACGATGCCGGGCAGTGGCTGCGTTCGCGGGTAGTGTGGCTGGGCACCCGTCAGCCGCCGCGCGGGGTGCTGCAATTAGCGAATATGCTGCGCGCCCAGGCCGCCCGCAGCGGCTGCTATCAGAGCCCGCAGCCGTTTCATCCGCATATCACCCTGCTGCGCGACGCGCGCCACGCGGTGCCGATTCCGCCGCCCGGATTTAGCTGGGCGTTTGCGGTCAACGAATTTGTGCTCTACGAATCCAGCTTTAGCCGCGGGCGTACCCGCTATCAGGCGCTGGAACGTTATCCCTTCGACAAGGAAAGCTGATGCTGTTCACTCCTCCCCTGCAGTCCGCCACCCTGGTTAAACGTTACAAACGGTTTCTCGCCGACGTGGTCACCCCCGACGGCCGCGAGCTGACCCTGCACTGCCCCAACACCGGCGCCATGACCGGCTGCGCCGCGCCGGGCGATACCGTCTGGTATTCCACCTCAGATAATCCTAAGCGTAAATATGCCCACACGTGGGAATTAACTGAAACCGTAGAGGGCGCGACAATTTGTGTTAATACTCTACGTGCTAACACGTTGGCAAAAGAGGCGATTCTGGCAGGAAATATTCCCGAGCTTTTGGGCTATAACACGCTGAAAAGCGAAGTGAAGTATGGTGATGAAAGCAGCCGCATTGATATTCTGTTACAAGCAGATGACCAACAAAACTGCTATATTGAAGTGAAATCGGTTACGTTGGCGGAAAAGGAATACGGTTACTTCCCCGATGCGGTTACCGCACGCGGTCAGAAGCACCTGCGGGAGCTGATGAGCGTGGCGGCAGCGGGCGATCGGGCGGTGATTTTGTTCGCCGTGCTGCACTCGGCGATAGACCGTTTCTCACCCGCGCATCATATTGATGCCAGATACGCACAGCTATTGATTGAGGCGCAAAACAAGGGGGTGGAAATTCTCGCCTACAAGGCGGAACTTTCTACCGAGATGATGACTCTGAATAAGCCGATTACCGTGGTGTTAACCCCCGGTAAATAAACGGCTAAATAGTATTCGGGTCGCGAGCGCAAATACGCTTTTCCTCACAGGGTTGTCAAGTGTAACGTTTAGATAATTGCTATCCGGAAAAGCATCTGCTATTTATAGCGGCCTGATTTTTCCCCCAACACGGGGATCGATAGTGCGTGTTAAGGAGAAGCAACATGCAAGAAGGGCAAAACCGTAAAACATCGTCCCTGAGTATTCTCTCCATCGCTGGGGTGGAGCCGTACCAAGTGAAGCCGGGCGAAGAGTATATGAACGAAGCCCAGCTGGCGCACTTCAAGCGCATTCTTGAAGCGTGGCGTAATCAACTTAGAGATGAAGTGGATCGCACCGTAACGCATATGCAGGATGAAGCTGCTAACTTCCCGGATCCGGTAGACCGTGCCGCTCAGGAAGAAGAGTTCAGCCTGGAGCTGCGTAACCGCGACCGCGAACGTAAACTGATCAAAAAGATCGAGAAAACGCTGAAAAAAGTCGAAGACGAAGATTTCGGCTTCTGTGAATCCTGTGGCGTTGAGATTGGTATCCGTCGTCTGGAAGCGCGTCCGACCGCCGACCTGTGCATTGATTGCAAAACGCTGGCGGAAATTCGCGAAAAACAGATGGCAGGCTAATCACTTCGCTGACGCATCTCTGGCGGGAGCTTTCTCCCGCCCTGATGCTTTAGTCATACGATGACAGATTCCCACTACATCGGGCGCTTTGCCCCCTCACCTTCCGGCGAACTCCACTTCGGCTCATTGATTGCCGCGCTTGGCAGCTATCTGCAGGCTCGGGCACAGAACGGTATCTGGCGCGTGCGCATTGAAGATATCGATCCGCCGCGTGAAGTCCCCGGCGCCGCCGAGACTATTCTTCGTCAGTTAGAGCACTTCGGCCTGCACTGGGACGGAGAGGTACTCTGGCAGTCAAAACGCCACGAAGCCTATCGTGAGCGCCTGGCCTGGCTACGCGAGCAGGGCCTCTGCTACTACTGCACCTGCACCCGCGCGCGTATCCACGCTATTGGCGGCCTTTACGACGGCCACTGCCGGGATTTACGCCTCGGCGCAGAAAACGCCGCTCTGCGCCTGCGGCAAACGCGTCCGGTCCTTGAATTTTATGACCAGTTGCGCGGTACGATCGTCGCCGACGAGCCTCTGGCGCGTGAAGATTTTATTATCCACCGTCGCGATGGGCTGTTCGCCTATAATCTGGCGGTGGTGGTGGACGATCATTTTCAGGGCGTCAGCGAAATCGTCCGCGGCGCCGATCTTATCGAGCCGACGGTGCGGCAAATTTCGCTCTATCAGCATTTTGGCTGGCAGGCGCCGGACTATATCCATTTGCCGCTGGCCCTCAACGCGCAGGGCAATAAACTGTCGAAGCAAAACCACGCTCCGGCGTTATCTACAGGCGATCCGCGCCCGGAAATTGTGCGGGCGCTAACGTTTCTTAATCAGGATGTCATTCAGGAATGGCAGACGCTGAGCATTGAGGATTTACTCAAATACGCGGTAGCGAACTGGCGGCCGGAGCAAATCCAGCATTCTCAAATGCGTTCTGCTGAGCTATGATTAGCCGCTATTTTTTTGTCCTGAAGTCCGTCTGACACTACGAGGTGTACCATTTTTACCCGAGTCGCTAATTTTTGCCGTAAGGTGCTAAGCCGTGAAGAGCGCGAGGCAGAAGCCGCCGTCGAACAACTACATATGACGGTTATCCCGCGCGAGCAGCATGCAATTTCCCGCAAAGATATCAGTGAAAATGCCCTCAAGGTCATGTACAGACTCAATAAGGCGGGCTACGAATCGTGGCTGGTCGGCGGCGGCGTACGCGATCTGCTGCTGGGCAAAAAACCCAAAGATTTTGACGTCACCACCAACGCCACGCCGGAGCAGGTGCGTAAGCTGTTCCGCAACTGCCGTCTGGTCGGCCGTCGCTTCCGCCTGGCGCACGTGATGTTCGGGCCGGAAATTATCGAAGTCGCGACCTTCCGCGGCCACCATGAAGGCCACACCACCGATCGCGTCACCTCCCAGCGCGGCCAGAACGGCATGCTGCTGCGCGACAACATCTTCGGTTCGATTGAAGAAGACGCCCAGCGTCGCGACTTTACCATCAACAGCCTCTATTACAGCGTGGCGGATTTCACCGTCCGCGACTACGTCGGCGGCATGAAAGATCTGCAGGATGGCGTCATCCGGCTGATCGGCGATCCGGAAACCCGCTATCGCGAAGATCCGGTGCGCATGCTGCGCGCGGTGCGTTTTGCGGCGAAGCTCAGTATGAGCATCAGCGAAGAGACCGCCGAGCCGATCCCACGCCTGGCGACGCTGCTGCACGATGTGCCGCCGGCGCGCCTGTTTGAAGAGGTGTTAAAACTGCTGCAGGCCGGCGACGGCTATCAAACCTATATTCTGCTGCGCGAATATAATCTGTTCCAGCCGCTGTTCCCGACCATTACCCGCTACTTCACCGAGCGCGGCGATAGTCCGATGGAGCGCATCATCAGCCAGGTGCTGAAGAATACCGATAACCGCATTCGCAACGATATGCGCGTTAATCCGGCGTTCCTGTTCGCGGTAATGTTCTGGTATCCGCTGCTGGAAACCGCGCAGAAAATCGCCCAGGAAAGCGGGCTGGCCTACTACGACGCCTTCGCGCTGGCAATGAACGACGTGCTGGACGAAGCCTGCCGCACGCTGGCGATCCCGAAACGCATCACCACTCTGGTGCGCGATATCTGGCAGCTTCAGCTGCGGATGTCCCGCCGTCAGGGCAAACGCGCGTGGAAGCTGATGGAGCATCCCAAATTCCGCGCCGCCTACGATCTGCTGGAGCTGCGCGCCGGCGCCGAAAACAGCAGCGAACTGCAGCGTCTGACCAAATGGTGGGGCGAGTTCCAGGTCGCCGCGCCGCCGGCTCAGAAAGATATGCTGGATGATTTAGGCGACGATCCGGCTCCGCGCCGCCGCCACCGTCGTCCGCGTAAACGCGCGCCGCGCCGCGAAGGCAGCGCATGACGCTCGCTTATATCGCTATCGGCAGCAATCTGGCCTCGCCGCTGGAGCAGGTTAACGCTGCCGTTAACGCGCTGGCGGAGATTCCTGACAGTCGGGTGATAAGCGTTTCCTCTTTCTACCGTACGCCGCCGCTGGGGCCGCAGGATCAGCCTGACTACCTCAACGCCGCCGTGGCGCTGGAGACGTCTCTCGCCCCAGAGGCGCTGCTCGACTACACTCAGCGCATTGAGCTGCAGCAGGGCCGCACGCGTAAAGCTGAACGCTGGGGACCGCGCACGCTGGACCTCGACATCATGCTGTTCGGCAATGAGGTGATTAACACCCCGCGGCTGACCGTGCCGCACTACGATATGCAAAACCGCGGCTTTATGCTGTGGCCGCTGTTTGAAATTGCGCCTGAGCTATGTTTCCCCGACGGTTTGGCATTGCGCGACGTGCTGGCCAATCTCGGCGCGGAAAAACCCGCGAGCTGGTAATACCCCTTCATTTTTTAGCAATTACGGCGATCGTGGTAATCGGTTGCCTAAAACCATTGCCCCCCTGAATGCGGCTGCTAGAATGCCGGTTAAAATGACTTTCATCATCAGGAAACGTTATGAAACCGACCACTATCGCCCTGCTGCAGAAATGCAAACAGGAGAAGAAACGCTTCGCCACTATCACCGCCTATGACTACAGCTTTGCAAAGCTGTTTGCCGATGAGGGTATCAACGTGATGCTGGTCGGCGATTCGCTGGGCATGACGGTGCAGGGCCACGACTCCACCCTGCCGGTGACCGTAGAAGACATTGCCTATCACACGCGCGCGGTGCGCCGCGGAGCGCCCAACTGTCTGCTGCTCGCCGATCTGCCGTTTATGGCTTACGCCACGCCGGAACAGACCTTCGAGAACGCCGCCATCGTGATGCGTGCGGGAGCCAATATGGTCAAAATCGAGGGCGGCGCATGGCTGGCGGATACGGTGAAAATGCTCGCCGAGCGCGCGGTGCCGGTGTGCGGGCACCTCGGTCTGACGCCCCAGTCGGTGAACGTCTTCGGCGGCTATAAAATTCAGGGCCGCGGCGATGCCGGGCAAGTTCTGCTGGATGACGCGCTGGCGCTAGAAGCGGCGGGCGCACAGCTGCTGGTGCTGGAGTGCGTACCGGTCGAGCTGGCGAAACGCATCACCGAGGCGTTAACCATCCCGGTGATCGGCATCGGCGCGGGCAACGTCACCGACGGGCAAATCCTCGTCATGCATGACGCATTCGGCATTACCGGCGGCCATATTCCCAAATTTGCCAAAAATTTCCTGAGCACAGCGGGCGACATGCGCGCCGCGGTACGGCAATATGTTGCCGAAGTGGAGTCCGGCGTCTATCCGGGCGAAGAACACAGTTTCCATTAAGGAGTGTTGTTGTGCTGATTATTGAAACCCTGCCGCTGCTGCGCCAGCATATCCGTCGTTTACGCCAGGAAGGCAAGCGCATTGCGCTGGTTCCCACCATGGGCAACCTGCACGATGGTCATATGAAGCTGGTTGATACCGCCAAAGCCAGCGCGGATGTGGTGGTGGCCAGTATCTTCGTCAACCCCATGCAGTTCGACCGCGCCGAGGATCTGGCGCGCTACCCGCGTACCCTGCAGGACGATTGCGAAAAGCTGAACAAGCGTAAGGTCGATTTTGTCTTTGCCCCTGCCGCGGCGGAAATCTATCCGCACGGCATCGAAAATCAGACTTACGTGGATGTTCCGGGGCTGTCGACGATGCTCGAGGGCGCCAGTCGTCCAGGCCACTTCCGCGGCGTTTCCACTATCGTCAGCAAGCTGTTCAACCTGATCCAGCCGGACGTCGCCTGCTTCGGCGAAAAAGACTTCCAGCAGCTGGCGCTGATCCGCAAAATGGTGGCCGATATGGGCTACGACATCGAGATTATCGGCGTGCCGATTATGCGCGCGAAAGATGGGCTGGCGCTCAGTTCGCGCAACGGCTATCTCAGCGCAGACCAGCGCAAAGTTGCGCCGGGGCTGTATAAGGTGATGAATGGCGCGGCGGAGAAGCTGGCGGCCGGCGAGCGCAATCTTGACGAGATTATCGCGATTGCCGCGCAGGAGCTGAACGAAAAAGGCTTCCGCGCCGATGATATCCAGATCCGCGATGCCGACACGCTGCTCGACCTGACGGAAAACAGCCAGCGCGCGGTGATCCTGATGGCGGCATGGCTCGGCGAAGCGCGTTTGATCGACAACCAGATAGTGGCGCTCGTTCGGTAGACACGGGTTAAAAATCGGGCAATACTGCCTGGAATTTCCTCAAGGCGGGCGTCACGTCCGCTTTGTTATCGTTAAGCTTTAAAGGTAGACGTTATGATTCGTAATATGCTGCAGGGCAAACTCCACCGCGTAAAAGTCACGCAGGCCGACCTGCACTATGAAGGCTCCTGCGCTATTGATCAGGATTTCCTGGATGCGTCCGGCATCCTTGAAAACGAGGCTATTCATATCTGGAATGTGACCAACGGTAATCGTTTCTCCACCTACGCCATCGCCGCGGAGCGCGGTTCGCGAATTATCTCCGTGAACGGCGCGGCGGCACACTGTGCGAGCGTCGGCGATATTCTGATTATCGCCAGCTTCGTCACCATGCCTGACGAAGAAGCCCGCACCTGGCAGCCGAAAGTGGCCTATTTCGAAGGCGAAAACGAAATGAAGCGCCAGGCCAAAGCTATTCCGGTGCAGGTTGCCTGATCTACCCCTGCGGCTGGTTGCTTATCAGCCGCGACATTGTCTCCAGCGAATCCGTTCTTAATATATACAGCCTTTTCAACAAGAACGGATTATCGCCCGGCTTTACCTTCCCTCTCACCGTAGTCACCGCCAGATGAAAACCGGCGTCGTTGGCGGCCTGGACCGCCTTAGCGTTATAGCCGCCAAACGGATAAGAGAGATACAGTACGTGGGGGTTAAACTGCGCCAGCGCCCGCCGCGAATGCGCAAAATCAAACAGAATATTGTGATAGCTGCGGCTGAGGAGGATCGGATGACGTTCAGCATCAACCCGATGCAGGAAGTGGGTATGCGACTGCACGTCAAAGACGTCCTGGATCTGTTTTAGCTCGGAAATACTCATAAACTGCAGCGATTTCGGCGCCCATTTCTGCGGATGGCGCTTGATGCGCGACGAGATAATAAACGCCGTGGCGTGAAAGCCATACTGTTTGAGAATCGGGTAGGCATAGCGGTTGACCGACTTCAGCCCATCGTCAAAGGTGATCGCCACCGCACGCGCCGGAAGATTCACTTTATTACGCAGATAGCCTTCCAGTTGATACATGCTGAGCGTGGTGTAGCCCTGGTCGCGTAGCCAGGTCATCTGATTGCTGAAGGCGCGCACGGAAGTCGTCGTTGAGGTATGGCGAAAGCGGGTATTTTCTTCATCACGCAGGATATGGTGATAAGTCAGTACTGGGATGCCGTTATCTTCTTGCGCATCCAGACTGCTCACCCACGCCAGGCGGTTGCCGATACGAATCTGAAACCAGGTTTGATTAAGCCGATCTTTGAGTTTGCTGATAATCGGATAACGCAAATTATTCGCCAGGGTGCCAAATGGCGCGCTGCCCACGGCGGGGGCATCATAGATTGGCGTATCTTTCCAGGTAATGAGATTTTGGTTGCTTAGAGGCTTATGCAGATCGCCAAGGCTATCCTCCACCCGCTGCTTACCCTGTACCGGCCCCAGGTGGCCTTTATCGATAAAGCCGGTCGCAAAGCCAAAATTAAACTCATAGTAATCCGCCGCCGTCGGTACTACCGCCAGAATTTGCCCTGCCCGCACGTTGCCGACGCTCACCACCTGATTGCCAACCTGCGCCCAGATATCCGCATCTTCGGTCGTTTGCATATAACGTGCCGGCACACCCTGCTGGCTTAACAGGCTGGCAGAGGCGCTTAGCGCCGTGAACAGGAGGAGTAAAGCAAGAATTCGGGCAAACATGCGCATCGAGCCGGTAGACAAGAACTGCCGTCATTGTAACAAAAGCCTCATCAATACCAACGCTTAATTCCCGTACGGCTCATGCAGTAGTCGAAAAGGTGGATTTTTTTGCTGCTGATGCCAGAGGCTGCTCACCGCCGGGCCTCCGGCGCTGACAATGGCGTGTCGGAAGGCTTCGCTGCTCAGGTTCTGGCGCAGCAAATACATGCTTTCCAGTAATGGATAGTCGATCCCGGAAATCACTTCACAGTGGGTGTGCTTATGGCTCAGCAGCGCCGCCACGCGATAAGGCGCCGCGCCGGTATTATCGGTCAGAAAAATGACCCCGTCTCCACCGTCCGTCTCATGCAGCGCGTCGCACAACATGCGGCTCAGCATATTGCTGCTGAGATTACGCCAGTAGTTGACCGCCCGACACTGCGTCAGCGGCCCAAACTTTTTCTCCAGACGATCCAGCATCTCCTGCGCCAGTTCGTCATGACAGGTAATCACCCAACCTAACATCGCCCACCTCCTTAGCAGGCAAACAATGTAGCAAGGGAAGAGATGAATATCGGTGATGACAATCAAAATTGTTTGCCGGCGCTTCGCTGAACGGGGCAGCGAAGCGCCGTGGTTGACTAAATTAGCTGCGAAGCCCGCGTCCGCGCTGGATCAGATACCAGCACAAGAGATAAAACGCGACGATAAACACCACCAGCACGCCGAAGGTGGTGGCGAGCGGAACATCGTTAATGCCGAGGAAACCGTAGCGGAAACCGCTGATCATGTAGACGATCGGGTTCAGATGCGACAGCCCTTGCCAGAACGGCGGCAGCAGGGTCAGCGAATAAAAAACCCCGCCGAGATAGGTCAGCGGCGTCAGCACGAAGGTCGGAATAAGGCTGATATCGTCAAAGGTTTTGGCAAACACCGCATTCAGCAGACCGGCCAGCGAAAATAGCACGGCGGTCAGCACCAGGGTCAGGGCGACGAATATCCATGAGTGAACCTGGAACGGTACGAAAAACAGCGAAATCGCCGTCACCAGAATCCCGACGCACAGACCGCGGGCAACGCCGCCGCCCACATAGCCGGCGATAACCACGTGGGTGGGAACCGGCGCGACCAGCAGTTCTTCAATATTGCGCTGAAATTTCGCGCTGAAGAAGGAGGACGCCACGTTGGCGTAGGCGTTGGTGATCACCGCCATCATAATCAGGCCCGGCACGATAAACTGCATATAGGTGAAACCGTGCATTTCACCGATGCGCGAGCCGATCAGATTGCCGAAAATAACAAAGTAGAGGGTCATGGTTATGACCGGCGGCACCAGCGTCTGGATCCAGATACGCATAAAGCGGTGGATCTCTTTGGTCCAGATGCTTTTCAGCGCGACCCAATAAAGCTGCATCATGCTGATTCTCCTTTCCGGTCATGGACCAGCGTGACAAACAGCTCTTCCAGACGGTTAGCTTTGTTACGCATACTTAATACCTGTACGCCCTGCGCGCTTAACTGAGTAAATACGCTGTTAATCCCCTGCTCACGCAGCACCTCAACCTCCAGCGTCGACGTATCAACCAGACGATACTGATAGCCTTCCAGTACCGGTAATGGACTCTTAGGTGCCAGATCGAGAATAAAGGTTTCCGATTTCAGTTTGGAAAGCAGCGACTTCATCGAGGTGTTTTCCACCAGCTCACCGTTCTGAATAATGCCAATATTGCGACACAGCATCTCGGCCTCTTCCAGATAGTGGGTAGTGAGGATAATCGTCGTGCCTTTATCGTTGAGATCTTTCAGGAAGCCCCACATCGAACGACGCAGCTCGATATCCACCCCCGCCGTGGGCTCATCAAGAATCAGCAGCTTCGGCTCGTGCATCAACGCGCGGGCAATCATCAGGCGGCGCTTCATGCCGCCGGAGAGCATCCGCGCGCGTTCGTTGCGTTTTTCCCAAAGATCGAGCTGTTTAAGGTACTTTTCGCTACGGGCGATCGCTTCTTTGCGCTCGACGCCGTAGTAGCCCGCCTGGTGAATCACAATCTGCTGCACGGTTTCGAACGGGTTAAAGTTGAACTCCTGCGGCACCAGGCCGAGCTGGCGCTTGGCGTTCACCACATCCTTTTGCAGGTCATAGCCAAACACGTTGACCTCGCCGGAGGTTTTATTCACCAGCGAACTGATAATGCCGATAGTGGTGGATTTTCCCGCGCCGTTTGGCCCCAGGAGCGCGTAAAAATCGCCCGCCTCAACCTGCAGATCGATTCCGCGCAGCGCCTGAACCCCGCCGGGGTAGGTTTTTTTAAGCTGTTTTAATTCCAGAGCAATGGTCATTAAATGTCTCTTCTCGTGTCGTGACACGCGATGGGTTGTTTTAAAAAATGTGAGGTTAACCTATATTAGCGCAACGCACTTACTTGGTTACAGGCCCGTAAACATCCATGAACGATATAGATACACTCATCAGCAACAATGCACTATGGTCAAAAATGCTGGTGGAGGAAGACCCCGGTTTCTTTGAGAAACTGGCACAGGCGCAGAAGCCGCGCTTTCTGTGGATTGGATGTTCAGATAGCCGCGTCCCCGCTGAACGTTTGACCGGCCTGGAACCTGGCGAGCTGTTTGTACACCGTAACGTCGCCAACCTGGTGATTCATACCGATCTGAACTGTCTTTCCGTCGTGCAGTACGCGGTCGACGTACTGGAAGTTGAACACATCATCATCTGCGGCCACTACGGCTGCGGCGGCGTGCAGGCGGCGATTGAAAATACCGAGCTTGGCCTTATCGACAACTGGCTGCTGCATATTCGCGATATCTGGTTTAAGCACAGCTCGCTGCTGGGGGAAATGCCCGAAGAGCGCCGCCTTGATACGCTGTGTGAATTGAATGTGATGGAGCAGGTTTACAACCTTGGCCATTCAACGATTATGCAGTCGGCGTGGAAGCGTGGACAGAAGGTGACAATTCACGGCTGGGCCTACGGCATTCACGATGGCATGTTACGCGATCTGGACGTGACCGCCGTCAGCCGCGAAACGCTGGAGCAGCGCTATCGCCAGGGCATTTCCAACCTTAAAAGCAAGCACGTCAATCACAGATAATTCACGCGCCCCTCTTAACTATCCCGGATAAGCCGGGATAGGCACTCCGCGTTACTCGTCCAGCAGCGTCACTTTGCCGATATACGGCAGGTGGCGATAGCGCTGAGCATAGTCGATACCGTACCCCACCACGAACTCGTCCGGGATCGCAAAACCGACAAACTCAACCGGCACCTTCACTTCGCGGCGGCTTGGCTTATCGAGCAGCGTACAAATCGCCAGCGATTTTGGTTCACGCAGGCTAAGGATTTCACGCACTTTTGACAGCGTATTGCCAGAGTCGATGATGTCTTCCACGATCAGCACATCTTTACCGCGGATATCTTCATCCAGGTCTTTGAGGATTTTGACGTCACGGGTGGTGGACATGCCGCTGCCGTAGCTCGAGGCGGTCATGAAATCCACTTCATGGGGTACCTGAACCTCACGGCACAGGTCGGCCATAAACATAAATGAACCGCGTAATAGCCCCACCAGCACCATTTCGCTGCCGCTATCTTTGTAATGTTCATTAATTTGACGACCGAGCTCAGCGATACGGGCTTTGATCTCAGTTTCCGGGATCATCACTTCTACAGTATGTTTCATAAAACTAACCATTTGATTCTTAATGTAAATCATCAAAGCCGCTGCGATTGCACCGACGTTGACCGGCAAGCCACGCAGTATACCAGTAAAAAGAAATATGCGATGCAGTGATTAATAAAGCCCATTTTGTGATTCCGATCACACTTGTTAAATCCTATAATTAATTGCAGTTAAAAAATTAACAAACAAACGAGTGTCCTTCTATGGCAGAAACAAAATCTCAACAATCACGGCTACTCGTGACGCTGACGGCTCTTTTTGCAGCGTTCTGTGGCCTGTATCTTTTAGCGGGCGGGGCCTGGCTGGTCGCTCTTGGCGGCTCATGGTACTACCCTGTCGCAGGCCTGGTCATGCTTGGCGTCACCGTCATGCTGTTCCGCGGCAAGCGTTCTGCGCTTTGGCTGTACGCCGCGCTGCTGCTTGCCACTATGATCTGGGGCGTATGGGAAGTTGGTTTCGACTTCTGGGCGCTGACCCCGCGTAGCGACATTCTGGTCTTCTTCGGCATCTGGCTTATCCTGCCGTTTGTCTGGCGCCGCCTGCCGATTCCCTCCTCTGGCGCCGTTGCCGGGCTGGTTGTCGCCCTGCTGATTAGCGGCGGTATCCTGACCTGGGCCAGCTTCAACGACCCGCAGGAAGTCAACGGTACGCTGAGCGCTGATGCAACGCCAGCGGCCCCCATTTCCGACGTAGCCGATGGCGACTGGTCGGCGTATGGCCGCAATCAGGAAGGCCAGCGCTACTCGCCGCTGAAGCAGATCAACGCCGATAACGTGAAGAACCTGAAAGAAGCCTGGGTCTTCCGTACGGGCGATCTCAAGCAGCCTAACGATCCGGGTGAAATCACCAATGAAGTCACGCCGATTAAAGTGGGCGACACGCTTTATCTGTGTACCGCTCATCAGCGCCTGTTCGCGCTTGACGCGGCCACCGGTAAAGAAAAGTGGCATTTCGATCCGCAGCTCAACGCTGACCCCTCTTTCCAGCACGTGACCTGTCGCGGCGTTTCATATCATGAAGCCAAAGCGGATAACGCGCCGGCGGATGTGGTTGCCGACTGCCCGCGTCGTATCATTCTTCCGGTCAACGATGGTCGCCTGTTCGCCATCAATGCCGAAACCGGTAAGCTGTGCGAGTCCTTTGCCAATAAAGGCATTCTCAATCTGCAAACCAACATGCCTGTCACTACGCCGGGTATGTATGAACCAACATCACCGCCGATTATTACCGACAAAACTATCGTCATTGCCGGCGCCGTGACCGATAACTTCTCCACCCGCGAGCCGTCGGGCGTTATCCGCGGCTTTGATGTGAATACCGGTAAACTGCTGTGGGCCTTTGACCCGGGCGCGAAAGATCCCAACGCGATTCCTGATGATGAACATCATTTCACGCTGAATTCACCAAACTCCTGGGCGCCTGCGGCCTATGACGCGAAGCTGGATCTGGTCTACCTGCCTATGGGCGTAACCACCCCGGATATCTGGGGCGGCAACCGTACGCCTGAACAAGAGCGCTATGCCAGCTCCATCGTGGCGCTGAACGCCACGACCGGTAAACTGGCGTGGAGCTACCAGACCGTTCACCACGATCTGTGGGATATGGATATGCCGTCGCAGCCGACGCTGGCGGATATCGACGTCAACGGTAAAACCGTGCCGGTGATTTACGCTCCGGCAAAAACCGGTAATATTTTTGTCCTCGATCGCCGCAACGGTGAACTGGTTGTCCCGGCGCCGGAAAAACCGGTTCCGCAAGGGGCGGCGAAAGGTGACTACGTCGCGAAAACTCAGCCGTTCTCCGACCTGAGCTTCCGTCCGAAGAAAGACCTGACCGGCGCGGACATGTGGGGCGCCACCATGTTCGACCAGCTGGTGTGCCGCGTTATCTTCCATCAGCTGCGCTACGAAGGGATTTTCACCCCGCCGTCAGAACAAGGCACGCTGGTATTCCCGGGTAACCTGGGGATGTTCGAATGGGGCGGCATCTCCGTCGATCCGAACCGCCAGGTGGCGATTGCTAACCCAATGGCGCTGCCGTTTGTCTCAAAACTGATCCCTCGCGGCCCAGGTAACCCGATGGAGCAGCCAAAAGACGCCAAGGGTTCCGGTACCGAAGCCGGTATTCAGCCACAGTACGGTGTCCCTTACGGCGTTACGCTTAATCCGTTCCTGTCACCGTTTGGTCTGCCCTGCAAACAGCCAGCCTGGGGCTATATCTCCGCGCTGGATCTGAAAACCAACGAAGTGGTGTGGAAAAAACGTATCGGTACGCCGCAGGATAGCCTGCCGTTCCCGATGCCGATTAAGCTCCCGTTCACAATGGGTATGCCGATGCTGGGCGGTCCAATTTCGACGGCCGGCAATGTGCTGTTTATCGGCGCGACCGCGGATAACTACCTGCGCGCGTACAATATGAGCAACGGTGAAAAATTATGGCAGGCACGTCTGCCGGCGGGCGGCCAGGCGACGCCGATGACCTATGAAGTGAATGGCAAGCAGTACGTTGTCATCTCTGCGGGCGGTCACGGTTCGTTTGGCACGAAGATGGGCGACTATATCGTCGCTTATGCTTTACCGGACGACGCGAAGTAAAAAACAGAAGGCCCGGTTTCCGGGCCTTCTCTCTATGGTACATCTCTCTCTTTTCTATCGAAGCAAGTCACACGCCCCGCCCTTAGACGGGAAGCGAATTCTACACCGTAAATCCCAGCATCATTCCCGTATCTTCATGCTCCAGCAGATGGCAGTGCGCCATATAGGCATGTTCTTTCGGCGCATCGTGATCAAATTTCACCAGTACTTCACTGACATCGCCTTCAACCCTGACGGTATCTTTCCAGCCGCTCCTGTGGGGTGCCGGCGCTTTACCGTTTTCGGACAAAATACGGAACTGAGTGCCGTGAATATGGAACGGATGCAGCATCATGTCGCCTTTGCCAGAAATCACCCACCGCTCATACTGCCCTTTCGCCGCCGCAAACAGGGGAACATTCATATCAAAGGCTTTACCGTTGATCCGATTCGCATTATGGAAATCAAACTCCTTATTACCGTGCTTCATCTGCGCCGTGCCGCCATGATTCATGCTTCCCATATCACCGTGGTTCATATTGTTCATATTCCCCATCTCTCCGTGATTCATCATCATGCCATGGTCCATGCCGGACATGGCCTGGTCGCCATATTTTTGCATCAGCGCCTGCATGCCCATCATATCGAGCATCGGATCCATCGAGAGCTGCAAAGTACGCTGAGTCAGGCCCTGAAGCGAGGGCAGCGCTGGCATAGCGGCCAGCACATCCGGCAGCTTACCGGAAGCCTGGATAGTCAGCGGCTGCACGCGTAACACTGGCTGCGGCCGATCAAACGGAGCGATCGCCATCCCCATCTGGTTGACCGGGAGCGTAATTAAATCGAAGGGCTTCCCGTCAGTGGTATCCACCAGCACTTCGAAACGCTCGCCCATCAGCACCGGCAGCGCGTTAACTTTCACCGGCTCAGCCAGGAGACCACCATCGCTTGCCACGACGTACATGGGCCGCTTATCGCTGGTGGCGAAATTCAAAGAACGCGCATTACAGCCGTTCAGCAGACGTAAACGTAGCCAGCCGCGAGGCGCAGCGTGCTCCGGGTACAGCGCGCCGTTAGTGAGCAGCGTATCGCCAAACCAGCCCACGGCTGCGCTCATAATATCGAGCTGATAATCAATCTCTCCCGCTGAGGTGAATTTTTTATCCTGCACAATCACCGGGACATCATCAATTCCCCACTGCTTTGGCAGGAGCAGCTTTTCGCTTTCTGCATCAGAAATCAGCACCAGCCCTGCCAGCCCCATCGCGACCTGTCTGCCGGTTTTACCATGCTGATGGGGATGGAACCAGCAGGTCGCCGCCCGCTGCGTTGGGGTAAAGGTCACCGTGCGGGAGCCTCCGGCGGCAATCACGCCCTGGGGACCGCCGTCCACGGCGCCGGGAACCTCCAGACCGCGCCAGTGCACGGTGGTCTCCTCCGCCAGACGGTTATGAATATCGATGGTCGCCTCCTCACCCTGCTTAAGCTGTAGGGCCGGGCCCAGCAGATTGCCGTTATAGCCCCAGGTGGTCGCCAGATGGGGGCCGAACTGCGTTTTTCCAGCCTGAATGATTAACGAGATGCGATTACGCGCGTCGGCGGTAAGCAGTTCGGGTACAGGCAAAGATGGGCGGCTGGCGGCAAAAACCGAGCGGCTCCATAGCGGCAATGCGCTGGCCACGCTGACCGCAGCGGTTAGTTTAAGAAACTCACGACGTTGCATTTTCACATCCTTTTTATTCTGCTGGTGAATAATTGAGCTTAAACCCTCCCCCAACAGGAAGGTCAAGCAGAAGAGTAAGAATAAAGCTCGGCGCACTGTAATGAAGTGTGCTAACTTTGTTTGTCCGTGATTCAATGGTAGAAAAAATGAAGACGCTTTTCAGAACAATAGTGCTTGGCAGCCTGCTGACTCTCTCCGCCAATAGCTATGCATTAAGCGAGTCCGAAGCGGAAGATATGGCTGATTTAACGGCAGTATTCGTCTTCCTGAAGAACGACTGCGGTTATCAAAATCTGCCTAACACGCAGATTCGCCGTGCCCTGGTCTTTTTTGCTCAGCAGAATCAATGGGATTTAAGCAATTACGACAGCTTCAATATGAAAGCGCTCGGCGAAGATAGCTACCGGGACCTTAGCGGAATCCAGATTCCCACCACTAAAAAATGCAAAGCGCTGGCCCGCGATTCGCTTAGCCTGCTCGCTTACGTGAAATAACCCCCCTTCATTTCATAATACGGTAGCCGTGCGAATACGGCTATGGCGCCGCGTAATAATAGCAATTCAATTAACAACAGCACTTAATTTATATCTCAATTCATAGAATTCAATGATAATTCATTAAGCATTCAACATATTAATATATACCCTAAATAATTAGAGTTACTTGAAGGCGGCAAGGGGTAAGCGAGCGTAGCCAACGCATAAGCAGCGTGAAATATGACGGGTATAACTAATATTAAAAGTACGCCATCAAAAATCATAAACTCTATTATTGCATTCTTCTTTTTCGCACACTATTATCGCCCGATAACACCTCTTTTTATCAATGGAATGAAACCTTGAACAGATCCTTATTTACAAGCATAGCCCCTCTGGCCCTCATTTTATTAGCGGGTTGTAATTCAATACAACCCAGGCAATCCGCCGGATTAGTGAAACCCTTATCTGAGTCGACATTAAGCCAACAGCAAACCGAACAGCAGAGAATCGCCGATGAGCAAGCGCGTTTAGACACTTGCCGTAAAGCGCTGGAGTCGCTGAAAGAAGTGAACCCCAAACAGGCGGACAAACTCGGCAATGAGTTCACTGCCCTGCTTAGCGCGGCATCACAATATAATTCTGTGCGCAGTAAAGTGGCAGAACCGACAAAACAGGGGATCGATTCGATGTACCAGTTCAAATCAATCAAGCTGTGCGCTGATATTGAAAAGGAACTGATCGATAGCCTTGTTAAACGTGGTGAAAATGTTCAGTCATGAACGGGAAAATAGCCAAAAACTTCAATCCGGTATCGCTGGCAGCAGTTTTTGTGCTGGCGCTATCGCCGGATGCCTATGCGGAAAAAGACGCCCTTATCAGCGTCACGGCGAGCTCAAATAGCGATGCCTCAGGCCCGGCATTTTTAAATTATGCTAAAGAGCATCAGGCGCAAAAAATCAGCGAGCCGGTAAAGCCCGTTGAGGAGAAAAGCAATAATACAAAAACAACGAATAAAAAAACCGTCCTGAATACCCATGAAGTTTCCCGTCAGGCTGCAATCATTGCTCAAAAAGATAAACTCATCCGCCAACTTCGGCAGCAGCTTGATGCGAAGCCGGCCACGGTGAACGCCGAAGCAGACAACCAAAAAGCGCTGAAAGATAAAATTCAGCTGCTTGAGAAAAAGTTAGCGACTGCCGTAGCCGAAAAACAACAATTAATAGATAACGCGCTATCCGCCGCGGCTGAAATAAAACAGATCGAGGGCCAGCGTAATGCCACAGAAAATAAAACGCTGCAGCAGGAAAAAAGAGTGGCATTAGTAGAATCCGCGAAACAAAAAGTTGAGCTTCAGCTGGCTGAGGCAACCGCCGAAAAGCAATCCCTGCAGCAGAAGCTCGCGGCGCTGGAAACAGAAAAGCAAGATACGCTCTCAAAGCTGGCGGCGGCCGCAGCGGAGAAACAAGCGCTCACCGGTAAGTTCACGACAGAGGCGAAAGAGAGGCAAGCTCTCGCAACAAGGCTCGCTGCTGCAGAGGCAGCTCAGCAGGAAATGCTAACAAAACTCGCCGCGGCTGACGCCGCACAGCGGGCGCTGCAAACGAAACTGGATGCGTCTCAAACCGAGCAGAAAGCAGCGATAGCGAAGCTCGCCGCCGGTGAAGCGGAAAAAACAGATTTAACGACAAAACTGGCGGCCGCGGCAGTAGAAAAACAGGCGCTCACGGCTAAACTGGACGCCGTTATCATCAGTACGCCGCAGACGTCCCTTCAGGCGGATGCTGGCCGTCAGCAGGCCGGTCAGGACAACGCCCTACAGCAGGCCAGCGCCGATGAAATTACCCGGCTAAAGGCCAGGCTTGCTGACGCCGAGGCGAAAAAGCCGCTGGCTATCGACTTTGCAAAAGAGCCTCTGCGACAGGCTTACGCTATCGGTGTATCGATGGGCGAGGAGGTGCTGCAGCTCTTATCTACCCGGGCATCTCAGGGCGTAAAAACCAGTAAAGATACCGTTTTACAGGGGATTATGGATTCTTTTTCAGGGGATATCGCCCTTGATGAGAAAGCGCGCAATAAAGCCTTATTCGATGTGTCTAAAAAAGTCTTTCAGAACCTAAAGAAGCTCGAACAGCAAACCCTTAGCGAAGGAAAGAAATATCAACAAAACTTCGCGAAGCAAAAAGGGGTGGTATTGAAAGACGGCATTTACAGTCGCATAGATTATGCCGGCAAGGGCAAGATTCTCGACAGCGATATCGTTACCGTCACCATCAAGGAAACGCTTACCGATGGAACCGTCATTAACGATATGGAAGCGGAGGGGAAAGTCTGGTCCCAGCCTCTGAAATCTTATCCTCCCATCTTCCTTGGGCCACTCAAGCGGCTGGGAAACCACGGAGCGATAACGGTCGTGATCCCTCCCAATCTCGCCTACGGCAGCGAAGGCAAGCCGCCTAAAATCCCGCCGGGAGCGACCATGGTATATACCGTCAGAATCGTTGACGCCACTGCGGCAGAACCACAGGCTAAAAAACCCTGATCCTGGCGCCTCCCATGGGGGAGGCGCTTTCCCCTCTTTGTGAACGGGTAATGCCCCACGCTTCATTTGCTGAAATATCCACCGTGCATCATCTTCTATAGTTGGCTATGATGTTGCGCTCATTTTTAATGGGTGTAACAGGTGTTAACAAAGGAGGATCTGCCCGTGGCCGATAGCAATCTGTGGCATGAAACGCTGCACGACCATTTTGGTCAGTATTTCAGCGTTGATAACGTTCTGTATCATGAGAAAACCGATCATCAGGATTTAATTATTTTCGAAAACGCAGCCTTTGGCCGCGTGATGGCGCTGGACGGCGTGGTACAAACCACCGAACGTGATGAGTTTATCTACCATGAAATGATGACTCATGTTCCTCTGATGGCCCACGGCCAGGCGAAACATGTGTTAATTATCGGCGGCGGCGATGGCGCCATGCTGCGCGAAGTCTCCCGTCACCGCAGCGTCGAAACCATCACCATGGTAGAAATTGACGCTGGCGTGGTTTCATTCTGTCGCCAGTACCTCCCCAACCATAACGCGGGTGCGTACGACGACCCGCGCTTTACCCTGGTGATTGACGATGGCGTCAATTTTGTTAACCAGACGGCGCAAACGTTTGATGTCATTATCTCCGACTGCACCGATCCTATCGGTCCCGGCGAGAGCCTGTTTACTTCCGCCTTCTATGAAGGCTGCAAGCGCTGCCTCAACCCAGGCGGGATCTTCGTCGCTCAGAACGGCGTCAGCTTCCTGCAACAGGATGAGGCCGTCGATAGCCATCGCAAGCTCAGCCATTACTTTAGCGACGTAAGCTTCTATCAGGCGGCGATTCCCACCTACTACGGCGGCATCATGACCTTCGCATGGGCCACGGACAACGAAGCGCTGCGCCATCTTTCCAGTGAAATCATCCAGGCCCGTTTTCACAAGTCGAACCTGAAGTGCCGTTATTACAATCCGGCCATTCACGCGGCGGCATTTGCTTTACCGCAGTATTTACTGGATGCGCTATCCACCGTTAAGTAAGGAGGTGATCTAAATTGAAAAAATTGAAGCTGCACGGCTTTAACAATCTGACCAAAAGCCTGAGTTTTTGCATTTACGATATCTGCTACGCAAAAACGGCAGAGGAGCGCGATGGCTACATCGCCTATATTGACGAACTCTACAACGCCAACCGCCTGACGGAAATTTTGTCAGAGACCTGTTCGATTATCGGCGCCAATATTCTTAACATTGCCCGCCAGGATTATGAACCGCAGGGCGCCAGCGTGACGATCCTGGTCAGCGAAGAGCCTGTCGATCCGCAGCTTATCGATCAGACAGAACACCCGGGTCCGCTACCGGAAACCGTGGTGGCGCATCTCGATAAAAGCCATATCTGCGTTCACACCTATCCGGAAAGCCATCCTGAAGGCGGACTGTGCACCTTCCGCGCCGATATTGAAGTCTCAACCTGCGGGGTCATTTCACCGCTGAAGGCCCTGAACTATCTGATTCACCAGCTAGAATCCGATATCGTCACGATTGATTATCGCGTTCGCGGTTTTACCCGCGATGTGAACGGCATGAAGCACTTCATCGATCATGAAATTAACTCCATTCAGAACTTCATGTCCGAGGATATTAAGTCTTTGTATGACATGGTGGACGTGAACGTTTATCAGGAAAATATTTTCCATACCAAGATGTTACTTAAGGAGTTCGACCTTAAGCACTATATGTTCCACACGAAGCCGGAAGATTTGAGCGAAGAGGAGCGTAAGGTGATTACCGACCTGCTCTGGAAAGAGATGCGCGAAATCTACTACGGACGCAATATCCCGAGCGTGTAACACCGTATCGGCTGGCGGTATCCTTAACGTTCAGGCTGTACCAGCGTAAGGGCAACGGACTGCGCTTTCAGCTCAGCCTGAACGGGAAGAGGCAACCCCCCATCGGTAATAATGTCAGTGAAGCGGCTCAGCGGAGCGACGTTGAACAGCGAGTGGGCGCCATATTTGCTGCTGTCGGCCAGTAAGATCTTACGCTGGGCGTTGGCAATGATCTCCTGCTTCAGTCCCGCCTTTTCTTCCGTCGGCGTCGTCACGCCCTTTTCCACGCTCCAGCTGTTACAGCTCATAAAAGCGATATCGGGATAGACGCTACGTAACATCTTACGACCAAACTCGCCGATACAGGACTGACTGCTGTCATCAATGCGGCCACCGACGATGGTCACTTCTATCTGGCGGAACTCGGATAAAAACAGAGCGATATGCAGATCGACTGTGATCACCCTGAGCGGAAGATGGGTCAGGCATTTTGCCAGCTCCAGCATGGTGGTGCCGGCATCCAGTACCACCGCGTCGCCCGCCTGCACCATCGAGGCGGCAAAACGCGCAATCGCCCGCTTTTCCGCAGGCGATCGTAGCTGCTTTTCATTGGTGGTAGGCTGAGAAGGCTCAAAGCGCCGCAGGGCAACACCGCCGTGGCTGCGGCTGATCACGCCCTGCTCATCCAGTTTGATCAGATCGCGTCGTATCGTTGCAGGCGATGCTTCTACCGCATCCACCAGCTGTTCCACGGTCACCAGCGTATGATTTTTCAAATACGCCACAATCTTATCCAGACGGTGTTGTCCTTTCATAACAGGAAATTACGCCAGTTGCATTGCCAGTTTAATCGATACGGCCATGCTCTCAGATTTTGCTTTTCCCGTCCAGGCTATATCAAACGCGGTGCCGTGATCGGCAGAGGTGCGGATGAACGGCAGACCCGCGGTGATATTCACCCCATCGTAGAAGCCAAGCAGTTTGAGCGGAATATGTCCCTGATCGTGGTACATCGCCACCACCATGTCATATTGCCCCTCGTATGCCTGTAGAAACACGGTGTCCGGCGGGCAGGGCCCGTAAACATCGATTCCCTTCGCTTTCATGTTTTCAATGGCCGGCGACACAATGCGTATTTCTTCATCGCCAAACAGACCGTTTTCGCCCGCATGGGGATTGACCCCGGCAACGGCAATGCGCGGCTGGGTGAATCCGACGCGTTTCAGGAAGCGATCCGCGATGCCGATGACCGTCTCCACGCGCTGGCCATTAAGCGTATCGAGGAACTTACGCAACGCAATGTGGGTCGAGACATGAATGACCTTCAGCTTGTCGGTGTAGAGCACCATGGCGTAATCGCGGCTTTCAGTCAGCGTCGCCAGCAGCTCGGTATGACCAGGATAATTGTGCCCGGCCAGATGAAGCGCTTCTTTATTCAGCGGTGCGGTCGCGATGGCGTGTACGTCGCCTTTCATCGCCAGCGCCGTCGCCCGCTTCACGCAGCGGTAGGCCAGATCGCCCGCCTGGGCCTGCACTTTACCCGGCTCCAGCGCGTCCGGCTGGGCCAGCGGCTCGTCGATGACATGAATCACGCCAGGAGCAAATCGCGCCTCCGCGACCTCGGCGATCGCGCGAAAGGTAACGCCTTCCGCCAGCCCTTTGTCCTGCAGACGTTTCAGGGTTTTCAGACACCCGACCACCACCAGCGGCGCGCCGTTGAGCTCGTCTTCACAAAGCGCTTTGACAATAATTTCCGGACCGATGCCCGCCGGGTCGCCCATCGTAATCGCAATTGTTTTAGTTACCACTGTACATCTCCTCAATAAAATAAAGCGCATCACAAAGGGTGCTGTCTGAACCGAATCCGCCGGCTTTAGTGATAACCGGCAGATCGTCGATTTCACTGTTAACGAACGTCCCGCAGGGAATACAGGGCGCCACCTCACTCTGAATGCGATAGCCTTCCGCCCCGAGCGCGGCGGCGACCGCGGTGGCGATATCTCCTCCGGTCAGGAACAGCCCGCCAATACGAGCCTGTTCGATAATGCGCAGCGTAATCATCCCGAGGCGTTCGCTAAGCATCTCACCGAGCTGCTGGCGGCTCAGGCCAGCCTGAGCGCACAGGCCGTCGATCATCTGCCGATCGTCCGCACTCCGGCTGGTACGTAAAATGGTGTGCTGCTGGCGACTGAGCAGCGCACAGGCCTGTTCAACCGCCGCGGCCATTTCCTGCTCGCACTGCGCCGAGGCCAGCCGCGAGGCATCAATATCCACGACGCTGGCGCGCGCCTGGCAGAGCGCTTTTTCAACCTGCCGCCGCGTGGCCTCGCTCATCGATCCGGCCACCACCAGTACCGGTAGTTCCTGCTTTTCCTGCATGAAGGTGCTGACCGGTAGCGCGTTCGCCAGCCCGGCAGCGCCCACCAACAGCGGCATCTCCTTTTGTTCACAAATAGCCTGGGCAATCAGCAACAGATCGCGATCTTCCACGGCATCCACCACCACCATGCACTCACCCTCGGCGGAAAAAGCCGTCAACAGGGCGCTCAATTGCCCCCGACGAACGTCTTCGAGCGACACTTCATGAACCGGGATATCGCTTTGCAGGGCGATCAACGTCGCAATTCGCGAGGAGATAATGGGCGTTTTCGGATCGCTGGCGAATTCGGTTTCCAGCAGTGGCGTACCGTTGACCAGGCATAATCCGTCGCGGGTGGTGCGCCCGGCTGCGGGGATAGCCGCCGCAATTACGGCCAGCTTCCGGTTTGCAGCACGCATTGCCGCCGTCACTTCAGCCCCCACGTTGCCGCGGAAAGTAGAGTCGATTTTCTTGTAAACCAGCGGACGCGCATCACCATCGCACCACGGCGCTAACGCCTGCGCTACCGCTTTCCCGGCCTCAGCTGCAGGCATCGCGCGGCTTTCGGTGTTGATCACCAGCACATCAGCGCGACGCGAAGGTTTTTGATCCGGCGTTAGCATCACTTCCGTGCGCGCCCCCTTCTTTGCCAGCTGCACGCCGGTATCGTTAGAACCCGTAAAGTCGTCGGCGATAACGATCATTTTCATGCTTTTTTCTCCTCTGCAACCTGACGCGCTTGCTTCTTAGCCACCCATGAGGTGAGGACCGGCGTCAGAATCGCGGTGGTGATCACCGATGCGGCAATCAGCGGCGCGGCCGCGGCGGCAACCTCTGCCAGAGAGGGATCGGCCTGGGCAATCGCCAGCGGCGTCGCCACGGCGTTTCCGGCGGTACTGGACGCCGCCGCGCCGGCAATCCCGGTTCCGCCCACCAGACGGTCGGCACGAATGTTAAAGAAACCGCCGATGAAGGTCGTCAGCACGCCGAGCAGAATGCCCGCCAGACCGCCCTGTAGCAGCATTTCAAGGTTGATCCCTGCGCCCAGCGCAAAAGCGAAGAATGGGATCAACAGCGGGCCGCCTTTGGTCAGGAAGTCGCGCATGTTGGGATCGAGGTTACCCAGGATCATTCCCACCACCAGCGGCACCAGCACGGCGACCAGCGCCATAATGGGAATGTTGGCCATCCCCGCAGCGCCCAGCGCGATCATCGTAAAGAATGGCCCGTCATTCAGTGACAGGATGGAGATCGCTCCCACATCACGCTCGTTACCAAACTCGCCAACCAGCGCGGCGTAAAGCCCGCCATTCGAGTTACTCATCGCGGCGATGATCGCCACGCCGCTTAAGCCGAAGATCCCTTCAGCGCCAAAGAGCTGTTCCACGCCGAGGCCAATCGCAATGGCGATCAGGAGTTTGGTCAGCGTAATGGTACCGCCCTGCAACAGCGCCTGTGGCGCTGCCTTGACGCTAATTCCCGCCCCCATACAGAGCAGGAAGGCGCCAATCAGCGGCGCTGCGCCGTTTTTAAACAGCGCGGTGGTGAACCCGCCGATCTCAAGCGCTTGCGGGGCAAAGGTATTGATAATGGCGCCGATCACCAGTGGCACAACCATCATGCCGCCAGGTACACGTTCTATAGCCTTTTTGATGTTCATGGTCTTCCCGCCTGTTGTTATGCTGTGATTAAATAAAATCATAAAGATTATATTCAATCAAATAAACTTCACAAACGCGCCAGATCACAGTTTTAAAATGATTAATAAAAATCAAAACAGGCCGTTAAGGCCAAAAAAAAGCCGGACATAACTGTCCGGCCGTGGAAATGATTAACATTGCTCAGGATTGACCTACAAATTTTCGATAGGCGTTGACGACCTGAAGAAAGTCTTCCACGCCGCATAGCGAGAGGCTTTCTTCGTCATAGTAGCTCATCCCCTCTTCTATCTCATCGCCGGAAAAATCCAGTTGGTTAGCGCGGATCATCACTTCTTCGCCGTCCAGCCATAGTGTGTATTCATGGCCGACGCGTTGCCAGGAACGTTCACTGCCTTTAACGGTGCGCGCGGCCTGCTCGACTTCGTCCAGCAGGGCAAGGTTATCTTTAACCTCTTCGTTGAACCAGTGGCCGATCGCCTCATGATCCATCGACATTCGCACCTTTACCACTCCGGTAATATCGCGCAGAAATTCGTAATCCATAGTCTTTTCCTCTGCAAGGGCAGTGCGTCACCGCTGCACTGTACCCATACAGTCATTATCGCAGCAGTGGAAGAGAAAAAAAGCGTGGTAGACGGAGGGACGGGAAATAAAAATGCCCGGTGATGCAAAGTTCACCGGGCATTGGCGGGATTATGTACAGCGCTGAGTTAGCGCATTACACCGCGGTCTGGAAAATAACCCCGTCGGCCTTCTCGGTGTACTGACCGAGCTGGTCGAAGTTCAGATAACGATAGGTATCCGCTGCGGTTTTATCCACCTGAGCAACATAGGTCTGATACTCTTCCGGCGTCGGCAGTTTACCGATAAGCGCGGCCACGGCCGCCAGCTCCGCAGAGGCCAGGAAGACGTTAGCGCCGGTACCTAAACGGTTCGGGAAGTTACGGGTTGAGGTAGAGACCACCGTCGCACCGTCGGCAACGCGCGCCTGGTTACCCATACACAGGGAACAGCCAGGGATTTCAATACGCGCACCGCTCTTACCAAACACGCTGTAGTAGCCCTCTTCAGTCAGCTGCGCGGCGTCCATACGGGTTGGCGGCGCCACCCACAGACGAGTCGGCAGCTGGCCTTTGTGGTTGTCCAGCAGCTTACCGGCCGCGCGGAAGTGGCCGATGTTGGTCATGCAGGAACCGATAAACACTTCATCGATCTTCTCGCCCTGCACGTCGGACAGCAAACGCGCATCGTCCGGATCGTTCGGCGCGCAGAGGATGGGCTCTTTGATATCGGCCAGATCGATATCGATCACCGCCGCATATTCCGCATCCGCGTCGCCTTCCAGCAGCTGCGGATCCGCCAGCCATTTTTCCATGCCCTGAACGCGACGCTCCAGCGTACGACGATCGCCGTAACCTTCGGCGATCATCCACTTCAGCAGGACGATGTTGGAGGTCAGATACTCAACGATCGGCTCTTTGTTCAGCTTAATGGTACAGCCCGCAGCGGAACGCTCGGCGGAGGCATCGGTCAGCTCAAACGCCTGCTCAACTTTCAGATCCGGCAGACCTTCAATTTCCAGAATGCGGCCGGAGAAGATGTTTTTCTTACCTTTCTTCTCCACGGTCAGCAGACCCTGTTTGATCGCATACAGCGGGATGGCGTGTACCAGATCGCGCAGGGTGATGCCCGGCTGCATTTTGCCTTTAAAACGTACCAGTACCGATTCCGGCATATCCAGCGGCATGACGCCAGTTGCGGCGGCAAACGCCACCAGGCCTGAGCCTGCCGGGAAGGAGATACCGATCGGGAAACGGGTATGCGAATCACCACCGGTACCCACGGTATCAGGCAGCAGCATACGGTTCAGCCAGGAGTGGATAACGCCATCGCCCGGACGCAGCGATACGCCGCCGCGGTTCATGATGAAGTCCGGCAGCGTGTGGTGCGTGGTGACGTCCACCGGCTTCGGATAGGCGGCGGTATGGCAGAAGGACTGCATCACGAGGTCGGAAGAGAAGCCCAGGCACGCCAGGTCTTTCAGCTCATCACGGGTCATCGGGCCGGTGGTGTCCTGAGAGCCTACGGAGGTCATCTTCGGTTCGCAGTAAGCGCCCGGACGAACCCCGGCCACGCCGCAGGCGCGACCCACCATTTTCTGCGCCAGAGAGTATCCGCGGCTGCTTTCCGCCACGTCTTTCGCCTGACGGAACACATCGCTGTGCGGCAGGCCCAGCGCTTCACGCGCTTTGGTGGTCAGGCCACGGCCGATGATTAGCGGGATACGGCCGCCGGCGCGCACTTCGTCGATCAGCACGTCGGTTTTCAGCTCGAAGGTCGCCAGCAGTTCGCCGGTTTCGTGGTTACGGACTTCACCTTTGAACGGATAAACGTCGATCACGTCGCCCATGTTCAGGTTGTTTACGTCCACTTCAATCGGCAGCGCGCCGGCATCTTCCATGGTATTAAAGAAGATAGGCGCAATTTTGCCGCCGAGAACCAGACCGCCGCCGCGCTTGTTCGGCACGTTCGGAATATCGTCGCCCATAAACCACAGCACCGAGTTGGTGGCGGATTTACGCGATGAGCCGGTACCCACGACATCGCCGACGTACGCCAGCGGGAAACCTTTTTGCTGCAGTGCTTCAATTTGTTTAATCGGGCCAACGGCGCCGGGCTGATCCGGGTCGATGCCTTCGCGGGCGTTTTTCAGCATTGCCAGCGCGTGCAGCGGAATGTCCGGGCGGGACCAGGCGTCAGGGGCCGGAGACAGGTCATCGGTGTTGGTTTCGCCGGTGACTTTAAAAACGGTCACGGTGATTTTGTCAGCCAGTTGAGGACGGCTCAGGAACCACTCAGCGTCGGCCCAGGATTGCATAACCTGTTTGGCGTAGGCATTGCCCGCCTTGGCTTTCTCTTCTACATCGTAGAAGTTGTCGAACATCAGCAGGGTGTGGGACAGCGCTTTCGCGGCGATCGGCGCCAGTTTTGCGTCGTCCAGCGCGTCAATCAGGGGATGGATGTTGTAACCGCCCTGCATGGTGCCCAGCAGTTCGACAGCTTTTTCACGGGTAACCAGTGGAGAAGTCGCTTCGCCTTTGGCGATCGCGGCAAGGAATCCGGCTTTAACATAGGCGGCTTCGTCGACGCCCGGCGGTACGCGGTTAATTAACAGGTCTAACAAGAATTCTTCTTCACCCGCTGGCGGGTTTTTCAGCAGTTCTACCAGCGCGGCCATTTGGGTTGCATCTAAGGGTTTCGGTACAATCCCCTCGGCGGCACGCTCAGCTACGTGCTTACGGTATTCTTCTAGCACGACGGTTCTCCTCGCTCTCATTGTAAAATGCGGTAGGCGATTCTCTTCACGCTCCTGTGAGACAGCAGTTTGTAGGGTAAATGCCCGATACCGCGTCGGCAGCATAGCAGGATTTTGGCGGGGTGTTAATCTGTTTACAAAAAAGCAACATTAAAAATTAGCTGAATCGTTAAGGGCAGAATAATGCAGGTTTTCTGTCAATTTAGCGGTATATAAAATTAATTCTGTTACACATAATTGAGCGAAATCCCAACTAAAATCAAAAACGCAAATACGCGCTCTCTATACTCAGGCAATCCCCCGCTTTTCGACAATACTCTGTCAAAACGGGCCAATTATTGTGCCGGGAGTTCTCATGACACTGCCTTTCAAACCCCATCTGCTCGCGCTGCTCTGTAGCGCCGGGCTATTAGCCGCCGCGGGTACGCTCTACGTCAAAAGCCGGGAGCCGCAAACGGTTCCCGAGCCCCCCGCCGTTGCGCAAACGGCGCAGGCAACCGCCGCCGCCCAGCCGGTGACCACGACCTATACACCCGCGCAGATAGACCAGTGGGTCGCGCCAATCGCGCTCTATCCGGACAATCTGCTGTCGCAGGTGCTGATGGCTTCGACCTACCCGAGTAACGTTGTCCAGGCGGTAGAGTGGTCGCAGGATAACCCCACAATGAAGGGCGATGCGGCGGTGCAAGCGGTGGCAAATCAGCCCTGGGATCCCAGCGTAAAATCGCTGGTCGCCTTCCCTTCCCTGCTCGCGTTAATGGGAGAAAATGCGCCGTGGGTGGAAAACCTGGGTAATGCATTTCTCGCCCAGCCGCAGGACGTCATGGATTCGGTGCAGCGCTTACGCGCCATCGCCCAGCAGACCGGAACGTTAAAATCCACGCCGCAGCAGAAAGTCATCACCGCCACCCGCTCCGCGGCACCGGCACCGGCTCCGGCAACGTCCACGGCCACCGCTTCCCGCAGCAGCAGCGCCATGACATCCTCCGCCCCGGCGCAGGTGATTAAAATCGAATCAACCAATCCAAATGTGGTGTACGTGCCGGCCTATAACCCTTCAGTTGTTTACGGCGCCTGGCCTGACACCGCCTATCCGCCGGTCTACCTGCCGCCGCCTCCGGGGGAGCAGTTTACCGACAGCTTCGTCAAGGGGTTTGGCTATAGCCTCGGCGTCGCCACAACCTACGCTCTGTTCAGCAGCATCGACTGGGATGATGACGATCATCACCACCATGACGATGACGATCACCATCACGATGATGATCATCACGGCGGCTACGCGCACAACGGCGATAACATCAACATCAACGTCAATAATTTCAACCATATTACCGGGCAGAACCTGCCGGGAAACCACGCCAGCTGGCAGCATAATCCGGCCTACCGCGGCAATATTCCCTATCCGAACAATACGATTGCGCAGCATTACCATCAGACCAATGTTCCCGGCGGGCTTAGCGCGACCCAACATCAGCCCGCCGATCGCAACGCGCAGCGTCAGGCGGCCATGACGCAGCTACAGCAGCGTACCGGGCCTGCGGATAACGCGCTTAATCACGCGCCTTCCCGCGATGCCCAGCGCCAGGCCGCGTCGCAGCAGCTCCATCAGGTGACCCAGCGCAATAACTATCGCGGCTATGACGCCACGCCGGCGGTAAAAAATAGCGCCGTACAACAGCAGCATCGGGAAGCGGTCAAAACGCAAATTCAGCATCCGACGGCGCAGCAGCAACAGCGCCGTGAACAGTTCCGGGCCGCAACGCCCGAACAACGTCAGCAGAAGCTGAATAATCTGCACGCCAACGCCCTGAGCGGTAACGATATCCGCTCTCCCTCCTGGCAGTCTCAGCAGGAGCGCGGCCTGCAGAGCCGCCATATCTCGGGTTTAAGCAGCGAGCAGCGCAGCGCGGCCAGAGAACATCTTTCCGAACACCGTGAACTGCGCCGCCGCTGAGGATAATCAGATGAAAAAATTTTTAAAAATGACGCTGCTGGCGCTGGCCATGACGCCCGCCATGGCGCTGGCTCAGCAGCAGTTTTCCTCTCCGGAACAGGCCGCAAGCGCGCTGGCTGCGGCAATCGGCAGGCATGATGAATCTGCCCTCAACGGGCTGCTCGGCGATAGCTGGCAGCAATTTTTACCGCCGGAGGACATCGACCCTGACGCCGTCGCTCGTTTTCAGCGCGACTGGAAAGTCAGCCATCGTATCGTTCAGCAACAGAATAGCGCCTGGCTGGAGGTAGGACAGGAAGCATGGCGGCTACCAATCCCCATCATTAAGGATAAGAGCGGCTGGCGTTTTGATATGGCTGCTGCTGAAGATGAGATCCTGACTCGCGCGATTGGCCGCAATGAGCTGTCAGCCATTCAGGCGATGCACGCTTACGTTGATGCCCAGCAGGATTTTTATCGGCTAAACCACACCTGGGCGCAGAGGATTATCAGCAGCGATGGTAAGAAAGACGGCCTCTACTGGCCTGCCGCTCCCGGCGAAGCGCCCAGCCCGCTTGGGCCCGCGTTTAGCCCCGCCGAACCCGGAGAAGGCTATCACGGCTACCGTTTTCGCATCATTCAAGATGGCGAGGGTCAGGGCTTCGCCCTGCTGGCGTGGCCTGTGGAATGGGGAAAAACCGGCATCATGAGCTTTATGGTCAACCAGAATGATGAGGTTTATCAGGCTAATTTAGGGGATGAGACGCAGAGCAAAGCGCGCGCCATTTCGCAGTTTTCGCCGGATTCAGCCTGGCAGGCCATCAATCAATAGAAAAAAAGCCCGGCGTGCGATAACGCCGCCGGGCCATATATGTGTGCTGATTTAGCCCTGATGGGGCATCAGAGACGGGTCACCCGCAAAAGCCGGTTTAGTGCTGGTCAACGCCGCTTCATCAGAGCTGATGCTGCCGGAATTCGCCGCCCATACCCCTTCGCTGGTCTTTGTTATCTGCTGATGCTGCATATTCAAATCCTGGCCCATCGCCGCAATATGGGTGCTTTCGGTCCCGCCGCTGTTATCAGCCCAGGGAATCGCGGCATCGGCCGCGCAGGCCATACCCGAGACCAGCGTTGCTGCCAGCAGCGTCGTCGTTAAAACTTTTTTCATCACACACCTCACATATAGTTAACTACCTATAAGTTTACTGAGTAACTATTTTTCAAGTATTAATAAGATATGCAATTTTATTAACGGCGACACAGTTCTAAACATCACCGATAAAAAAAGCGGCTCACTGAGCCGCTTTTTGGATTTTGCCTGAAAGAAAAATTTACTTTTTCTTCGCTTTCGCGTTTGGCAGGTCGGTGATGCTGCCTTCGAAGACTTCTGCTGCCAGGCCAACGGACTCGTGCAGAGTCGGGTGAGCGTGGATGGTCAGCGCGATGTCTTCAGCGTCACAGCCCATTTCGATCGCCAGACCGATTTCACCCAGCAGCTCGCCGCCGTTGGTGCCGACAATCGCCCCGCCGATAACGCGGTGAGATTCTTTGTCGAAAATCAGTTTGGTCATACCGTCAGCGCAGTCGGAAGCGATGGCGCGGCCAGAAGCAGCCCACGGGAAGGTGGCGGTTTCGTAGCTGATGCCTTTCTCTTTCGCTTCTTTCTCAGTCAGACCAACCCACGCAACTTCCGGCTCGGTATAGGCGATGGACGGGATAACTTTCGGGTCGAAGTAGTGCTTCATGCCGGCAATAACTTCGGCAGCAACGTGGCCTTCGTGAACGCCTTTGTGCGCCAGCATCGGCTGACCGACGATATCGCCGATAGCGAAGATGTGCGGCACGTTGGTACGCAGCTGTTTATCAACGCGGATAAAGCCACGCTCGTCAACTTCAACGCCTGCTTTACCGGCATCGAGGTTTTTACCGTTCGGTACGCGGCCGATAGCTACCAGCACAGCGTCGTAGCGCTGCGCTTCAGCCGGGGCTTTTTTGCCTTCCATGGAAACGTAGATACCGTCTTCTTTCGCTTCAACGGCGGTCACTTTGGTTTCCAGCATCAGGTTGAATTTCTTACTGATGCGCTTGGTGAAGACTTTCACCACGTCTTTATCGGCAGCCGGGATAACCTGGTCGAACATTTCAACCACGTCAATCTCTGAACCCAGCGCATGGTATACGGTACCCATTTCCAGACCGATGATACCGCCGCCCATAACCAGCAGGCGTTTTGGTACGGTTTTCAGCTCCAGCGCATCGGTGGAGTCCCATACGCGCGGATCTTCATGCGGAATGAACGGCAGTTCGATCGGACGGGAGCCCGCCGCGATGATAGCGTTGTCGAAGTTGATGACGGTTTTACCGTTTTCGCCTTCCACTTCCAGGGTGTTAGCGCCGGTAAATTTACCCAGACCGTTAACCACCTTCACTTTACGCCCTTTGGCCATGCCAGCCAGACCGCCGGTCAGCTGAGTGATGACTTTTTCTTTCCAGGTGCGAATCTTGTCAATGTCAGTTTTCGGTTCACCGAAAACGATGCCGTGTTCGGCCAGCGCTTTCGCTTCTTCGATAACTTTAGCAACGTGCAGCAGTGCTTTAGAAGGGATACAGCCGACGTTCAGGCAAACACCGCCGAGGGTGCTGTAACGTTCTACGATGACGGTTTCCAGACCTAAATCAGCGCAACGGAAGGCAGCAGAATAACCTGCGGGGCCTGCCCCAAGTACCACGACCTGAGTTTTGATTTCAGTACTCATCATGACCTCTGTTATTTGTATCCGGCGGGTCTGACGCTATTGTTTTTACGCCCATGTCCACCGGGACGTTCTATCCGCAAGCATTTTACAAAATTGTTAACAATTTTGAAACAACAAACGGCAAACGATTTTGTCCTTTATTGCTGGTAACTTCAAAACGCAGAAGAGATTACCAGAAAAAAGCCGGCCGTCAGGCCGGCTTTTTGCTTACATCACCAGGCGGCGAATGTCGCTCAGCATATTGTTGATGATGGTGATAAAGCGCGCACCATCAGCACCGTCGATCACGCGGTGGTCGAAGGACAGAGAGATCGGCATCATCAGACGCGGCACGAACTCTTTGCCATTCCATACCGGCTCCATCGCGGACTTGGACACGCCGAGGATAGCCACTTCCGGCGCGTTCACAATCGGTGCGAAGTGGGTGGTACCCAGGCCGCCGATGCTGGAGATAGTGAAGCAACCACCCTGCATTTCGCCAGCGGTCAGCTTACCATCACGCGCTTTCTTGGAAATCACGGTCAGTTCACGAGACAGCTCGGTAATGCTCTTCTTGTTCACGTCTTTGAAGACCGGAACAACCAGACCATTCGGGGTATCAACCGCCACACCGATATTGATGTATTTCTTCAGCGTCAGACGCTGTGCATCTTCAGACAGGGAGCTGTTGAAGCGCGGCATCTGCTCAAGCGCCGCGGCAACGGCTTTCATGATGAAGACCACCGGAGTGAATTTCACGTCCAGCTTACGCTTCTCAGCTTCAGCGTTCTGCTGTTTACGGAACGCTTCCAGAT
Source organism: Klebsiella sp. JN_Kp126 (assembly GCF_033843325.1). Taxonomy (NCBI): domain Bacteria; kingdom Pseudomonadati; phylum Pseudomonadota; class Gammaproteobacteria; order Enterobacterales; family Enterobacteriaceae; genus Klebsiella; species Klebsiella sp. JN_Kp126. The sequence continues at coordinate 107,289 of NZ_JAWXQV010000041.1, read as the reverse complement.
CGGTGATATCGGTTTTGTCGAAGTGCGTAACGTGCGGGATCATCACCCAGTTACGGCTCAGGTTAGCACCAGAGATCTTCTGGATACGGCCCAGTTCAACTTCTTCCACTTCACCAAACTTGCTGAAGTCCACTTTCGGCCACGGCAGCATGCCCGGGATACCGCCACCGGTAGCAGCAGGCGCGGCTTCAGCGCGTTTAACCGCTTCTTTCACGTAGGCCTGAACGTCTTCGCGCAGGATACGGCCTTTACGACCAGTTCCTTTCACTTTCGCCAGGTTTACACCGAACTCGCGCGCCAGGCGACGAATCAGCGGGGTGGCGTGAACGTAAGCGTCGTTTTCAGCGAACTCAGATTTGCCTTCTGCTTTTGCAGCAGGTGCAGCTGGTTTAGCAGCCTGAGCCGGTGCAGCAGCTGGTGCTGGAGCAGCCGGAGCTGCGGCAGGCGCAGCGCCTTCCACTTCGAAGACCATAATCAGGGAGCCGGTGGAAACTTTGTCGCCGGTGCTGATTTTGATCTCTTTCACGGTACCCGCGAACGGCGCAGGCACTTCCATGGAAGCTTTGTCGCCTTCAACGGTGATCAGTGACTGTTCAGCGGCAATTTTATCGCCCACTTTCACCATCACTTCAGTCACTTCAACTTCATCGCCGCCGATATCCGGCACGTGAACTTCTTTAGAACCTGAAGCTGCCGGTGCAGCAGCAGCCGGAGCGGCTTCCGCTTTCGCCGGCGCCGCGGCAGGCGCTGCGCCCGCCACTTCGAAGATCATGATCAGGGAACCCGTGGACACTTTGTCGCCGGTGTTAATCTTGATCTCTTTCACGGTACCGGCGAACGGCGCCGGCACTTCCATAGAGGCTTTATCGCCTTCTACGGTGATCAGGGATTGTTCAGCGGCGATGGTGTCACCCACTTTTACCATGATTTCCGTGACTTCAACTTCATCACCGCCGATATCCGGTACATGAACTTCTTTCGCGCTGGCGGCTGCCGGTGCTGCGGCGGCCGGAGCCGCTTCTTTCTTCTCTTCCTGCGCAGGTGCAGCTGCTGCTGCACCATCGGCGGAATCGAAAATCATGATCAGTTTACCGGTCTCGGTTTTGTCGCCGACGGAGACTTTGATCTCTTTAACGACGCCAGCCTGCGGAGACGGGACTTCCATAGAGGCTTTGTCGCCTTCTACGGTGATCAGCGACTGTTCAGCTTCAACTTTGTCGCCCACTTTGACCAGAATCTCGGTGATTTCAACTTCATCAGCCCCGATGTCCGGTACTTTGATTTCGATAGCCATTATTCTTTTACCTCTTACGCCAGACGCGGGTTAACTTTATCTGCATCGATGTTGAATTTAGTGATGGCTTCCGCAACCACTTTCTTATCGATTTCGCCACGTTTAGCCAGTTCGCCCAGCGCTGCTACCACCACGTAGGAAGCGTCAACTTCGAAGTGGTGACGCAGGTTTTCACGGCTGTCAGAGCGACCGAAGCCGTCGGTACCCAGTACGCGGTAATCATCGGCCGGTACGTAAGTACGAACCTGCTCAGCGAACAGTTTCATATAGTCAGTAGATGCGACTGCCGGAGCGTCGTTCATCACCTGAGCGATGTACGGAACGCGCGGCGTTTCCAGCGGATGCAGCATGTTCCAGCGTTCACAATCCTGGCCATCGCGCGCCAGTTCGGTGAAGGAGGTGACGCTATAAACGTCAGAGCCTACGCCGTAGTCTTTGGCCAGGATCTGCGCTGCTTCACGGACGTGACGCAGGATAGAACCGGAGCCCAGCAGCTGAACTTTACCTTTGCTACCTTCAACGGTTTCGAGTTTGTAGATACCTTTACGGATACCTTCCTCGGCGCCTGCTGGCATTGCCGGCATGTGGTAGTTTTCGTTCAGCGTGGTGATGTAGTAGTAAACGTTCTCTTGTTTCTCACCGTACATACGCTCCAGACCATCGTGCATGATGACCGCAACTTCGTACGCGTAAGACGGATCGTAAGAGATACAGTTCGGGATAGTCAGAGACTGAATGTGGCTGTGGCCATCTTCGTGCTGCAGACCTTCGCCGTTCAGCGTGGTACGACCGGAAGTCCCGCCGATCAGGAAGCCGCGAGCCTGCTGGTCGCCGGCCTGCCAGCAAAGGTCACCGATACGCTGGAACCCGAACATGGAGTAGTAGATGTAGAACGGGATCATCGGCAGGTTGTTGGTGCTGTAGGAGGTCGCAGCAGCCAGCCAGGATGCACCGGCACCCAGTTCGTTGATACCTTCCTGCAGAATCTGGCCTTTCTCGTCTTCTTTGTAGTAAGCAACCTGCTCACGGTCCTGCGGAGTGTACTGCTGACCGTTCGGGCTGTAGATACCAATCTGACGGAACAGGCCTTCCATACCAAAGGTACGCGCTTCATCGGCGATGATCGGCACGAGGCGGTCTTTGATGGATTTGTTCTTCAGCATCACGTTCAGGGCACGAACGAACGCGATAGTGGTAGAGATCTCTTTATTCTGCTCTTCCAGCAGCGGACCGAAATCTTCCAGGGTCGGCAGCTCCAGCTTCTCATCGAAGTTTGGCTGACGGCTCGGCAGATAGCCATGCAGTTTCTGACGCTGGGCGTGCAGATAGGTGTGCTCTTCAGAACCTTCCGGGAAGGTCACGTACGGCAGTTTTTCGATATCAGCATCGGCAACCGGCACGTTGAAACGATCGCGGACGTAGCGAACGCCGTCCATGTTCATTTTCTTAACCTGGTGAGCGATGTTTTTACCTTCAGCGGTGTCACCCATGCCGTAACCTTTAATGGTATGGGCGAGGATTACGGTGGCTTTGCCTTTGGTTTCCTGTGCTTTTTTCAGCGCAGCGTAGACTTTCTTCGGATCGTGACCGCCGCGGTTCAGGGCCCAGATCTGCTCGTCAGTCCAGTCGGCAACCAGCGCTGCGGTTTCCGGATATTTACCGAAGAAGTGCTCACGCACGTAAGCGCCATCTTTGGATTTGAAGGTCTGGTAGTCACCGTCAACGGTCTCTTCCATCAGCTGGATCAGTTTACCGCTGGTATCTTTACGCAGCAGCTCATCCCAGCGTCCGCCCCAGATAACCTTGATAACGTTCCAGCCAGCACCGCCAAAGATGCCTTCCAGTTCGTTAATGATCTTGCCATTACCGGTAACCGGGCCGTCAAGGCGCTGCAGGTTACAGTTGATAACGAAGACCAAGTTGTCCAGCTTTTCACGGGTCGCGATGGTGATCGCGCCTTTGGATTCCGGCTCGTCCATCTCGCCGTCGCCGAGGAAAGCGTAAACGGTTTGTTTAGAGGTGTCTTTCAGGCCGCGGTGTTCCAGATACTTCAGGAACTTAGCCTGATAAATCGCACCGATTGGGCCCAGACCCATAGAGACGGTCGGGAACTGCCAGAATTCCGGCATCAGTTTCGGGTGCGGATAAGAGGACAGACCTTTACCGTGAACTTCCTGACGGAAGTTGTTCATCTGCTCTTCAGTCAGACGACCTTCCAGGAAAGCACGCGCGTAGACGCCCGGAGAGATGTGGCCCTGGAAGTAAACCAGGTCGCCGCCGTCCTGCTCGTTGCGTGCGCGGAAGAAGTGGTTAAAGCACACTTCATAGAAGGTTGCGGAAGACTGGAAGGAAGCCATGTGGCCGCCCAGTTCGAGATCTTTTTTCGATGCGCGCAGAACGGTCATAATCGCGTTCCAGCGGATCGCAGAACGGATACGACGTTCCAGATCCAGATTACCCGGGTATTCCGGCTCATCTTCAACGGCAATAGTGTTCACGTAGCCGCCGGTCGATGCGCCAGCAGCCACTTTCACCCCGCCTTTGCGGGCTTCAGAAAGGAGTTGGTCAATAAGATACTGAGCGCGCTCAACACCTTCTTCACGGATGACCGATTCGATCGCCTGTAGCCAGTCGCGAGTTTCGATCGGATCCACGTCATTTGGTAAACGTTCTGACATGGGGGGTATTCCTTATCTATCTAATCGTTGATTAATCTGGAACCTGTCCCATTGAATTCTCGTCAGAGAATGCAATAAGACAGGTTCTGCGTTTAGTTGCCGCGCTCTAAAAATGGCGCTTAAGAACCGGAGTTCTCATCTTTTCGTTGCTGTAAACGACGCAGTGAGCGTTCACGACGGCTCTGCTCACGGCTACGATCCAGCAAAATTTCCTCAATGAACGCCAGGTGACGATGCGACGCTTCACGCGCCTGCTCCGGTTCCCCGGCGATTATCGCCTCAAAAATGCGAGTACGATGATTGCTGACCTGCGGGAGCATCTCCCGACGGGCGTACAACAATTCAAAATTCTGGCGAACGTTCTGGGCCAGCATCGGCTCCATACAGCGTAGTAGATGGAGCAGCACCACATTGTGCGCCGCTTCGGTGACGGCGATTTGATACTGGACGACGGCATCGGATTCGGCGTCGAGATCGCCGGACTGCTGAGCCCGCTCAATGGCCTGATGCAGCTCGCGAATGCGTTCGCGGTCTTCATCATTGCTGCGCAGCGCCGCGTAATAAGCCGCGATGCCTTCAAGCGCGTGACGGGTTTCCAGCAGATCAAATTGGGATTCAGGGTGGTCGGACAGTAGCTCTACCAGCGGGTCGCTGAAGCTCTGCCACAGGCGGCTTTGTACAAACGTTCCGCCCCCCTGGCGACGAAGCAACAAGCCCTTAGCTTCGAGGCGTTGAATAGCCTCACGGAGCGAGGGACGGGAAACGTCGAACTGTTTTGCCAGTTCACGTTCTGGCGGGAGTTTTTCACCGGGGCGCAACGTCCCCTCAAGGATTAAAAACTCCAGCTGCTGCTCTATCACATCGGATAGTTTTGGTTGGCGGATCTTGCTGTAGGCCATATTCCCTGTCTCTGCCATTAGCCCGGAGTCAATTGGTCTTACCAATTCATAGTTCGTATCGCTAAAGTAACAAAGTATTCACCTTCTGTCCATACAGGTTTTGATTGAAATCATTAAACCCGGCACGTTTTAACAACCTTACAGAAATAACATTTCAAAAATGTAACCTTGCACAAATGTTGTGTTTACTCACAAAGAGGTAGCGTTAACGTAATAGAAACGAAAAATTACGCTATCTGAACCGATTCAACGCCTTATTAAGTGAATATAAATTCAATAAATTTGCATGGATGACAAATAATGGGTAGGCACTGGCGCATGGGGGTGGGATTTACAAATGGCGTCTTTTTGCTCGCTTCGTCATCATCCCTTCATAAAGCAGGTGCATTCAGCGGCGCTTATCACTATTCTCCATGATACGAAAGGCCTTTTCATGAATTCCCTCTCCGCCTTGCGTAAAGAAATAAGTACATCTACGGAATTTGATAATTACACAAACACAACAATATGTGCGCTACATCACTCGGGGCAAAACGGGCCGCAGGCTCAGTGAAATTTCGCTGACTATGCTATCAGGCAGGGATGGACAGCGAAGAAGTCACCTGATGGATGACGCGGACAAACATAATAACCATAACCACACACGAGGTTTCATGATGGAAGGTCAACAGCATGGCGATCGGCTAAAGCGCGGCCTTAAAAACCGCCATATTCAGCTTATTGCGCTGGGAGGCGCTATCGGTACCGGTTTGTTTCTGGGTAGCGCATCCGTCATCCAAAACGCGGGTCCCGGTATTATTCTGGGCTACGCAATTGCCGGTTTTATTGCTTTCCTGATTATGCGTCAGCTGGGCGAGATGGTCGTCGAAGAGCCGGTAGCCGGTTCATTTAGTCATTTTGCCTACAAATACTGGGGCGGCTTTGCAGGCTTCGCTTCCGGCTGGAACTACTGGGTGCTTTACGTGCTGGTCGCAATGGCCGAGCTGACCGCGGTCGGGAAATACGTCCAGTTCTGGTGGCCGGAAATCCCTACCTGGGTTTCTGCGGCCGTTTTCTTTATCGCTATCAACGCCATCAACCTGACGAACGTCAAGGTGTTTGGCGAGATGGAGTTCTGGTTCGCGATCATCAAAGTCGTCGCCGTCGTGGCGATGATCCTGTTCGGCGGCTGGCTGCTGTTCAGCGGCAACGGCGGCCCGCAGGCTACCGTACGCAACCTGTGGGAGCAAGGCGGATTCCTGCCGCACGGCTTCACCGGGCTGGTAATGATGATGGCGATTATTATGTTCTCTTTCGGCGGGCTGGAGCTGGTCGGTATCACCGCAGCCGAAGCGGATAACCCGGAGCAGAGCATTCCGAAGGCCACCAACCAGGTCATCTACCGCATCCTGATTTTCTATGTGGGCTCGCTGGCCGTTCTGCTTTCGCTGCTGCCGTGGAGCCGCGTAACCGCCGATACCAGCCCGTTCGTCCTGATTTTCCACGAACTGGGCGATACCTTCGTCGCGAATGCGCTGAATATTGTGGTATTAACCGCGGCGCTCTCCGTTTACAACAGCTGCGTATACTGCAACAGCCGGATGCTGTTCGGTCTGGCCCAGCAGGGTAACGCGCCAAAAGCGCTGATGAGCGTCGATAAACGCGGCGTGCCGGTTAACACCATCCTCGTCTCCGCGGTGGTCACCGCGTTGTGCGTACTGATTAACTACTTCGCGCCGGAATCCGCGTTTGGTCTGCTGATGGCGCTGGTGGTTTCAGCCCTGGTGATCAACTGGGCGATGATTAGCCTGGCGCACATGAAATTCCGTCGCGCTAAGCAGCAGCAGGGCGTGGTCACCCGCTTCCCGGCGCTGCTTTATCCGCTGGGCAACTGGATCTGCCTGCTGTTTATGGCGGGAGTGCTGGTGATCATGCTGATGACCCCTGGCATGGCGATTTCCGTCTACCTTATCCCGGTATGGATTGCCGTTCTCGGCGTCGGCTACCTGTTTAAACAGAAAACCGCCAGCGCCATTAAAGCATAATCCTGCATCTCCACAACCTGTGTCCGCCCGCCGCTGGCGGACACAGCGCATTGTTATCTGCTTCACACTTTCCCCCTGATAACCGATTTATCCATATCGTTAACCCTATCCTGCAACGCATTAGTCCATTACCCGGCTAATAATTCTCTCCATACCGCCACGGGGAGATCGCTGCGATGAATGGCAATAAGCTTTCAGTTAAAGAAAAAATAGGCTACGGGATGGGTGATGCCGGATGCAATATCATATTCGGCGCCATCATGTTGTTTGTTAACTATTTTTATACGGATATTTTTGGTCTCGCGCCGGCGCTGGTGGGCGTTTTGCTGCTTTCCGTACGCGTTATTGATGCCGTCACCGATCCGATTATGGGGGCGATGGCCGACCGTACCCGCAGTAAATACGGGCGCTTTCGCCCATGGCTGCTGTGGATTGCCTTCCCGTACGCGCTGTTCAGCGTGCTGATGTTTACCACCCCGGAGTGGTCTTACAATAGCAAGGTTATCTATGCTTTCGTCACCTACTTCCTGCTCTCGCTGACCTACACCGCGATCAACATCCCCTACTGCTCCTTGGGTAGTGTGATTACGAATGACCCGAAGGAACGCGTGGCCTGCCAGTCCTATCGCTTCGTGATGGTCGGTATCGCCACGCTCCTGCTCTCCCTGACGCTGCTGCCGATGGCGGACTGGTTCGGCGGTGAGGATAAAGCCAAAGGCTATCAGATGGCGATGACCGTGCTGGCGATTATCGGTATGTGCATGTTCCTGTTCTGCTTTGCCACCGTTCGTGAGCGCGTAAAACCCGCCGTCCAGACCAACGACGAGCTGAAAAAAGATCTGAAAGACGTCTGGAAAAATGACCAGTGGGTTCGCATCCTGCTGTTAACGCTGTGCAACGTTTGCCCAGGCTTTATTCGCATGGCCGCCACCATGTACTACGTCACCTGGGTGATGCAGCAAAGCACCCACTTCGCCACGCTGTTTATCAGCCTCGGGGTAGTCGGCATGATGATCGGCAGTATGCTGGCTAAAGTCCTGACCGACCGCTGGTGCAAACTGCAGGTGTTTTTCTGGACCAACATCGTGCTGGCGATTTTCTCCTGCGCCTTCTACTTCTTCGACCCGCACGCCACCATGATGATTATGGTGCTCTACTTCCTGCTGAACATTCTGCATCAGATCCCCTCGCCGCTGCACTGGTCGCTGATGGCCGACGTGGATGACTACGGCGAATGGAAGACCGGCAAACGCATCACCGGCATCAGCTTCTCAGGCAACCTGTTCTTCCTGAAGGTCGGTCTGGCCATCGCCGGCGCGATGGTTGGCTTCCTGCTCTCCTGGTACGGTTACGATGCCGGTGCGAAGCAGCAAAGCGCCTCCGCGATTAACGGTATCGTATTGTTATTCAGCGTTATCCCCGGCATCGGCTATCTGATTACCGCGGGGGTGGTGCGTATGCTGAAGGTAAACCGCGAATTTATGCGGCTAATTCAGTCCGACCTCGAGAAACGCCGGGTCAACTACAGCGAGCTCAACGACTATCAGGAACTGAAAACCGGCGAACAGGTAAGGAAAGCGTAATGAAAAACTGGCCGAATCCATTTATTGAACAACGCGCGGACCCGTATATTCTGCGCCATCAGGATAGCTACTACTTTATTGCCTCGGTGCCGGAGTATGACCGTCTGGAAATCCGCCGCTCAGCAACCCTTGAAGGTTTACGCCACGCGCAGCCGGTGGTCGTCTGGCGTAAACCGGACAGCGGCCCGATGAGCCAGCTCATATGGGCCCCGGAGCTGCATGAGATTGACGGCAAATGGTATATCTACTTTGCCGCCAGCCACACCCACGATCTGGATGCGCAGGGCATGTTCCAGCACCGCATGTTCGCGCTCGAATGCGCGGACAGCGACCCGTTAACCGGTAAATGGCAGGAAAAAGGCCAGATTAAAACGCCGCTTGATACCTTTGCGCTGGATGCCACCACCTTCCGCCATCAGGGTAAACGGTGGTACCTGTGGGCGCAAAAAGATCCGGAAATTAAGGGCAATACCAACCTCTATCTGGCTGAACTGGCAAATCCGTGGACGCTAAAAGGTCAGCCGGTCAGGCTGAGTCAACCCGAGTTTGACTGGGAGTGCCGGGGTTTTCTGGTGAATGAAGGCCCGGCGGTCCTGTTCCACGGCGACAAGCTGTTCGTCAGCTATTCCGCCAGCGCCACCGACGAAAACTACTGCATGGGATTATTGTGGATAGACGTTAACGCCGACCCGCTGCGGCCGGAAAACTGGCATAAAGCGCCGCAGCCGGTGTTTCGTACCAGCTATGAGAATCGTCAGTATGGGCCCGGACACAATAGCTTTACGCAAACGCCGGAGGGAGAAGATGTGCTGGTGTACCACGCGCGCAACTACACCGAAATTGAAGGCGACCCGCTGTACGATCCGAATCGCCATACCCGCCTGAAGCTTGTCCGCTGGGACGAAAACGGGATGCCTGATTTTGGCATCCCGGCAGCAGATACGGATTAAAAGCGAAACCTGCCCCCAGCGGGCAGGTGCTTAAATCAGCGTACCGTAAATCGTCAGCAGCGCCATAATCACCACCACCACCAGCGATGTTTTTTTCGCCATGGAGACCGCCGCCTTCGGCGTCGCCACTTTATCCACGTGCGGCTCGCGCGCCAGCGAATACTGCGCCAGGCGCGTCAGCACCTGATACTGCGAAGAGTGGCGGTCGCCCAGCGAGGCAAACCACGCAGGCAAAGCCTTTTCCCCGTGCCCAACCAGCGCGTACACCACGCCGACCAGTCGTACCGGAACCCAGTCGACAACGTGCAGAATGCCGTCAATACCCGACTGTAAGCGATGACGCGGCGTCTGATAACGCGCCAGCCAGGTCTGCCAGGCCCGCAGCGTACAGTAGGCAATCAGGGTTAACGGTCCCCACGGCCCGCCGACAACGAACCAGAACAGCGGAGCGAGATAGTAGCGGTAGTTAATCCACAGCAGCGCGTTTTGCAGCTCGCTCAGATATTCACGCTGGTCGCAGCCGGGCGGCACGCCGTGGATCAGGGTGAGCTCGCTGGCCATGGCGTCGCAGGCGCGGCTATCATCGCGCGCCGCCGCCTTCAGGTAGGCGTGATAGTGCAGACGGACTTTGCCCGCGCCGATGCACAGCAGGCCCAGCAGGATCCAGAACACCAGCAGAGGAATGTTAAACAGCTGCCCCTGCAGCAGGCGCTGAATAATAAACACGACCGCCGCCGCCGCGACCGTCATCAGTAGGGTAGTGAGCAGGGAATAATGCTTTACCCGGCGAAACAGCACTTCCAGCCGGTGATCGAGCTGCCAGTGCTCGCCCAGCTTAAACAAACGCTCGGCAATGAGGACCAACAGCGTAGTGAACAACGTCATGGCATCTCCTTATTCTGACGACGGGGTTAACAGACCGCGAAATTTGACCCAGTCAAAAGCCGGGCCGGGATCCGTTTTACGCACTGGCGCAATATCGCTATGGCCGGTGATATTGTCAGCTATCGCCGGATAGCGCGAGATAAGCTGACGGGTAACGGCAACCAGCTGCTGATACTGCGCGTCGGTATAAGCCAGCTCGTCGGTCCCTTCCAGCTCAATGCCTATCGAAAAATCATTACAGCGCTCGCGCCCGTGATAGCTGGAAACCCCCGCGTGCCAGGCGCGCTGGTCGAAAGGCACATACTGCACGATTTCACCGTCGCGGCGAATCAGACAGTGCGCCGAAACGCGAAGATGCGCGATTTCAGCAAAGAAAGGATGGGCATGGGGATCGAGCGTACCGGTGAACAGGGCATCAATCCATGGGCCGCCAAATTCGCCGGGCGGCAGGCTTATATTATGCACCACCAGCAAAGAGGGGGTTTCATTATCCGGGCGGCTATCGTGGTGCGGCGAAGGAACCCGACGCGCCTCTTCCAGCCATCCCCCGTTCAACTGCATGTTGAGTCTCCTTTTACTAGCTTATGCATTCGCGGCACCGTGACCAAACAATCCCCGGCATCATACCCACGCTTGCTCGGTTGGCTAACGCCAAAACTTCACGCTGGCGCCGCCGACGAAAGGACGCGGATGTGGTACAGAAACGTCGTTCAGGTTAGCATGTTTCCCACTTCTGAATCTTATCTATCTGGAGCTTTATCATGACGCCTCGTCGCTACAATCCCGACCGCCGCCGTGACGCGCTGCTGGAGCGTATTAATCTTGATATTACCGATGCCGTCTCTCAATCCCTGCGGGAAGATTTAGGCGGTGAAGTGGATGCGAACAACGATATTAGCGCGCAATTATTGCCGCAGGATGCGCGCTCGCATGCCGTCGTCATCACCCGTGAAGACGGCGTGTTTTGCGGTAAACGTTGGGTAGAAGAAGTCTTTATTCAGCTTGCGGGCGACGACGTTAACTTCACCTGGCACGTTGCCGATGGCGACGCGGTAAAAGCCAATCAGCCGCTATTCGAGCTGGAAGGCCCTTCGCGGATCCTGCTCACCGGAGAACGTACCGCACTCAATTTCGTGCAGACGCTCTCCGGGGTGGCCAGCGAAGTCCGCCGCTATGTCGACCTGCTGGCAGGCACCAAAACTCAGCTGCTCGATACGCGCAAAACGCTGCCGGGCCTGCGCACGGCGCTGAAATATGCGGTCCTGTGCGGCGGCGGGGCCAATCATCGCCTGGGCCTCTCCGATGCCTTTCTGATTAAAGAGAACCATATTATCGCTTCCGGCTCGGTACGGCAGGCGGTTGAAAAAGCGTTCTGGCTGCACCCGGATGTGCCGGTTGAGGTGGAAGTCGAAACCCTTGAAGAGCTGGATGAAGCGCTGAAAGCCGGCGCTGACATCATTATGCTCGACAACTTCACTACCGACCTGATGCGCGAAGCGGTCAAACACACCAACGGCCAGGCGGCGCTGGAAGTCTCCGGCAACGTCACATTCGAGACTATTCGTGAATTTGCTGAAACCGGCGTCGATTACATCTCCGTTGGCGCGTTGACCAAGCACGTCCGCGCTCTCGATCTCTCTATGCGCTTCCGCTAATCCCCCTGCCCCGGTTCGTCGTTGATGCCGGGGCGCACTTTTGCGAGCCGGCTCGCACGCCAATAATCCCTCAATGCAACCCGCAAAAAAAGCCTGGAAGCGTGCTTCTCCAGGCGCGATCTGCCGCTCGTATCGCTAAACAAACCCCGGCAAAGTGCTCCCGAAGATAACAAGGAGCAACTTATGGACAAACAACGCGGCTTTACCCTCATCGAACTTATGGTGGTCATTGGGATCATCGCCATTCTCAGCGCAATCGGCATTCCGGCTTATCAGAACTATCTGCGAAAAGCGGCGCTTACCGATATGCTGCAAACCTTCGTCCCGTTCCGCACCGCCATTGAGCTGTGCGCGCTGGAGCACGGCGGATTAACCACCTGCGATGGCGGCAGCAACGGTATTCCCTCGCCCGCCACAACCCGCTACGTCTCGGCTATGACCGTCGCCACAGGCGTTGTCACGCTCACCGGGCAGGAAAGCCTTAATGGCTTAAGCGTCACGCTGACGCCGACCTGGGATAACGCTAACGGCATCACCGGCTGGCAGCGAGTGTGCAACATTACCGGCGATAGCGCACTCAAGCAGGCCTGTGAAGACGTGTTCCGTTTTAACTGAGGGCGCGGCAATGAAAACTGAACAATTGATACCTCTTTGCCAGCGCTATCAGGCCTTACTGCTCGATAGTAATGAACACACCATCGCTATCGCCGTGGTTGACGCCCCCGCCCCGGAGCTGCTGGAAGCGTTACGTTTCGCGACGCAGAAAAGGATTGATATCGAGTGCTGGAGCCAGGACCAGATGGACAAGCGGCTGCAGACGCCGGGAATATCAACCCTCACCCCGCCTGTTGAAGCCTCGGCCAGCATCGTTGAACAGGTAAATAGCCTTCTGGAACAGGCCCTGCGCCAGCGCGCATCGGATATTCATATTGAACCCGGTGACGATCGCCTGAGAATTCGCCTGAGGGTAGATGGCGTTCTCCATTCTCTTGCGCCGCTTGCGCCGGAACTCGCCGCCCCCATCACCGCCCGACTTAAAGTGCTCAGCAATCTGGATATCGCTGAACACCGGGTACCGCAGGACGGTCAGTTTACCCTCACGCTCGCAGACCGCCCGATCTCGTTTCGGATCGCCACGCTTCCCTGCCGCGGCGGGGAAAAAATCGTCCTTCGCTTATTACACCAGGTCGAACAAGCGCTGGACCTCGAAGCGCTGGGGCTATCGTCTCAGCAGCTTGCCGCCTTTCGCTCGGCGCTTAACCAACCTCAGGGGCTGATGCTGGTCACCGGCCCGACGGGAAGTGGGAAAACCGTCACTTTGTATAGTGCGCTGCAGGCGCGGAATCGCGACGAGGTCAATATATGCAGCGTTGAAGATCCGCTGGAGATCCCCATCGTGGGGATGAATCAGACGCAGATTAATCCGCGGGCGGGCTTAACCTTTCACAGCGTACTGCGCGCCCTGCTACGCCAGGATCCCGATATCGTGATGGTCGGAGAGATACGCGATGCAGAAACCGCTGAAATTGCGATAAAAGCAGCGCAAACCGGGCACCTGGTTCTCTCAACGCTGCACACCAATTCAACCAGTGAAACGCTGGTTCGCCTGCAGCAGATGGGCGTTGCGCGCTGGATGATCTCATCCGCGCTTTCTCTGGTGGTTGCTCAACGCCTGGTACGCAAACTGTGCCCGCACTGCCGCCGGGAAACCGGCAGTTCGGCCGATGTTCCACACAGCCTGTGGCCACGGGCGCTTCCTCGCTGGCAGGCTCCGGGCTGTCAGCACTGCTATCACGGCTACTACGGTCGCCTGGCGCTATTTGAGCTGCTCCCCGTCACCACCGCGTTACGGCAGGCGATTACTCAGGGTCTTAGCGCCGGAGAGATCGAGTCCCTGGCGCGCGAATCCGGCATGATGACGCTGTTTGAGAGCGGCTGTCTGGCCGTCGAACGTGGGATGACAAGTCTGGAAGAGGTCGTTCGCGTGTTGGGAATACCGCATGGCGACTAAACGACTGTGGCGCTGGCGCGGTCTCTCTCTCCAGGGCATTCCCTGCCAGGGAACGCTCTGGCAGGATAATCGCCCTGAGGCATTGCAGGCTCTGCAGCGGCAGCGAATTATCCCGCTGACGCTGCGCCGCTGTAGCGTGCAAAGCGCCCTCTGGCATCCGCGCTACAGTGGCGAAATCATCCGCCAGCTGGCCGCGCTTCTTCAGGCCGGTCTCCCCCTGGCCGAGGGGCTGGAACTGCTGGCGCAGCAGCAGCCCAATGCGCAATGGCAGGCGCTGCTGCAAACCCTGGCGGAGGATCTGGCGCAGGGCATTTCGCTTTCAGGCTCCCTGGAAAAATGGCCTGAGGCGTTCCCTCCGCTCTATCTGGCCATGATTCGCACCGGTGAACTTACCGGTAAACTGGAACTTTGCTGCGCTCAGTTGGCCAGGCAGCAGCGAGAGCAGCTGCTCCTCACCGAAAAAGTGAAAAAAGCGCTGCGCTACCCGTTGATTATCTTATCCCTGGCGCTGCTGGTGGTTATGGGAATGCTGTGCTTTGTCTTACCGGAATTCGCTGCTATATATCAAACCTTCAACACCCCGCTGCCGTGGCTGACCCGCGCGGTAATAAGCATTGGCGAAGGGTTAACTCGCTGTTGGCCACTGCTCGCTGCCCTGGGTATTTTACCTGCAATACTCAACCGGCTGATTTGCCAGCGGCCAGGCTGGCTGCTGTACCGTCAGAAGCTGCTCCATACGCTGCCGGTGTTTGGCAAACTGCTATGCGGCCAGCGGCTTAGCCAGATTTTTACCGTACTCGCATTGACGCAAAGCGCCGGAATCAGCTTTCTGCAAGGTCTGCAAAGCGTGGAGGAAACCCTGAGCTGCCCGCTATGGCGGCAGAGGCTCCAGCAGGTTTGCCGGCAAATTACCCACGGCGATCCCATCTGGCAGGCGCTCGCCAACGGCGGAGGCTTTACGCCGCTTTGCCTACAACTGATCCGTACCGGTGAAGCCTCGGGTTCGCTGGATACCATGCTGGAAAATCTGGCTCGTCACCATAGTGAGCTGACGCATCAGCAGGCAGATAATCTGGCGACCTTGCTGGAACCGATGATGTTGGTAGTGACCGGAACGATTGTCGGCGTGCTGGTGGTGGCGATGTATTTACCCATTTTTCATCTGGGCGACGCCATTAGCGGGATGGGGGGATAACGCTGGCGCAAACGCGCCAGCGAACGGCATTACAGGCTGTTGAACACGCGGTTCTCTTGTTCCTGTACGCGAATAAAAGTCGTGCGTTTAGTCAGTTCTTTCAGCCGCGAAGCACCTACGTAGGTGCATGCGGAACGCAGGCCGCCAAGAATATCGCGCGCGGTGTTTTCAACCGGGCCGCGCAGAGGCAGCTTAACGGTTTTGCCTTCAGCCGCACGGTACTGGGCTACGCCGCCAACGTGACGGGTCATCGCCGACTCCGAGCTCATGCCGTAGAACAGCATGAATTTTTCGCCGTTTTCTTCAACCACGGTACCGCCGCTCTCTTCGTGACCGGCCAGCATACCGCCAAGCATCACGAAATCCGCGCCGCCGCCGAAGGCTTTAGCCACATCGCCCGGCATAGTACATCCGCCGTCGCTGATAATCTGCCCGCCCAGGCCGTGCGCCGCATCGGCACACTCAATCACTGCGGAAAGCTGCGGATAGCCGACGCCGGTTTTCACGCGGGTTGTACATACGGAGCCCGGACCGATACCCACCTTAACGATATCAGCCCCCGAAAGAATCAGCTCTTCGCACATTTCGCCGGTCACAACGTTGCCCGCAATAATGGTTTTCTGCGGCCAGGCTTCGCGGGCTTTCGCGACAAACTGCACGAAGTGCTCTGAATAGCCATTCGCCACGTCAATGCACACAAAGCTAAGCTGCGGATTTTGGCTCAGAATCTGTTTTGTTTTTTCAAAATCCGCATCGGAGGTGCCGGTAGAGACCATGACGTGCTGCACGACATCTGCCGATACGCTCTGAACAAACGCCTGCCACTGTTCCACGCTGTAATGCTTATGTACGGCGGTCAAAACGCCAAATGAAGCCAGGGCTTTAGCCATGGCAAACGTGCCAACGGTGTCCATGTTAGCAGCAATGATCGGCACACCAGACCAGGTCTGGCCAGAATGTTTGAAAGTGAATTCACGTTCCAGCTGTACGTCAGAACGGCTTTTGAGGGTAGAACGTTTCGGGCGGATAAGAACGTCTTTAAAACCAAGCTTCAAATCTTCTTCAATACGCATGTGCGAATTCCTGGGGTTAATTGCATTATTGTGAGAGCACAACTCCAGTGACGTTATCATACGCACGAATCATGGCCGCGCAAGACTGCGATTTTCACTTTTTTTACGCTACAATCGTATAAATTTACCTGGTGAACAGCCAAAAGCGAATTTGCGATATCCCATCGCAGGCGTATCATTTTTAACCATTTGATTTACATGCGCAAAAAGAACCAGGGTACGTGGTGACAGCCATTTATTGGTTGATATCACGTCGATAAAACCACTGTCGCAGTGGCGTCGTCGCGTCGTAAATCACGGCTCTGTTATTGAAAAATGTGCATGTAGTCAGTTTCAGGATTGAGGTGTATGACATACACGGTAGCGTTAACAGGCGGCATCGGTAGCGGTAAAAGTACCGTAGCCGACGCATTCTCACACCTCGGGGTTAACGTTATTGATGCTGACATTATCGCGCGCCAGGTGGTCGAGCCCGGTACTCCGGGGCTAAACGCGATTGCTCAACGCTTCGGTCCGCAGATCCTGAATAAAGATGGCACCCTTAACCGTCGCGCTCTGCGTGAACATATTTTCGCTCATGCAGAGGATAAGAACTGGCTAAACGCGCTGCTGCACCCGCAAATTCAGCAGGAAACGCGTCGCCAGATGCAGCTTGCCACCTCGTCTTATATTCTCTGGGTTGTACCTTTACTGGTCGAAAACCGTTTGTCCGCCAAAGCCGATCGGGTCCTTGTTGTCGATGTGCCGAAAGAGACGCAGATAGCGCGCACGATGCTTCGCGATCGGGTCAGTCGGCAACATGCGGAACATATTCTTGCCGCTCAGGCAACGCGCGAACAGCGCCTTGCCGTTGCGGATGATGTTATTGAAAATATGGGTTCACCTGATGCCATCGCATCAGCTGTCGCCCGCCTGCATGCAAAGTATCAACAGCTGGCAGCGCAGGCCGCCTCACAGGAAAAACCGTAATGTCTACCCCTGTTCTATTTGAACATCCGCTTAATGAAAAAATGCGCACCTGGCTGCGTATTGAGTTTTTGCTCCAGCAGCTGACCGTACATCCCGCCATTACCAGCCATGCGGATGCGCTGCATTTTTTCCGCAATATCGGCGATCTTTTAGATGTTTTTGAACGCGGTGAAGTACGTACCGATCTGATGAAAGAGCTGGATCGCCAACAGAGGAAGCTGCAATCCTGGGCGGAAGTCCCTGGGGTTGATCAGGATCGTATCAACGAACTGCGTCAGCAGCTGAAGCAATCAGGCAGTACGTTAATGTCGGCGCCGCGTATCGGCCAGTACCTGCGAGAGGATCGCCTGATCGCCCTGGTACGCCAACGCCTGAGTATCCCGGGCGGCTGCTGTAGCTTCGATCTTCCGACGCTGCACATCTGGCTGCATATGCCGCAGGAATATCGCGATGAGCAGGTCGGTAAGTGGCTGGCCAGCCTGGAACCGCTGACGCAATCGCTGATGCTCATTCTCGATCTCATCCGTAACTCGGCCCCCTTCCGTAAGCAGACCAGCCTGAACGGTTTTTATCAGGACAACGGCGAAGATGCCGATCTGCTGCGTCTGCGGTTGGATCTTGCCAGCCAGCTCTACCCCCAAATATCAGGCCACAAGAGCCGCTTTGCCATCCGCTTTATGCCGCTGGACAGCGAGCACGGCATCGTGCCGGAGCGTTTTGATTTTGAACTGGCCTGCTGTTAAGGAGTCAATATGTCAGAAGAGATAACCGTCAACTGCCCAACCTGCGGCAAAATTGTAGTCTGGAATGAGCAGAGCCCGCATCGCCCGTTCTGCTCCAAACGCTGTCAGCTTATCGATTTAGGCGAATGGGCAGCGGAAGAGAAACGTATCCCAAGCAGCAGCGATCTGTCAGATAGCGACGGCTGGAGCGAAGAAAAAGAGTAACGGATTTCGGGCGGGCATGTACAGGCCCGCCCTGATTTGCCGGATGCAGGCGCCCCCTACCCGATCAGAGAACCTTGAATTAACTTCGTAATGACGGGTTCGTTTGCCGGCGGAAAATCCTCAGCAACGAGCGCGCTCTGCGCAATCCAGCGGCCCGGCTGCCCTTCTTTCCCCCACGGCTCGCCTTCCCAGCTGTTCACCAGCCAGAACCATAGCGTGATATGGCGATCGGGAAACTGGTACTCCAGCTTATCAAACAGGCTGTAAGCTTTGGCTGTAATGCCGACCTCTTCCTGCAGCTCGCGTACTAAGGCCTGTTCGGACGACTCGCTCTCTTCAATTTTACCGCCCGGGAATTCAAGCTTGTTCGCCATATGCGCATCGGCGGCCCGCTGAGTGATAAAAATCTCCCCTTGCGAATTACGGATAATACCCACTGAAATTTGCAGCGTTTTCATTGTCTTCATTCCATAAAAAAGGCGCAGATATCTGCGCCCTGGTATTCAATATTGTAAAAGCTTAGCTCAGGCGACCGTGGCACTGCTTGTATTTTTTGCCAGAACCGCACGGGCAAGGATCGTTACGACCCACTTTACGCTCGCCGGTTTGTTCAGCCAGCGCGGCCGCGGCTGCGCTATCATCGTCCTGATGGCTCAGCTGCTGCATCTGCGCCAGACGCTCAGCTTCTTCACGACGCTGCTGCTCCATCGCCTCAACCTCTTCCGGCATCCGCACCTGAACTTTGCTCAGGGTACTGATCACTTCATATTTCAGGGATTCCAGCATTGAAGCGAACATGGAGAAAGATTCACGCTTATATTCCTGCTTCGGATCTTTCTGCGCATAGCCGCGCAGGTGGATCCCCTGACGCAGGTAGTCCATCGCCGCCAGGTGCTCTTTCCACAGGGAGTCCAGCGTTTGCAGCATGACGCCTTTTTCAAAGTGACGCATCATCTCAGCGCCAACCACTTCTTCCTTACGCTGATAGGTTTCAATGGCGCTCTGCAGAATGCGCTCACGCAGCGTTTCTTCATGAAGCTCCGGCTCTTTATCCAGCCACTCTTTGAGCGGCAACTCGAGGTCGAAGTCATTTTTCAGACGCTCCTGCAGGCCTTCAATATCCCACATCTCTTCCAGCGACTGCGGAGGAATATGGGCATCGATGGTCGCTTTAAATACGTCTTCACGAATGCTGTTAATCGTCTCGCTCACGTCGGTCACGTCGAGCAGCTCATTACGCTGGGTGTAAATAGCGCGACGCTGATCGTTAGCCACATCGTCATATTCCAGCAGCTGCTTACGAATATCGAAGTTGCGGCTCTCGACTTTACGCTGCGCGTTGGCAATCGCTTTGGTCACCCACGGATGCTCGATAGCCTCACCCGGCTTCATACCCAGTTTACGCATCATGCCGGACACGCGGTCAGACGCGAAGATACGCATCAGGGCATCTTCCATCGACAGATAGAAACGGGAAGAACCGGCGTCCCCCTGACGGCCTGAACGACCGCGGAGCTGGTTATCAATACGGCGGGATTCATGGCGTTCGGTGCCGATGATATGCAAACCGCCCGCAGCCAGTACCGCATCGTGACGAACCTGCCAGTCGGCTTTGATCTGCGCAATCTGTTCTGGAGTCGGGTCTTCCAGCTGGGCGACCTCGGCCTGCCAGCTACCGCCAAGCATAATGTCGGTACCACGGCCGGCCATGTTGGTCGCAATGGTTACCGCAGACGGATAGCCCGCCTGCGCAACGATGTCCGCTTCGCTGGCGTGGAATTTCGCGTTCAGCACGTTGTGCTTGATGCCCGCCTTCGTTAATTCATTAGAGACCACTTCTGATTTTTCGATAGAAATGGTACCCACCAGCACTGGCTGACCCGCGGCGGTACGCTGCTTAATATCTTCGATAATGGCCTGAATTTTTTCCGCTTCGGTCATATAGACCAGGTCCGCCATGTCTTTACGAATCATCGGACGGTTGGTCGGAACCACAACGGTATCCAGCTTATAGATTGAGCTAAATTCAAACGCTTCGGTATCGGCGGTACCGGTCATCCCTGCCAGCTTCTCGTACAGGCGGAAATAGTTCTGGAAGGTAATTGAAGCCAGCGTCTGGTTCTCGTTCTGAATATCAACGCCTTCTTTCGCTTCAACGGCCTGGTGCAGGCCATCGGACCAGCGGCGCCCCTGCATCGTACGGCCGGTGTGTTCGTCGACGATGATCACTTCGCCATCTTTCACGATGTAATCAACATCGCGGGTGAACAGCACATGCGCGCGCAGCGCGGCGGTCACGTGGTGCATCAGCATGATATTGGTCGGTGAGTACAGCGACTCGCCTTCTTCCATAATACCTTCATTCACCAGCAGCTCTTCAATCAACACCAGGCCGCGTTCGGTCAGGTTTACCTGACGCGCTTTCTCATCGACGGAGAAGTGCCCTTCGCCGGTAAAGGTTTCGGAGTCTTCTTTATCCTGACGCACCAGGTGCGGAATGATCTTGTTCACCTTCTTATACATTTCCGAGCTGTCTTCAGCCGGGCCGGAAATAATAAGCGGGGTACGCGCTTCATCGATCAGAATGGAGTCGACTTCATCCACCAGCGCATAGTGCAGTTTGCGCTGGACGCGCTCTTCAGGACTGAAGGCCATATTGTCGCGCAGATAGTCAAAGCCGTATTCGTTGTTGGTACCGTAAGTAATATCGGCTGCGTAGGCTTCACGCTTGGCCGGCGCAGGCAGGCCGGACATGTTAATGCCAACGGTCATCCCCAGGAATTCAAACAGCGGGCGGTTGTTCTCGGCATCACGCTGCGCCAGATAGTCGTTGACGGTCACCACGTGAACGCCTTTACCGGTCAGCGCATTCAGATAGGCAGGCAGAGTTGCGGTCAGCGTTTTACCTTCACCGGTACGCATTTCTGCAATACAGCGGTCGTTGAGAACCATGCCGCCCAGCAGCTGAACGTCAAAGTGACGCATGCCGAAGACGCGTTTACTGGCTTCACGCACGACGGCAAAGGCTTCCGGGATCAGGCTCTCCAGGGCTTCGCCTTTTTCCAGGCGAGCGCGGAACTCAGCGGTTTTCCCTTTCAGTTCGTCGTCGGACAGTTTTTCCATGGACGGTTCCATGGCGTTGATCACGTTGACGGCTTTGCGCATACGACGCAGCGTACGGTCGTTACGGCTACCGAATACTTTAGTTAATAATTTGATTAGCATAATAAAATCTCAAACGCCCCGCGGTGCGGAGTCACAAAAAAATAGAATGGTCCGTTTTTGGTTTAGCTGAGACGTTGAGGCCCTGCGCGTATGCCGGCCACCTGGCTAATCCAGGTACAGACGCGAAACGCGCAGTGGGAAATAGAGGGGTTATATGCCGCCAGATGAACAATGGCCGGAGGTTTACTCTCCTGCGTCAACAGCGCGCTAAGCGTGTCGAGAAGGGCCAGATGCTGCGCCTGAAGCGGTGAAGACTCTTCCGCTACCGGCAGCGCCTGCGGGGCCATCGCAAAAGAGAGGTGGCGAATGACCGTACGAATGGCGTGCTGATGCCAGTAATCAACCGTGAAATTGGGCCGACGACTGGAAGATTCCAGCAGCGCTAGCTGAGAAAAATTAACTTTAGCAGGATTATGGTTGCTGGACGTCGTTTTAGCGGGCGACGCGGTCTCATGCTCATGACCATTGCTAAGCGCAGGCAGGCCGAGGCTAGCCGCGACCATCCCCAACAGGAGATGCGGCCAGAAATACCGTCTGCCAAACTGTCGCCAGCGCGTCAGCAATCCACTCACTTACGTTACCTTTTGTTGGTAGCAACCCTAAGAAATATTTTGCGTCCAAATACTAACATTAATACGCCGTCACGGCAGCAGGAATGAGGTCTCAGGCGGGGGAAAAACGTTTAAAAAAGGAACGAACGCGCAAAAAATGCAGTTAAAAATCAAAGCAGGACGCAGCGGGAATATAAAAAAGAAAACGACTGGCTCCCTGGCCGGAGAGAGTACCAGGTTACCAGTCGAATTTACTGCCGGGTCTGACTTATGCCAGAACCAGCGTCGGGGCGCGGAACGCCAGCGGCATTTCTGCGTCGTCCTCGAAGGTCACATACTCCCAGGCTTCCTGTTTTGCCAGAACAGCCTGCAGCAGTTTGTTATTCAACGCGTGACCGGATTTGTACGCCGTAAATGCGCCGATAATGTTGTGACCACACATAAAGAGGTCGCCAATGGCATCCAGCATTTTGTGACGGACAAACTCATCTTCAAAGCGCAAACCGTCTTCGTTCAGTACGCGATAATCGTCAACAACGATGGCACAATCGAAGCTGCCGCCCAGGCACAGGCCGCGGGACTGCAGATATTCGATATCACGCATAAAACCGAAGGTACGCGCGCGGCTAATCTGGCGCATAAACGCATCAGCCGAGAAGTTCATTGCGTAGCGCTGGCTGCTGGAGTCAATCGCCGGATGGTTAAAATCAATGGTGAAGTCCAGTGAAAAACCATTATACGGTTTGAATTCGGCCCATTTATCGCCATCTTCAACGCGAACTGTCTCTTTGATACGCACAAATTTCTTAGCGCAGTTCAGTTCATCGATGCCGGCATCCAGCAACAGATAAACGAACGGAGCCGCACTACCGTCCATAATTGGGACTTCCGGCGCATCGACTTCAATAATAATGTTGTCGATACCCAAGCCAGCCAGCGCGGCATTGAGGTGCTCAACCGTCGATATCCGCACGTCATGCTCATTGACCAGGCAAGTACAGAGCATGGTATCACGCACAGATTTGGCATCAGCCGGAAAATCAACCGGTGGATTCAAGTCGGTGCGACGATAGATGACCCCGGTATTTGCCGGCGCAGGGCGTAACGTCAGGGTGACTTTCTTGCCGGTATGCAAACCGACGCCAGTCGCCTGAACGATACGTTTAAGAGTCCTTTGTTTGATCATCGTATAATCTCGCCAAGTTACCTATCCAACCGAAGTGTACTATACATTCGGCAGGCCAGTTTAGCACAAAGAGCGCAGATGCCCAACTTCCAGCCAATTCTTAATCGGCTTGCTTACGCAGGAAGGCTGGAATATCCAGATAATCTGGCTCTTTCGCGGCCTGCGGCGTATTGTCGTTGACCACTTTTGCGGCCGGTTTCTGCTCTTGCGTCAGTGGAGACATACCGTGCTGCTGGTAACGATCCATCACCGGCTGCTGCACCTGTTTGTTGGTGACCAGGGTGATTTCCGGACGTTTGTCCATACCGATACCGGTAGCAACGACGGTGACGCGCAGCTCGTCGTTCATATCCGGGTCCAGAGAGGTACCGATAACCACGGTGGCGTTATCCGAAGCAAATGCGCGGATAGTGTTACCTACGGTCTCGAACTCATCCAGACGCAGGTCGAAGCCCGCAGTGATGTTGACCAGAACGCCACGCGCGCCGGACAGATCGATATCTTCCAGCAGCGGAGAAGAGATCGCCATTTCAGCCGCTTCTTCCGCACGGTCTTCACCGCTCGCCACGCCGGAGCCCATCATGGCGTAGCCCATTTCAGACATCACTGTACGCACGTCCGCAAAGTCGACGTTCATCAGGCCTGGGCGGGTGATCAGCTCAGCGATACCCTGCACCGCGCCTTTCAGCACGTCGTTGGCCGCACCGAAAGCGTCGAGCAGAGAAATGCCGCGGCCGAGAACCTTCAGCAGCTTGTCGTTCGGGATGGTGATCAGCGAATCCACATGCTTGGACAGCTCGGTGATGCCCTGCTCAGCGAACGCCATGCGCTTCTTGCCTTCAAAATTGAACGGCTTAGTCACCACGGCAACGGTGAGGATACCTAAATCTTTTGCAACTTCAGCCACCACTGGCGCAGCACCGGTTCCGGTACCGCCGCCCATGCCGGCTGCGATAAACACCATATCGGCGCCGTCAAGGGCGGCACGCAGCGCTTCACGGTCTTCATCCGCCGCGTTACGGCCGACTTCCGGGTTTGCGCCTGCGCCCAGACCTTTGGTAATACCGCTACCGATCTGGATAGTCTGGCCAACAGCCGTTTTGCGCAGAGCCTGCGCGTCGGTGTTCACCGCGAAAAATTCAACACCCTCAATGCGCTCGCGCACCATGTGCTCAACGGCGTTACCGCCGCCGCCGCCGACGCCGATGACTTTAATCACCGCGTCGTTGGTCAGTTCCATAGGTTCAAACATAATTTCTCTCTCCGTTGTGCCTGTCGCCTGAGAACGCTAATTTTCTGCGTTCTCTTAAAAAATTAAAACTCTTTTCGCAACCAACTGTTGAGTCGTTTGATCCACGACCCGACCGTTACGCGTTTTTCCACCTCTGCTTCACCACTGAGATGAGATTCCTTCCCGTAGTGCAGCAGCCCAACCGCCGTCGAGTAATACGGCTCCTGGGCATAATCCGTTAATCCGGTAATATTCAGCGGCGCGCCAATTCTCACCTGCGTATGGAATACGCGCTGCGCACAGGCGGCAAGTCCTTCAATTTGCGCCGCACCGCCGGTTAATACAATGCCAGCCGCCAGGTGGTGCTTCACACCTTGTTGACGGAGCTGTTCCTGCAGCTGCAGGATCTCTTCATTCACCAGGTTGAGCAATTCGGTATAACGTGGCTCAATCACCTCGGCCAGCGTCTGACGCTGCAGACTACGAGGCGGACGCCCGCCCACGCTGGGGACTTCCACGTTCTCGTCTTTACCAACGATGGAACCCAGCGCACAGCCGTGACGCACTTTAATGGCTTCTGCGTCGCTCGGCGGCGTACCGAAAGCGTAGGCAATATCGCTGGTCACCACGTTGCCCGCGTACGGGATCACTTTGGTATGACGCAGCGCGCCGCCGGTATAGACCGCAATATCCATTGTACCACCGCCGATATCCACCACGCAGACACCCAGTTCACGTTCGTCTTCCGTTAATACGGAATAGCTGGCGGCTAAACCGGCGAAAATAAGCTGGTCGACTTTCAGACCGCAACGTTCCACCGCTTTGACAATATTTTTTGCCATATCGTTATGGCAGGTAATCAAATGCACTTTCGCCTGCATGCGTACGCCAGACAGTCCTACGGGGTTTTTAATCCCCTCCTGGTAGTCGATGGCGTACTCCTGCGGGATAACGTGCAGAACGCGATGCTCGTCGCGCACGCGAACCGATTTCGCGGTATGTACCACGTTCTCTACGTCGTCCTGCGTCACTTCTTCTTCAGAAATCGGCACCATACCGATTTCATTTTGACAGCTGATATGTTTGCCTGAAAGCGCCAGATAGACTGACGAGATCTGGCAATCCGCCATCAGTTCGGCCTGGTCAATGGCGCGCTGTACGCATTTCACCACGGATTCCAGGTCGTTCACTCCGCCTTTATCCATACCACGCGATGGGCAACTGCCCACGCCAATGATATTAATCATACCGTCGGGCAGAACTTCCCCTACTAAAGCGGCAACCTTAGCGGTGCCAATCTCCAGTCCAACTACCAGTTTTCTGTCCGTCGCCTTGATCATTGTTGTTCTGCCTGTGCCTGATTCTGTTGTTGTTGAGTTTCCTCTACAGGAGCCGGTACCCAACCGACTGCCGCTCCCGAGTCATAACGCAAATCAACGTAGCTTATCCGTTTGCCGTCGGTCTGCGCCTGCTGCTGAAGAACCGGGTAGAGTTCCATAAAGCGCTGAAGCCGTTTCATGGTGTCACCCCGGCCAAGGTTGAGCTTAATGTCGTTATTAAGCGTCAACTGCCAGGAGCGACGCGCGGTCATTGCCGCTACTTTCAACGTGAATTTATCCTTTGCCAGCACCTGCCCCATGTCGCGGTATCCCTGAAGGACTTCGTTCTCACTGCCTTCCGGGCCGTACAACATCGGTAAATTCTGTTTACTGGTGCGATCTGACGGCACGCTGAAAGAATTTCCGTCCACGTCTACCATATGCTGATCATTCCAGCGCGCTATCGGCACATATTCAACCAGATGAATCTTCAATTCGTCCGGCCACTGCTTTCTGACGCTCGCCTGCTTAATCCACGGCAGACGTTCAATCTGGCTTTGAATAATGTTGACGTCCTGCGTCATAAAGGTGCCCGGCGACCCCAATGCCAGAATCGCCTGACGGATATCATCGTTGCGCGTGTAGTGACGCTCACCGGTGACCACCATCTTTGACAGCGGTAACCGCTGTGCATCTTCCATCCAGCCCAGAACCATCCATCCGCTGACCAGCACGGTACAGAGCACCGCCAGCAGGAAGAAGATACCCGCCAGACGAGAGCCATTACTTCGACGCGAAGAGGTTTCGTCTTCCTCTTCGTGGTTCCGCGTATTCAGCGCAGCCTGCGACATATCACCCCGCCAGGTCCAGAATTCGTACAACAAGCTGCGAGAAGCTCATCCCTGCCTGACGCGCCGCCATGGGCACCAGGCTATGACTGGTCATGCCAGGCGAGGTGTTTGCTTCCAGCAGATAAAACTGGCCATCGCTGTCCAGCATCACATCAATTCGCCCCCAGCCGTAACAGCCAAGACTATCCCAGGCTTTTTGCACCAGAGCCTGGATTTCTGCCTCGCGCGCGGAATCTTCCAGGCCAGGGCAGAAATATTGCGTTTCATCAGAGAGATACTTTGCTTCATAATCATAGAAGGTTCCAGCCGCCTGGATACGTATTGACGGTAAAATTTCTTCTCCGACGATAGCGACGGTAAATTCCGGCCCACTGAGCCATTTTTCAATCAGAACTTCGTCATCATGCTGAAAAGCCAGCGCCAATGCATTTTGTAATGCACAACTTTCGCTGACTTTGGACATACCGACGCTGGAGCCTTCGCGACTGGGTTTAACAATCAACGGCAGTCCGAGGGCGGAAATCTGCTGTTCTACCTCAGCGGAAAGCCCCGCGGTAAACTGTTTACGCGTTAGCGCAACCCACGGCGCAACCGGCAGCCCGGCGCCCTGCCACAGCAGTTTGCTGCGCAGCTTATCCATTGAGATAGCGGAAGCCATCACGCCGCTGCCGGTATAGGGGAGTTGAATCAGCTCCAGCAGACCCTGCAACGTACCATCTTCACCGCCGCGACCGTGCAAGGCAATAAACGCTTTCTGAAAACCCATATTTTTCAATTGGGTAATGTCCACGTCGCGCGGGTCGACCGGGTGCGCATCGACCCCGGCTTCACGCAGGCCGGCGAGCACCGCCGAACCTGAATTGAGAGAGACTTCACGTTCAGCGGAGGTTCCGCCAAAGAGGACCGCGATTTTATCAGCCATGGCGCTCCTCCTGCGATTTTTGCGGCTGCAATTTGATTTCCGCCAGGTGACGGGCGATTTTACCGATATTTCCCGCCCCCTGAACCAGCACCAGATCGTTGCCGGTCAATACTGAAGCCAGCATCTCTGCCGCCTGCGCCGGGTCGGAAACCAGAATCGGGTCGACTTTACCGCGGCCGCGAATCGTACGGCACAGCGAGCGGCTGTCGGCGCCAGGAATAGCGGCTTCGCCCGCGGAATAAACGTCCAGCATCAGTAGCGCGTCAACCTGGGTCAGCACGTTGGCGAAATCATCGTACAGATCGCGTGTACGGGTAAAACGGTGCGGCTGAAACAGCATCACCAGGTTTTTATCCGGCCAGCCCGCCCGCGCCGCTTTGATGGTGGCATCTACTTCCGTAGGATGATGACCATAATCATCGATCAGCATCGCGGTACCCTCTTTACCGTTAACTTCAGCTAAGGGGTATTCGCCAAGGAAATCAAAGCGACGGCCGGTGCCCTGGAAGCTTTCCAGCGCGCGCAAAATAGCGTCATCATCAATGCCCTCTTCCGTGGCAACGGCCACCGCCGCCGCCGCGTTCAGCGCGTTGTGGCGACCCGGTGCGTTCAGCGTTACCTGAATGACCTCTTTATCCTGGCGAACCAGACGGAAATGGCCCTGAGCGCCAACCTGACGATACTCTTCCACGCGAACGTCGGCATCATCGCTAAATCCGTAGGTGGTGAGCTGGCGGCCAACGCGCGGCAGCAGTTCACGAATCACCGGATCGTCCACGCACATCACCGCGCGTCCGTAGAACGGCAGATTGTGCAGGAAGTTAATAAACGTCTGCTTCAGGTTTTCGAAGTCGCCGTGGTAGGTATCCATATGATCGGCTTCGATATTGGTCACGATAGCGACCATCGGCTGTAAATGCAGGAACGAGGCGTCGCTTTCGTCCGCTTCGGCAATCAGGTAACGACTATGGCCAAGGCGCGCGTGCACGCCAGCGGCTTTGACCAGACCACCGTTCACGAAAGTAGGATCCAGCCCGGCTTCAGCGTAAATGCTCGAGACCATCGCCGTGGTTGTGGTCTTTCCGTGCGTGCCGGCAATGGCAATGCCGTGGCGAAAACGCATCAGCTCCGCCAGCATCTCGGCGCGGCGAATAACCGGAATACGCGCTTCGTGGGCGGCGACGATTTCCGGGTTATCCGCAGAAATCGCGCTGGAAACCACGACAACGCTCGCATCGCGCACGTTTTCAGGGCGATGGTTGAAATAAATCGTGGCGCCAAGCTGAGTCAACTGCTGGGTCACCGGATTCGGCGCCAGGTCGGAGCCGCTAATCTGATAACCTTCGTTGGCCAGAACTTCGGCAATACCGCCCATGCCGGCACCGCCAATGCCAACAAAGTGAATGTGCCGGACGCGACGCATCTCGGGCACGATAGAACGCAGTTTTGCCAGATCTTGTGTATTCATTCTTTACGCCATCAACTTCTTTATTCGGACGGTGATCATCACCGCGATTAACGCGCCAGTGCTGCGGCGCTCACTTCTTCTGCTACCCGTTCGGTCGCGTCCGGAATCGAGGCTCTGCGCGCTCGCTCCGCCATATCCAGCAGCGTCTCGCGATCCCAACCCGCCAGAGTTTGCGCGACGGCCTCCACGGTAAACTGCGGCTGCTCAAGGATCTTCGCTGCCCCGGCCTTCTCTAACGGCAGCGCATTCCAGTACTGCTGACGATCTTTGTGCTGAAAAGGCACAAACAGCGCCGGTAAACCCGCGGCGGCAATTTCGCTCACCGTCAGCGCCCCGGAACGACATACGACAACATCGGCCCAGGCATAAGCCGCCGCCATGTCGTCAATAAATTCGGTGACTTTGTGCTGCGGCTGGCCGGCGTCGGAATAGGCCTGCTGTACGCTCTCCTGGCCCCCTTTACCGCTCTGGTGCCAGATGGTGACAGCAGAACCCAGCTTCGCCGCCACCTGCGGCATCGTCTGATTGAGCACGCGCGCGCCCTGCGAGCCGCCGACGACCAATACGCGAATCGGCCCCTGACGCCCGACTAACCGCTGTTCCGGCAGCGGCAGCGCCAGCACATCGGTACGAACCGGGTTGCCAACAACGTCGGCATGCGGGAAAGCGCCGGGAAATGCCTGCATGACCTTTTTGGCAATTTTCGCCAGCCATTTATTCGTCAGGCCGGCAATCCCGTTCTGTTCATGCAGGACAACCGGGATCCCCAGCGACCATGCCGCCAGACCGCCGGGTCCGGAAACATAGCCGCCCATGCCCAGCACCACGTCCGGCTGAAAACGCTGCATAATCGCTCGCGCCTGACGCCAGGCGTTGAAAATACGCACCGGCGCCAGCATCTGCGCCTTCAGGCCCTTGCCGCGCAGGCCGGATATCTGAATGAAATCAATTTCAATGCCGTGCTTCGGCACTAAATCCGCTTCCATACGATCCGCGGTACCCAGCCAGCGGACCTGCCAGCCCTGGTCCATTAAATGGTGCGCAACCGCCAGTCCCGGGAACACGTGTCCGCCGGTACCGCCTGCCATCACCATTAAGCGCTTTTCCTGACCGCTCATCGAACACCCCGTGTAAACGCCTGGGCTTTTTCCAGACGCGTTTCATAATCAATTCGTAACAGCAACATGATCGCCGTCGACATAATCAGCAGGCTCGAACCGCCGTAACTGATCAGCGGCAGCGTCAGGCCTTTGGTTGGCAGCATCCCCGCCGCCGCGCCGACGTTAACCAGCGCCTGAAAGCTAAACCAGATCCCAATGGCGCAGGCCAGAAATCCGGAGAAACGGTGGTCAATCTCCAGCGCTTTGCGGCCAATGGACATGGCGCGAAAAGCGACGAAGAATACCATTAAAAGTGCGAGTACCACACCGATATAACCGAGCTCTTCACCGATAATGGCGAAGATGAAATCGGTGTGCGCCTCGGGCAAATACTCCAGCTTCTGGACCGAATTGCCCAGGCCCTGCCCCCACATTTCGCCGCGACCAAAGGCCATCAGCGACTGGGTTAGCTGGTAGCCGCTGCCGAACGGATCTTCCCACGGGTTCCAGAAAGAGGTCACGCGGCGGATACGGTACGGTTCAGCCAGAATAAGCAGTACGACCGCCGAAAGCCCCATCCCGATAATGGCGATGAACTGCCACAGCTTGGCTCCCGCCAGGAACAGCATGGCCAGGGTGGTCACAAACAGCACGACGACGGTACCGAGGTCAGGCTGCGCCAGCAGTAAAATCGCCAGTACGAAAATCACGCCCATCGGCTTTAAGAAGCCGCGCAGGTTGTTACGCACTTCGTCGCCTTTACGCACGAGGTAGTTGGCGATGTAGCAGAACAGCGACAGCTTGGTAAACTCCGCAGGCTGGATACGCAGCGGCCCCAGCGCAATCCAGCGCGACGCCCCGTTAACCGAGCTACCGACCACCAGAACAATCAGCAGCATGACGATAGAGGCGATAAGCATCGCGGTACTGTGGCGCTGCCAGAACTCCATCGGCAGGCGCAGCGTCACCATCGCCAGCCCTAGCGCCAGCAGAATGTATAAGCCATCGCGCTTGGCAAACAGAAACGGATCGTTCGCCAGACGCTGGCCTACCGGCATCGACGCCGAGGTCACCATAATGAAGCCGATTGCGGCCAGGCCAAAGGTCAGCCACAGCAGCATCCGGTCATACATCACCAGGCTATCAGTATCTTTTTGCCGCGAGCCCATCACCCAGCCTTTCAGCGCGGCGAACAGCCATGCGAAAATAAACATTCCCGGCAGACGCGGCAGTCTCAGCCGTGGCATTTTCAGGCGCGGGAGTGATAAACGCATCAACCTAACTCCTTCGCCAGGCGAGCAAAGATGTCGCCGCGTTGTTCAAAGTTTTTAAACTGATCGAGGCTGGCGCACGCGGGAGACAGCAGCACCATATCACCCGCGACAACCTGCGGCGCAATCTGGCGCATCGCCTGCTCCATGGTTTCCGTTTGCACGGCGACGTCCGGGCGAAGGGCCGCCAGCTGCGCGCCGTCGCGGCCGAAGCAGTACAGGCGAACGTTGTCGCCGGTCAGGTAACGGCTTAACGGCGTGAAATCAGCGGATTTCCCATCGCCGCCCAGCAGCAGATAGAGCGTTCCATCAAGATGCAACCCATTGAGCGCCGCTTCGGTACTGCCGACGTTGGTGGCTTTAGAATCGTTGATCCAGCGCACGCCGTTGCGCTCCAGCACCAGTTGGAAACGATGCGCCAGCCCGGTGAATGTGGTCAGCGCTTTCAGGCTACTGGCGCGCGGCAGACCCGCCGCGTCCGCCAGAGCCAGGGCCGCAAGCGCGTTACTGTAGTTATGCTGGCCGCTAATCTTCATCTCTTTGACGTTGAGCACTTTCTCGCCTTTGACGCGCAGCCAGGTTTCTCCCTGCTGGCGGTTCAGGTGATAGTCGCCAACGTCAACGCCGAAGCTGATGCAGCGATCGTCAGCGCCGCGTACCGGCATGGTTAACGCATCGTCGGCATTAACGATACAGGCCCGGGCGTTCTCATAAACGCGCAGTTTGGCGGCGCGGTACTGCTGAAGCCCCAGCGGATAGCGGTCCATATGATCTTCGGTGACGTTAAGGATCGTCGCCGCGGCCGCCCGCAGGCTGGAGGTGGTTTCCAGCTGGAAGCTGGAAAGCTCCAGGACATAGAGTTCGCGCTCAGGATCCAGCAGCATCAGCGCCGGCAGGCCAATATTGCCCCCGACGCCAACGTTCAACCCCGCCGCTTTCGCCATTTCTCCCACAAGGGAAGTCACGGTGCTTTTACCGTTGGAACCGGTGATCGCAATAATCGGCGCCTGCGCCTCGCGGCAGAACAGTTCAATATCGCCGACTATTTCTACCCCCGCATCCGCCGCGGCGCTCAGGGAAGGATGCGCCAACGCGATGCCAGGGCTGGCGACAATCAGGTCCGCCGTCAACAGCCAGTCTTCGTTCAGACCGCCGACATAGCGCTCAACGGCTTCCGGCAGCTTGTCCAGCCCCGCCGGCGCAACGCGGGTATCCATCACCCGCGGCGTCACGCCGCGAGCCATGAAAAAGTCCACGCATGACAGGCCGGTCATACCCAGCCCAATAATGACGACTTTTTTACCCTGATAATCTGCCATGATTAACGTACCTTCAGCGTCGCCAGGCCAATCAGCACCAGCATCAGCGAAATAATCCAGAAACGCACGATAACGCGCGGTTCCGGCCAGCCTTTCAGTTCATAGTGATGGTGAATCGGCGCCATGCGGAAGATGCGCTGACCGCGCAGCTTGAAGGAGCCGACCTGCAGAATCACCGAGAGCGTTTCCACCACAAATACGCCGCCCATAATCACCAGCAGGAATTCCTGGCGCAGCAGCACGGCGATAATCCCCAGCGCGCCGCCGAGAGCCAGCGAACCCACATCGCCCATAAAGACCTGTGCCGGATAGGTGTTAAACCACAGGAAGCCCAGGCCCGCGCCGACAATCGCCGTACAGACGATCACCAGTTCACCGGCGTGACGCAAATAAGGGATATGCAGGTAGTTGGCGAAATTCATGTTCCCGGTCGCCCAGGCAACCAGCGCGAAGCCGGCGGCAACGAATACGGTTGGCATAATCGCCAGCCCATCAAGGCCGTCGGTCAGGTTGACCGCATTACCGGTCCCGACGATAACAAAATAGGCCAGCAGGACGTAGAACAGGCCCAGCTGCGGCATCACGTCTTTAAAGAACGGCACCACCAGCTGAGTCGCCGGCGTATCTTTACCCGCCATATACAGCGCAAAGGCGACGCCCAGCGCAATCACCGACATCCAGAAGTATTTCCAGCGAGCAATCAGGCCCTTGGTATCTTTGCGAACCACCTTACGGTAGTCATCAACGAAGCCGATGATGCCGTAGCCCACCAGTACCGTCAGCACGCACCAGACGTAGGGGTTAGATGGATAGGCCCACAGCAGAACGGAGACAACAATGGCGGTCAGGATCATGATCCCGCCCATAGTCGGCGTACCGCGCTTACTAAAGTGAGATTCCGGGCCATCGTTACGTACAACCTGGCCAAAGGAGAGTTTTTGCAGACGGGCGATCATGCGCGGGCCCATCCACAGAGAGATGAACAGCGCGGTCAGCAGGCTGACAATGGCGCGAAACGTCAGGTAGGAAAAGACGTTAAAGCCTGAATAATATTTGACCAAATGTTCGGCCAGCCATACTAACATGTTCCGTTCTCCTGTAATGCGCGTACTACCACTTCCATGGCGGCACTACGTGAACCCTTCACTAAAATGGTCATAATTTTATGTTCTGCGGTGAGCTCGCGCAGGCGGGTCACCAGCGCGGCCTTCTCGCTAAAATGTTCGCCAACGCCGCTGGCGCCGCTGATCTCTGCGCTCAACGTACCGACGCTCAGTACGCGATCGAGCCCGGCCGCTTTTGCCGCTTCGCCCACCTGACGATGGCACGCCTGGCTTTCCGCGCCGAGTTCGGCCATATCGCCAACGACCAGTACCCGGTAGCCCGGCATCTCAGACAGCACCTGTACCGCAGCGGTCAGCGAGCCGACGTTGGCGTTATAGGAATCATCCAGCAGCAGCTGGCTGTCGGTCAGCTGAATCGGGAATAGCCGCCCCGGTACCGCTTTCAGATCTTTCAGACCCGCTTTGATCGCCTCATGCGTCGCCCCCACCGCCATTGACAGCGCCGCGGCAGCCAGCGCGTTGGCGATGTTATGGCGCCCCGGCAGCGGTAGCAGTACATCAATGCTGCCCGTTGGGGTCTGCAGAGTAAATTCAGTCCCGTGCGAGGTCACATGAACGTTGGTTGCCGTGAAATCGCTGTGGGCGGCGTTCGGCGAAAAACGCCAGGTTTTACGCTCGCCAATCACGCTTTGCCAGTTCAGCCAGTCATTATTGTCGGCGTTCATAATCGCGATGCCGTTGAGCGGCAGACCGGTGTAAATTTCGCCCTTGGCTTTCGCCACGCCTTCCAGAGAGCCAAAGCCTTCCAGGTGCGCGGCGGCCAGGTTATTCACTAACGCGGCTTCGGGACGGGTCAGGCTAACTGTCCAGGCAATTTCCCCCTGGTGATTAGCGCCTAACTCGATGACCGCGTAGTCATGTTCTTTGGTGAGACGCAGCAGCGTCATCGGCACGCCGATATCGTTGTTCAGGTTACCTGCGGTATACAGCGTATTGCCGCACTGGCTCAGAATCGCCGCGGTCATCTCTTTAACCGAGGTTTTTCCGGAAGATCCGGTCAGCGCGACCACGCGCGCCGGCACCTGCTGACGCACCCACGCGGCCAGTTCGCCAAACGCCAGACGCGTATCCTTCACCACCACCTGCGGTAGATCGCAGGCCAGCTGACGGCTGACCAACAGTGCGCCCGCGCCGGCAGCTTTCGCCTGTTCGGCAAAGTCATGCGCATCAAAGCGCTCGCCTTTTAGCGCCACGAACAGGCAGCCCGCCGTGATTTTACGGGTATCGGAGGTGACGTCATCAATCGCCACATCGCGGCCGTGCAGCTCGCCATGCGTGATGCCGGCGAGCTGGCTGAGAGTCAAGCGAATCATGCTACCGCCCCCAGCAGACGCGCTACGGTGACGCGGTCAGAGTAATCGAGTCGGCGATTGCCGACGATTTGATAGTCCTCGTGGCCTTTGCCCGCCACCAGAACGACGTCGTTTTCTTTCGCCTGCATCACCGCATTAGTGACCGCTTCCGCACGACCTTCCACCGCCCTGGCATGGCCCGCGTCCAGCATGCCGGCCAGAATGTCGTTGATAATCGCCCGCGGCTCTTCGGTGCGCGGGTTGTCGTCGGTGACAACCACGATATCGGCAAACTCTTCGGCGATAGCGCCCATCAGCGGACGCTTGCCTTTGTCGCGATCCCCGCCGCAGCCAAATACGCACCACAGTTTACCGCGACAGTGCAGACGCGCCGCCTGCAGCGCTTTTTCCAGCGCATCAGGCGTGTGGGCGTAATCAACGACCACGGTCGGTTTACCCGGCGCGGCGAACACTTCCATACGCCCGCATACCGGCTGCAGGCGCGCGGCGGTTTTCAGCAGATCGGCAAGCGGATAGCCCAGCGCCAGCAGGGTGGCTAAGGCCAGCAGCAGATTGCTGACGTTAAAGGCGCCCATCAGGCGGCTTTCGATCTCGCCGTTCCCCCAGCTGGAGGCAAACTGAATGGTGGCGCCGCTATCGTGATAGCTCACGGCGGTCGCTTTGAGCCAGCGACCCCGGCAGTTCGGGTTAATGTGATCTTCCATCGATACGGCAACCGCATCCGGCAGTTTCGCCAGCCAGCGGCGACCGACTTCATCGTCCGCATTAACAATCGCCTGCCCGCAATGGTGGGTTGAGTAGAGCAGCCATTTCGCCGCTTCGTAATGTTCCATATCACCGTGGTAATCGAGGTGATCGCGGCTCAGGTTGGTGAAGACCGAGGCGGCAAACTGCAGCGCGGCTACGCGATGCTGCACCAGCCCGTGGGAAGAGACTTCCATCGCGGCGAACGTCGCCCCCTGCCCTGCCAGGCCAGAGAGTACGTGTTGAACATCAACGGCCGAACCGGTGGTGTTTTCCGTTGGGATAACTTTCTCCAGCAGGCCATTGCCTACGGTTCCCATTACCGCGCTGGTTTCCCCCAGCAGCTGCGCCCACTGCGCCAGCAGCTGTGTCGTGGTGGTCTTGCCGTTAGTCCCGGTGACGCCCACCAGGCGCAGTTGTTCCGAAGGCTGATGGTAAAAACGCCCGGCCAGCGCGGATAAGCGCTCGTTGAGTTGGCTCAGATAGATAACCGGCACACCGTGCATTTCACGGATTTCGCCGTCATGGGCCTCATCTTTGGCCTCAGCAATAATGGCAGCAACACCTTGCGCTATCGCCTGCGGGATATAACGACGCCCGTCCGCCTGATGACCTAAAACCGCGACAAAAAGATCGCCAGAAGCAGCCACCCGGCTGTCCAGCGTCATTTCTCGCAGAATTCGCTCCGGCGCATTTGGCACCCACGGAGCGAGAAGGTCGCGCAAATTACGATCTGCCACCTGTTCCCTCGCCTTGATTAATCACTAATTCACTTTTTTCAGCCGTTGCCAGCGCATCCGGTTCAATGTTCATGGTGCGCAGTACGCCGCCCATGATGGCACCGAAGACCGGCGCGGAAACGGCGCCGCCGTAGTATTTACCCGCCTGCGGATCGTTGATCACCACCACCAGCGCAAAGCGCGGATGGCTGGCGGGCGCAACGCCTGCGGTGTAAGCAATGTATTTGTTGATGTAGCGGCCGTCGGGCCCTACTTTTTTCGCCGTACCGGTTTTAATGGCGATGCGATAGCCTTTGATCGCCGCCTTCACGCCGCCGCCGCCGGGCAGCGCCACGCTTTCCATCATATGAACAACGGTACGAACGAGTGATTCCGGGAAGACGCGCTCGCCCGGAACCGGTGGATCAACTTTGGTAATCGACAGCGGGCGATATATGCCGTAGCTGCCGATCGTTGCGTAGAC
Organism: Klebsiella sp. JN_Kp126; assembly: GCF_033843325.1. NCBI lineage: Bacteria > Pseudomonadati > Pseudomonadota > Gammaproteobacteria > Enterobacterales > Enterobacteriaceae > Klebsiella > Klebsiella sp. JN_Kp126. Next base: position 70,299 of record NZ_JAWXQV010000041.1, on the reverse strand, counting down.
TCGCGCTAACTGTAACGGGGTTACCATTAGCCCATAGCCGAAAGAAAAGGTGGCCCTCTCTATGTCAGACCACCGTTGTTTTTGAGGGTATAAGCCACTGCGTTCTCCGACCAACCCCAAATTGGTCGCTTTTCCGAGTCCAAAACGTGAGTAAGTATCTACTAACGCTGAGGACGGCATCGCTAACGCCAGCTTAGAAACACCGACGTTACTCGACTTCTGTAGTACCCCGGTCAGGGTCAATTCGCTGTAGCGCGCCACGTCTTTGATTTCGTGGCCGTTAATTCGATAGGGAATGGTGTTCAGTACGGTATTTTCGTTAACAATGCCGCGCTGAAGCGCCGTCATCACCACCATCGGCTTCACCGTTGAGCCCGGCTCAAACACGTCGGTAATGGCGCGGTTACGCATCGTATCTTTGGAGGTACCCGCGAAATTATTCGGGTTGTACGACGGGCTGTTGGCCATCGCCAGCACTTCGCCGGTGTTAACGTCGACCAGAACCGCGGTACCTGACTCCGCTTTGTTGAATGCCACCGCATTATTCAGCTCGCGATACACCAGCGCCTGCAGGCGTTCGTCAATGCTCAGCGCCAGGTTATGCGCGGCCTGGCTATCGGTGGACGAAATATCTTCGATTACCCGACCATAGCGGTCTTTACGCACGATACGCTCGCCGGGCTGGCCGGTAAGCCACTTATCAAAGCTCTTCTCTACGCCCTCAATCCCCTGGCTATCGACGTTAGTGAAGCCAATGAGGTGAGCGGTTACTTCGCCAGACGGATAGTAGCGGCGGGACTCTTCCCGCAGATGAATCCCCGGCAGCTTCAATTTACGGATGTAGTCGGCCATATCAGGGTTCACCTGACGCGCCAGATAGATAAAACGCATCCGTGGATTGGTATTGATGCGCGATGCCAGCTGATCCAGCGGCATATTCAGCGCATCGGCCAGCGCCTTCCAGCGGTTGTCCAGGGTCACGCCCCCGGCTTCATGCAGCTCTTTCGGGTCAGCCCAGATAGCTTTTACCGGCACGCTCACCGCCAGCGGGCGGCCGGAACGATCGGTTATCATTCCGCGCGCGGTAGAGACTTCCTGCACGCGCAGAGAACGCATATCGCCCTGGCGTACCAGCATGTCCGGGCTAATCACCTGTAGCCAGGCCACGCGGCCCAGCAGGAAGCCCAGCGCCAGCAGAATACAGCCGCACAGCAACGCAAAACGCCAACTGATAAAGTTGGCCTGTTCTTCCTGACGTTTTGCTTTTGGCGTTTTCGGCGCTGCTTTCATGCGTCGCAATAATCCTTATTTCTGTACAACGATATTTTCTTGTGATGGATCGACGTGCTGCATCTGCAGCTTCTCGGTCGCGATCCGCTCAACCCGACTGTGATCGCCGAGAGCATTTTCTTCGAGGATCAGGTTGCGCCATTCAATATCCAGCGCGTCGCGTTCCAGCACCAGCTGTTCGCGCTGCGCGGTTAAGAGGCGAGTATGGTGCGCCGTTGTCACCACCGTAATCGCCGTAATAATGATGCAAATGAACAGGCAGAGTGGCAGCTTCCCAAACCGCAGGAGGTCGTCTCCGATCACGCCAGGCAAAGCATGGCGCTCGTTGCTTCCTATCGACCCTTTCACCTTGCTTAGGGCTTCTGTCACTCTGCCGATCATGCGTTCGTCCTCTCTGCAATACGCAGAACTGAACTACGGGCACGAGGATTTTCAGCTACCTCTTTTTCGCCCGGCATCAACTTGCCTAATGCTCTTAGCTCACGGCCGCCCAGTTTTTTAAGCTGCTCTTCGGTCATCGGTAACCCTGCCGGAACCTGCGGACCGCGGCTTTGCTCGCGCATAAAGCGCTTCACAATACGGTCTTCCAGCGAGTGGAAACTGATGATTGAGAGCCGCCCGCCCGGGGCCAGCACGCTGAGCGAGCTTTTTAGCGCCTGCTCTATCTCCTCCAGTTCACTGTTCACCCAAATGCGCACCGCCTGGAAGGTACGGGTCGCGGGATGTTTGAATTTATCTTTCACCGGCGTCGCCGCCGCAACGACCTCCGCCAGCTCTTTGGTACGCGTCATCGGTTCCACGCGGTTGCGTTCGACGATGGCGCGGGCAATGCGTTTACCAAAGCGCTCTTCGCCGAAGGTTTTGATGACCCAGGCGATATCGGCTTCGTCGGCGGTTTGTAGCCATTCAGCGGCTGACTGGCCGCGCGTCGGATCCATGCGCATATCCAGCGGACCATCGCGCATAAAAGAGAAGCCACGTTCAGCGTCATCCAGCTGCGGTGAAGAGACGCCAAGATCGAGCAGAATACCGTCGATCTTGCCGGTTAGATTGCGCTCGCCAACATAGTCGGCCAACTGAGAAAAAGGACCATGAACGATGGAAAAGCGGGGATCATCGATAGTTTTCGCGACGGCAATAGCCTGCGGGTCGCGATCGATCGCCAGCAGGCGTCCCTCCGCTCCCAGCTGGGAGAGAATCAGGCGCGAGTGACCGCCGCGGCCAAAGGTACCATCAATGTAGATACCGTCAGGACGAATATTCAGGCCGTTAACGGCTTCATCCAGAAGTACCGTAGTGTGTTTATAATTTTCCATCATTTTACAAAGACAAATCCTGCAGGCGCTCCGACAGTTCCCCGGAAGCGGACTGCTCAGCGTCGATATCTTCCTTGACCCGTTGATACCAGGTCGTTTCGTCCCACAGCTCAAACTTATTGAACTGCCCGACCAGCATCACTTCTTTTGTCAGCCCGGCGTGTTGCCGCAGCACCGGGGCGATTAATAGCCTCCCGGCGCTATCCATCTGACATTCGCTGGCATGTCCCAGAAGCAAACGCTGTACGCGCCGCTCGGTGGGGTTCATGCTCGATAAACGCGATAATTTTTGCTCGATGATTTCCCATTCAGGCAAAGGGTAAAGCAGCAGGCACGGGTGATGGATGTCAATGGTGCATACCAATTGACCGGAAGCGTTCTCGATCAGCCCGTCGCGGTAGCGCGTCGGTACGGCCAGACGGCCTTTACTGTCGAGATTGACTAACGTTGCCCCACGGAACATGCCAGCCTCACCCCTTTTCGCCACTTTACCCCACAAATTCCCACAAGAAGGAGTTTACGGAGCGGAGGAAAAGCTTGTCAAGCCAGCACGGATGCCAACAGAGCTCAAAAACCCATTATTTACAGCCGATATTCGCCCTGAGGAAAAATCAACCAACAAACGAGGCAAATTAACGTTATGAATATCGGTAAGAAAACAACCAACAAACTTGTAACAGTTAAAGCAGCAAAATATCTTCGAAGGGAAAATATAAAGTGTCAGTTTGCGACGCGAGCGGCATTTTAGGCCATTCTGATGACCGTTAACAGCACCAGTTTTCACAGGAGAGGCACTCTTACTGCGGGGTACAGCGCTTATCGCTACCATAATAGCGAGGAAATGAGTGTTAATTCAGCAACTCACCCGCTGAATGTAACAAAATAATACAAATAAATACGCTAATCCTTTTATGGGCTAATTAAACCGTGGAATAAATGGCACGAAGAATAAAATTAAAAGAGATGTCAGGAAGATTAAGGATTTGTCTGAAAGATCCTTAACCCTGCAATTTTTACGACATCTCAGCGCATTATCGCCAGACGCGTCTCCGTCTGGCGAATGCTCTACGAATAATCCTGGTCACGCGCTTAGCGGCGATTCAGGCTGCCGCGACGATAAAGATTGCGCCGGATACGGCTTAACCCTGGTTTCGGCTTACGCGGTTCATCAAGGCTGGCGAGCACGATCTCCAGCACGCGCTCCGCCACGTCGCGGTGGCGCTGGGCCACGGCTAAAACGGGACACTGGAGGAAATCCAGCAGTTCATTATCGCCAAAAGTGGCAATAGCCAGCTCGGAAGGCAGCTTCCCTTCCCGGCGCAGCGTGACGTCCATCACGCCCTGCAGTAGCGGAAACGAAGTCGTAAACAGCGCCTGAGGCATTGGATGCGTTTCCAGCCACTTTTCAAAGAGCTGCGCCGCGGCTTCGCGCTCGTAGCTGTTTGCATAGAGGAAATGCACCTCTCGCGGATCGTCCTTCCATGCCGTACGGAATCCCTGCTCGCGCAGGAAGCTCACCGAAAGTTCCGGCAGCGCGCCAAGGTACAGCACCGTTTCAGCCGGAAACTTACGCAATTCCGCACCGAGCATTTCAGCATCGTCCTGATCGGCGCCCACCACGCTGGTGAAGTGCTCTCGATCGAGCGCGCGGTCGAGCGCGACAATCGGGAACGGATCGTTAGCCCAGCGCTGATAGAACGGATGTTCAGGCGGTAATGAGGTGGAAACGATTATCGCGTCGACCTGACGCTGCAGCAGATGCTCAATGCAGCGCATTTCGTTATCCGGCTGATCCTCGGAGCAGGCGATCAATAGCTGATAGCCGCGCTGGCGCGCCTGACGCTCCAGGTAATTAGCGATGCGCGTATAGCTGGTGTTTTCCAGGTCCGGGATAACCAGACCAATGGACCGCGTACGTCCTGCACGCAAGCCTGCAGCAACCGCATTCGGATGATAGTTGTGCTCACGAACCACCGCCATCACCTTTTCAACAGTTTTATCGCTAACGCGATACTGCTTCGCTTTCCCATTAATCACATAGCTAGCGGTCGTTCGCGAGACACCGGCCAGCCGGGCGATTTCATCCAGTTTCACAATTGCCCCTTGGGTAATAAGTACAGAACATAACCATTCTTCAGGTATGGATTCGTTTTTATAACATCTAAGCGCAGAAAAGTAAGCGCAGCAACCGCTTTAGTCCACAGTTCCCACCGATTTCGCAAAAAAATAGCCCGACAGGCTGTGTCGGGCTATTTTTACGTCGGTTTCAGCGGCTCAGCGCATGATTTTGTCGCCGCGCGACAATCCGACTACGCCCGAGCGGGCGACTTCAACAATTCGCGCCACGTCGCGCAGCGAAGCCAAAAACGCATCCAGCTTATCGCTGGTTCCCGCCAGCTGAACGGTATAGATAGACGGCGTGACGTCGATAATTTGCCCACGGAAGATTTCCGTATTGCGCTTGACCTCATCGCGTCCATAGCCGCTGGCCTGGACCTTCACCAGCATAATTTCACGCTCAACGTGCGCGCCTTGTCCGAGCTCGTTAACGCGCAGCACGTCTACCAGCTTGTGCAGCTGCTTTTCTATCTGCTCAATCGCTTTCTCATCGCCAACGGTTTGAATCGTCATTCTGGATAACGTCGGATCGTCCGTCGGCGCTACCGTCAGGCTTTCAATATTATAACCGCGCTGTGAAAAGAGGCCGATCACGCGGGATAGCGCGCCCGATTCGTTCTCCAGTAATACTGATAATATCCGGCGCATAATCAGGTCCTCTCCGTTTTGCTCAGCCACATCTCGTCCATACCGCCGCCGCGAATCTGCATGGGGTATACATGCTCACTGCCGTCAACCGTTACATCAACGAAAACCAGTCGATTATTACGCACCTGCTCCAGCGCCTCAGCGAGCTTCGCTTCCAACTCCTGCGGGTCGCTGATACGAATCCCCACGTGGCCGTAGGCCTCCGCGACGCGAGCAAAATCAGGCAATGACTCCATATAGGATTGTGAATGACGGCCAGAGTAAAGCATATCCTGCCACTGCTTCACCATCCCGAGGTAGCGGTTATTGAGGTTCAGCACCAGCACCGGCAGCTCGTACTGCAGCGCGGTGGAGAGCTCCTGAATATTCATCTGGATGCTGCCATCGCCGGTCACGCAAATCACCGTTTCTTCCGGCAGCGCCATCTTCACGCCCAGCGCGGCGGGAAGGCCAAATCCCATCGTTCCCAGACCACCTGAGTTGATCCAGCGCCGCGGTTTGTCGAAAGGATAATAAAGCGCCGCGAACATCTGATGCTGACCCACATCGGACGTCACGTACGCATCGCCGTGCGTCAGCCGCCAGATGGTCTCAATTACCGCCTGCGGTTTAATCTTGCCGCTTTGCGTGTCGTACTGCAGGCAATGACGCGCGCGCCACTGCTCAATCTGCTGCCACCAGTCGCGGATTTCATCCAGCGGCTGCTGCGTCTCTTCATGGTCGAGCAGTTCCAGCATCTGTTCCAGTACCAGGCGGGCGTCGCCAACGATAGGCACGTCGGCAGGAACGGTCTTGGATATCGAAGTGGGATCGATATCAATATGCAGCACCGTCGCGTTCGGACAGTACCGGGCCAGATTATTCGTTGTACGATCGTCGAAGCGCACGCCGACGGCGAAAATCACGTCGGAATGGTGCATGGTCATATTGGCTTCATAGGTCCCATGCATGCCCAGCATCCCTAACGCCTGCTGGTGCGAGGCAGGGAAGGCGCCCAGCCCCATCAGCGAAGACGCCACCGGCAGCTTCAGTTTCTCAACCAGCGCGAACAGCTGCGGTTCACATTGCGCATTAATCGCCCCGCCACCGACGTAAACCACCGGTTTTTTGGCCGCCACCAGCGTCTGCAGCGCACGTTTAATCTGCCCTTTATGACCCGACGTCGTCGGATTATAAGAGCGCATGCTGACCGTATCTGGCCAGGCGTACGGCAGTTTTTTCGCCGGATTGAGAATATCTTTCGGTAGATCCACGACGACCGGGCCGGGACGCCCGCTGGCCGCCAGCCAGAACGCTTTTTTCAGCACGCCGGGAATATCTTCGGTTTGCTTAACCAGAAAGCTGTGTTTTACCACCGGTCGGGAGATCCCCACCATGTCGCACTCCTGGAAAGCATCGTAGCCAATTAAGGACGTCGCGACCTGGCCGGAAAGAATCACCAGCGGAATGGAATCCATATAAGCCGTCGCAATGCCGGTAATCGCGTTAGTCGCCCCCGGACCCGAGGTCACCAGGACTACCCCGACCTCGCCCGTTGCGCGCGCAAGGCCATCCGCCATATGCACGGCAGCTTGCTCATGGCGGACCAGTACGTGATCGATTCCGCCAAGGGTATGTAACGCATCATAGATATCGAGGACCGCGCCCCCGGGATAACCGAACACCTGCTTGACGCCCTGATCGACCAGCGACTGGACGACCATTTCGGCTCCTGACAACATCTCCATGGTTTGCCTCCCGGCTTATAGTTTTTAACGACAGCGGAATCCGATTTCCGCGCGCTCGCACAAGACGAAGCGCAAAAGCTTCGTCCTGAGGTGAATAGACTGCATGCCGTTACCATAACTGCTCGCTAACGGGCAGGCAATTGGCGACCGTCGGCACCTAAGAGCCATTAAAAGGATAAAAGAAAGGTTCGCAGCTAAAACACGGTGAAAAACTTCGGAGATAAGAAAATATGATAGTCAATGCTCGGGGAAAATAACCAACTACAGCAAATCATCCATTTTTTAACGGGCAGCACCGGGGGCGGACAAGCGCAAACAGAATAAAATTCTACGTTTAGTGATTTTTGTCACACAAAGCAGGAGCCGAAGCCCCCGTTTGTATTGCGACCGTTTAGCGCTGGCAGATATTGACCAGCAATTCTTCCATCCACTGATGCCCTTTATCACGGCCCGCCGCTTCATGCCATGAAAGATAGCAGGTACGGCTATTCACTTTCAGCGGCAACGGTAATATTTGCAAATCCAGCTTATCGGCAAACTCGCTGGCTAACCAGCGCGGTGCGATAGCAACCATATTGGTCTGGGAAACCACATTTAATACGCTGACCATCGCGTTACCTTGATAAGCAATACGCGATTGTTTATCCGCGGTGTCATACCACGGCTGGCTAAATGAAGCGTAGCGATCGAGAGCGACAACCGCGTGCTCCTCCTGATAAATATCATTTTCCATCATTGGGCCAGAAATACGCGGATGTTTCCGGCTCGCCACCAGCACCATTTCATCTTTAAATAAAGGCACGCAGGCAAACTCAGGGCGACGAAACTCTTCATAACCAATAACGAATTCAATTTCCTGATAACGTAATTGATGTTCCGTGTTTTGATTCAATGCCGATTTAAAGACCAAATGAATGTTGGGCGCAATCTCGCCAACTTTATTGAAAATAACCGAAGTCAATGCATTATCCAGCGGGCTGCAAACGCATAAATTAAAGACCCGCTCGCTGCTGAGCGGCTCGAAGCCCGAGCCCGGCAACTCGTTCTGCACTAATTGTAATGCCTGTCGTACAGAACCAAATAGCTGATAAGCACGCGCCGTTGGCTGGATACCGCGCCCATAACGAACAAACAGCTCATCATTAAACATCACCTTCAGTCTTGATACGGCATTGCTGACCGCCGGCTGCGACATCCCCAGGGAGTGTGCCGCACGGGTGATATTTTGTTCCTGCATTACCGCATCAAATACGGTTAACAGATTCAGGTCGACCATTCTCAGCTGAGGTTTTGCGTTTTCCACCTCTGAGTCCGGCTTATATTCAGTATTTTCTTTTAACATATTTAACTCCACTGTCACGCTAAATTCCCTTTGCCAAAGTGCAGTAATTAATTCTGAAAATATCATTTACCATGCATATGACATTTACAAAAGGGCAAAGATGAATTTTAGGAATATATTAAGGTTATGAGTGGCGACGAAAATTCTGCAGTTGAACGTACTCGCAACCCCCTAACCATATTGTTTACTTGATAAAACCAAGTGTACCCATAAATATCAAAAATAAACAATAACAGCAGCGGTTAACTATAATTTAAGCACTATTACAATATCGGTTTAAGCCGCCCTTAACATTCACATTTTATTATCATTGATAATTCCCCCCTTACAAACATGGACACATTCAGCAAACGAATAAATTCAGCTATTTCATTAAGATATGATTCTGGCCAGGCGCGCTATCCTTGCGGCTCTCAGCGAAAATAAAAATTATCAAATAGTGAAAATATCTCAACATGCGCTGATGTCCTAAAAAGGATCATCGGCAAAAAAGCGCGATCGTCAGCACAATTAGCTAATTCTTCTCGCGGGTAAAAAGACCTTTTCTTCACCCAAGGGTTGACATCAAACCCCATATCCAGTAACTCTAAATGCATAACGATTTCATCTGGAGCATGACGCAATGATTCGCAGCATTCGCTTTCTCAGCCTACTACTACTAAACGCATCCATTTTGCGCGGTAGGCTGTTGGGCGACGTTCATCGTTAAGTCATCTTCCAGCAAGACTATAAAACCCGCGCCAATGCGCGGGTTTTTTTATGCTCGTAAGCAAGGCGCCAGGACACAGACCAAGGATCTAAACCATGAGCCAGCAAGTCATTATTTTCGATACGACCTTACGCGACGGTGAACAAGCGTTACAAGCCAGCCTGAGTGTGAAAGAGAAACTGCAGATTGCTATGGCCCTGGAGCGGATGGGCGTTGACGTCATGGAAGTGGGCTTCCCAGTCTCGTCTCCAGGCGACTTTGAATCCGTGCAAACCATCGCGCGCACGATCAAAAACAGCCGCGTTTGCGCCCTGGCCCGCTGCGTAGAAAAAGATATCGATGTTGCAGCAGAATCATTAAAAGTGGCGGAAGCGTTCCGTATTCACACTTTTATCGCCACCTCGCCGATGCATATCGCCACCAAGCTGCGCAGTAACCTGGATGAGGTTATTGAACGTGCCATCTATATGGTGAAGCGCGCACGCAACTACACTGACGATGTCGAGTTTTCCTGTGAAGACGCTGGCCGTACGCCGATTGCCGATCTGGCTCGCGTCGTTGAAGCCGCGATTAATGCAGGCGCAACAACCATCAATATTCCGGATACCGTCGGCTACACCATGCCGTTCGAATTCGCCAACATCATCACCGGTTTGTACGAACGCGTGCCTAACATCGACAAAGCCATTATCTCCGTCCATACCCATGACGACTTAGGCATCGCGGTCGGTAACGCCCTCGCAGCGGTCCACGCCGGCGCTCGCCAGGTTGAAGGCGCGATGAACGGTATCGGCGAACGCGCCGGCAACTGCTCGCTGGAAGAAGTGATCATGGCGATTAAAGTGCGCAAAGACATTATGAATGTGCACACCCGCATTAATCACCAGGAAATATGGCGTACCAGCCAGACCGTCAGCCAGATTTGCAATATGCCGATCCCTGCCAACAAAGCTATCGTCGGAACCGGCGCCTTTGCCCACTCTTCCGGTATTCACCAGGACGGCGTGCTGAAGAATCGCGAAAACTACGAAATCATGACGCCGGAATCTATCGGCCTGAACCAGGTGCAGCTGAACCTGACCTCACGCTCCGGCCGCGCGGCGGTGAAACACCGTATGGAAGAGATGGGCTATAAAGACACCGACTACAACATGGACCATCTGTATGACGCGTTCCTCAAGCTGGCGGATAAAAAGGGCCAGGTATTTGACTATGACCTGGAAGCATTAGCCTTCATTAATAAACAGCAGGAAGAACCGGAGCATTTCCGCCTGGATTACTTCAGCGTGCAGTCCGGCTCCAGCGATATCGCAACCGCCTCCGTGAAGCTGGCATGCGGTGATGAAACAAAAGCTGAGGCCGCCAACGGTAACGGCCCGGTGGACGCCATTTATCAGGCCATTAACCGCATCACCGGCTATGAGATTGAGCTGGTCAAATATGACCTCAACGCCAAGGGTCAGGGTAAGGATGCGCTGGGCCAGGTGGACATCGTGGCGAACTACAACGGCCGCCGCTTCCACGGCGTGGGTCTGGCGACGGATATCGTGGAATCTTCCGCGAAAGCCATGGTTCACGTCCTGAACAATATCTGGCGCGCCGCTGAAGTCGAAAAAGAATTGCAACGCAAAGCTCAGAATAAAGAGAACAATAAGGAAACCGTGTAATGTCGAAGAATTACCATATTGCTGTTTTACCAGGTGATGGTATTGGCCCGGAAGTCATGAACCAGGCGATGAAAGTACTGGAAGCCGTTCGCCACCGTTTTGATATGCGCATTACCACCAGCCAGCACGACGTCGGCGGTGCCGCCATCGATCGTCAGGGCACTCCCCTGCCGCAGACTACCGTCGAAGGCTGCGAACAGGCCGACGCGATCCTGTTTGGCTCCGTTGGCGGACCGAAATGGGAGCACCTGCCGCCCGCGGAGCAGCCGGAGCGCGGCGCGCTGCTGCCCCTGCGTAAGCATTTCAAATTATTCAGCAACCTGCGCCCGGCTAAGCTGTACCAGGGCCTGGAAGAGTTTTGCCCGCTGCGCGCCGATATCGCCGCTAACGGCTTCGACATTTTATGCGTCCGCGAACTGACCGGCGGCATTTACTTCGGCCAGCCGAAAGGCCGTGAAGGCACCGGCCAGCATGAGAAAGCGTTCGATACCGAGGTGTATCATCGCTTTGAGATCGAGCGTATCGCCCATATTGCGTTCGAGTCCGCCCGCAAGCGTCGCCACAAAGTGACCTCGATTGATAAAGCGAACGTGCTGCAGTCTTCTATTTTGTGGCGTGAAATCGTTAGTGAAGTCAGTAAGCAGTATCCTGACGTTGAGCTGTCGCATATGTATATCGACAACGCCACCATGCAGCTGATCAAAGATCCGTCCCAGTTTGACGTCCTGCTGTGCTCCAATCTTTTCGGCGACATCCTGTCTGACGAATGCGCCATGATTACCGGTTCAATGGGCATGCTGCCGTCCGCCAGCCTCAACGAGCAAGGCTTTGGTTTATATGAACCCGCAGGCGGCTCCGCGCCGGATATCGCCGGTAAAAACATCGCTAACCCCATCGCGCAGATCCTCTCCCTGGCGCTGCTGCTGCGCTATAGCCTGGATGCCGATAACGCGGCAACCGCGATTGAAAATGCGATCAACCGCGCATTAGAAGAAGGCGTACGCACCGGCGATTTAGCGCGCGGCGCGGCGGCGGTCAGTACCGATGAAATGGGCGATATCATTGCCCGCTATGTCGCTGAAGGGGTGTAATCATGGCGAAGACGTTATACGAAAAGTTGTTTGATGCTCACGTGGTTTATGAAGCGCAAAACGAAACCCCGCTGCTGTACATTGACCGTCATCTGGTTCACGAAGTGACCTCGCCGCAGGCGTTTGACGGTCTGCGCGCCCACAAACGCCCGGTACGTCAGCCGGGCAAAACCTTCGCCACGATGGATCACAACGTTTCGACGCAGACGAAAGACATTAACGCGTCCGGCGAAATGGCGCGTATCCAGATGCAGGAGTTAATTAAAAACTGCAAAGAGTTCGGCGTGGAACTGTACGATCTGAACCACCCTTTCCAGGGCATCGTCCACGTGATGGGGCCGGAACAGGGCGTCACCCTGCCGGGTATGACCATCGTCTGCGGCGACTCACACACGGCAACCCATGGCGCATTCGGCGCGCTGGCCTTCGGTATCGGCACCTCTGAAGTCGAACACGTCCTGGCTACGCAGACGCTGAAGCAGGGTCGCGCTAAAACCATGAAGATCGAAGTCAAAGGTAAAGCGGCTCCGGGCATCACCGCCAAAGACATCGTTCTGGCGATCATCGGTAAAACCGGCAGCGCCGGCGGTACCGGGCACGTTGTTGAATTTTGCGGCGAAGCCATTCGCGATTTAAGCATGGAAGGCCGCATGACCCTGTGCAATATGGCTATCGAAATGGGCGCGAAAGCAGGCCTGGTCGCGCCTGACCAGACCACATTTGATTACGTGAAAGGCCGCCTGCACGCGCCGAAAGGCAAGGATTTTGACGAAGCCGTCGCTTACTGGAAAACCCTGACCACCGATGATGGCGCGACATTTGACAGCGTTGTCACCCTGCAGGCGGAAGAGATTGCCCCGCAGGTCACCTGGGGCACCAACCCAGGCCAGGTCATCTCCGTCACCGATATCATCCCGGACCCGGCATCATTCACCGACCCGGTAGAGCGCGCGAGCGCGGAAAAAGCGCTGGCCTATATGGGCCTGAAATCTGGCGTACCGTTAACCGACGTGGCGATTGATAAAGTCTTTATCGGCTCCTGCACCAACTCGCGCATTGAAGACTTACGCGCGGCGGCCGAAATCGCTAAAGGCCGCAAAGTCGCGCCAGGCGTTCAGGCGCTGGTCGTGCCAGGCTCTGGTCCGGTAAAAGCGCAGGCCGAAGCCGAAGGTCTGGATAAAATCTTTATTGAAGCCGGTTTTGAGTGGCGTTTACCCGGCTGCTCCATGTGCCTGGCGATGAACAACGACCGCCTGAACCCGGGCGAGCGCTGCGCCTCCACCAGCAACCGTAACTTTGAAGGCCGTCAGGGCCGCGGCGGGCGCACTCACCTGGTCAGCCCGGCCATGGCAGCCGCGGCGGCCGTTACCGGTCATTTCGCCGATATCCGTAGCTTGAAATAAGGAAACCATCATGGCAGAGAAATTTACCCAACATACCGGCCTGGTGGTTCCGCTGGACGCCGCGAACGTCGATACCGATGCAATCATTCCAAAGCAGTTCCTGCAGAAAGTCACGCGTACCGGTTTTGGCGCCCATCTGTTTAACGACTGGCGCTTCCTGGACGACAAAGGCGAACAGCCTAACCCGGAATTCGTGCTGAACTTCCCGGAATATAAAGGCGCCTCTATCCTGCTGGCGCGGGAAAACTTCGGCTGCGGCTCTTCGCGCGAGCACGCGCCGTGGGCGCTGACCGATTACGGTTTTAAAGTCGTCATCGCGCCGAGCTTCGCCGATATCTTCTACGGCAACAGCTTTAACAATCAGCTGCTGCCGGTCACCCTGAGCGAAGCGCAGGTCGATGAGCTGTTTAAGCTGGTCCACTCTCAGCCGGGCATTAAGTTTGAAGTCGATCTGGAAGCCGAAGTGGTTAAAGCAGGCGATAAATCTTACAGCTTTAAAATTGACGCTTTCCGCCGCCACTGCATGCTGAACGGTCTGGACAGCATCGGCCTGACTTTGCAGCATGAAGAGGCGATCTCAGCCTATGAGAAAAAACAGCCGGCCTTTATGAATTAAGGCAGCCGCCATGTATATCTCAGCCCGGACCGCGATCCGGGCTTTTTTTCGCCGGTAAAAATGAGATCTGGCGCACATATATCAATATTCGTCGCTATAACGGGGCGACATTTTCGCCGCGATAAAAATAAATCATTATCAATTGGGCATCTATTCAATCATTCCCCTACTCTTTTTGTGTCATTCCACAAGTACAAGTAAAAAATCGATTGAAATATTTAAGGTAAAAACACTAATGTGTAAATAAATTGTTAATCCCATAGAATCACGCTATAGCTCCGCGCAAAAAAAAGCATTATTTTTCTATTAAACGCCTCGTTATCTTTCCCCACAGAGAAATATTAACTTTGGACAGGCCAGAATCGCCGTAAAAGGCCATCAGGCATCCAGTGGAGAGAGCATATGAGCCACTATCCCCATCTTTTTTCCCCGTTGACCATTAACGGAATGACAATAAAAAACCGCATCATCATGCCGCCAATGGGCACTAACCTGGCGAGCCTGAACGGGGAAGTCACGCAGGAGCAGATTGACTACTATGAGCTACGCGCGCGGGGCGGCACAGGACTCATCACTATCGAGAATATTTGCATCGATTTTCCTTTCGCCTCTAACGGCACTACGCAGCTGCGTATCGATAACGATCAATATATTCCGCGCCTGTTCAAATTAACCGAAACCTTACATAAACACGGCGCCTGCGTCAGTATTCAATTAAACCACGCCGGCGCGTCGGCCTATGCGTATCGCCTGAACGGCGAAATGCCGCTGTCTTCTTCCAGCACGCCGTCCAAAAAGAACGGGAATATTCCCCGCCCGATGACGCACGATGAGATATATCATGCCGTCGATAAATTTGGTGACGCGGCGGAGCGCGTTCGCCGCGCTGGATTCGACTGCGTGGAAATTCACGCCGGCCACTCTTATTTAATTAGCCAGTTTTTATCACCGCTGTTTAATAAGCGCACCGATGAATTTGGCGGCAGCGTAGAGAATCGCGCCAGAATATTAACCTTAATCGTTGATAAGGTACGGGCCTGCGTAGGCCCGCGTTTTCCGGTCAGCCTGCGTATTAGCGCCGATGACTTTCTGAAAGGTGGAAATACGCTCGAAGACTCCTTGCGGATCCTCGAACTGTGTCAGGAAAAAGTGGATATTATCAACGTCTCCGCCGCGCAAAACGACAACCTCAATTTCCAGATTGACCAGATGTCTCTGGAAGATGGCTGGAAGCGCTACCTCTCGCGCGCGGTACGCGAAAAATTCCACAAGCCCACGGTGATTGCCGGCAACATCCGTACCCCGAAAGTCGCCGAAGATATTATCGCCAGCGGCGATGCCGACCTGATTGCCATTGGCCGCGGCCTGATCGCCGAGCCGGAGTGGGTGCAAAAAGTTCAAAGCGGCAACGAACGTTTGATGCGGAAATGCATCTCCTGCAACATTGGCTGCGCGGATCACCGCATCGCCCGCTCCCGCCCTCTTCGCTGCTCGATCAACCCGGATATCATCCACGGCGACGCGTATAAGCAGCAGCGCGTGATCCGCGATACCAACGTCGTGGTCATCGGCGCGGGTACGGCGGGAATGGAAGCGGCCTGCACCGCGGCTGAAGTCGGCTGCCATACCTGGCTGCTGGAAGAGAAGCACAGCATCGGAGGACTGGCCAGCGAGATCTCCCTGCTGCCGGAGAAAAAGCGTATCGCTGATTTTCCGCAGTTTATGAAAAACCGTATCGCCTCGCTCGATAACCTGATGCTGCAGGTCGGCAGACGCGCCACCGTGGCGTCCGTTTCCGCTCTTCGCCCGGATTTAATCGTCAACGCCACCGGTTCAGTGCCCCTGCTGCCGCCCATTGAAGGTCTGCGCGAGAACATCGATGTCGAAGGCGGGAACGTCTTCTCCATTACCAACATGATTCATCATCTGGACCAGTTTGCCGATGCTACAGGTAAACGCATCGCCGTCGTCGGCGCAGGCGCCGTGGGTCTGGACGTCATCGAGTACTTCTCCGCGCGCGGTGCCAGCGCCGTGCTTATCGAGATGCAGGACGCGCCGGGTCGCGATCTGGACATCATTACCAAAAACGCCATGTTGACCATGCTGGATGAACATCACGTGGAACAGCACATGCGCACGCAGCTGGTTGCCGTCACCCCGACGCATTTCACCGTTAAAAATGCGGATGGCACCTTCGACATTCCTTTCGATTACGGCTTCGTCTGCCTGGGAATGCGCGCCAACACCGCCGGTCTCACTGAGATTGAACAATGGGCCAGAGCCAATAACGTAAAAATAATGAACATCGGCGACAGCCTGATGGCCCGGCGAATCATTGATGGCGTGCGCGAAGGGCGCAACGTGCTGGACACCCTCGAAGATATGGGGGTTCTCGGCAACCGCGAATCGAAAAAAATTCCATTTCTAACATATTGAGGATTTTATCATGGCAGAACGTATTACCGGACATACCGAGCTGATTGGCCTGATTGCGACTCCGATTCGCCACAGCATGTCGCCAACCATGCATAACGAAGCTTTTGCTCATCTGGGGCTGGACTATGTTTACCTGGCCTTCGAAGTCGGTAACGAAGAGCTGAAAGACGTGGTACAGGGCTTTCGCGCGTTAAAACTGCGCGGCTGTAACGTCTCCATGCCGAACAAAACGGAGATTTGCCAGTATCTGGACAAGCTCTCGCCGGCGGCAGAACTGGTTGGCGCGGTGAATACCGTGGTGAACGACAATGGCGTACTGACCGGCCACATTACCGATGGCACCGGCTATATGCGCGCGCTCAAAGAAGAGGGCATTGATATCATCGACAAAAAAATGACCGTTCTGGGCGCAGGCGGCGCGGCAACCGCGCTCTGCGTTCAGGCCGCGCTCGATGGCGTCAAAGCGATCTCCATCTTTAACCGCAAAGATAAGTTCTTCGCCAATGCAGAACAGACCGTCGCCAAAATCCGTAATAACACCAACTGCGAGATCCACCTGTTCGATCTGGACGATCATGACAAACTGCGCGCGGAAATCGACAGCAGCGTCATTCTGACCAACGCCACCGGCGTGGGGATGAAACCGTTTGAAGGCCAGATGCTGCTGCCTGACGACAGCTTTCTGCGCCCGGATCTGATCGTTTCTGACGTGGTCTATAACCCGCGCAAAACTTATCTGCTGGAAGTGGCCGAGAAAAAAGGCTGCCGCACCATCAACGGTCTGGGGATGATGCTCTGGCAAGGCGCGCGCGCTTTTGAAATCTGGACGGGCAAAGAAATGCCGGTTGAACACGTCAAAAATATCCTGTTCTAAGGATGGGCGCGATGAAAAATCCATATGTCCCAACGGCGGCTGGGCTCTATCTTAACTACCTGATCCACGGCATGGGGGTTTTGTTAATTACCCTCAATATGGCGAATCTGCAGGAACAGTGGGGAACCGACGCTGCCGGCGTCTCCATCGTCATTTCGTCGCTCGGGATCGGTAAGCTCGCCACGATCGTCACAGGATTCCTGTCCGACCGTTTTGGCCGTAAACCTTTTATCTATCTCGGCATCGCCAGCTATCTGGTGTTCTTCCTCGGTATTTTACTGACGAAAAACATTTATATGGCCTACTTCTTCGGCATTATGGCGGGCCTGGCGAACAGCTTCCTCGACTCCGGGACCTACCCGGCGCTGATGGAAGCCTTCCCTAACTCCGCCAGCCGGGCAAATGTGCTGATCAAAGCCTTTGTCTCTGCCGGGCAGTTCCTGCTGCCGTTCATTATCGGTGCGCTGATTTGGGCGAATATGTGGTACGGATGGTCGTTTATCATCGCCGCTGTATTGATGATTATTAGCGCTATCTACCTGATAAAAATGTCTTTCCCGGACCATCGGGCGAAAAAGGAAACCGCAGAAAAATCGTCGGCCGCCGCCGTAGCCCCGCAGGCGAACGCCGGCAAGCTGGATATGGCCATCTTTACCCTGTACGGCTATATCGGTATGGCGACTTTTTATCTGGTCAGCCAGTGGTTAGCGCAGTACGGCGAGTTCGTTGCCGGCATCCCGCACGAGTCGGCCATTAAACTCCTGAGCGTCTATACTGCCGGTTCCCTGACGTGCGTGTTCGTCACCGCGGCCTTTGTCAAAGAGGTATTTAGCTCGGCCGTCGCCATGATCGTTTACACTTTCCTGTCGATGATGTCACTGCTGATCGTTTGCCTGTTCCCTACGCCAATGATAGTGACCGGCTTCGCCTTTATCATCGGCTTTGCCGCCGCCGGCGGCGTGCTGCAGATAGGCGCGACCATTATGGCCATGAGCTTCCCGAACGGAAAAGGCAAAGCCACCGGGATCTTTTATACCGCAGGAAGTCTGGCCAGCTTTACGATCCCGCTGATCACGGCAAAACTGTCGAAGATGGGTATCGCCAGCATTATGTGGTTCGATCTTCTGATCGCGATCGTCGGCTTTGTGATCGCCCTGTACATCGGTTATCGTCAGCTTCAGGTTCGCACCGCTGCAAAAACATCCCGGGTTGCAGCAACCGCCTGATGGTCAATGACAAAAAGAATAATGGATACCAACATGACTCAAGCAGTAACAGTAAAAAACATCACCTTCCAGGAAGGGGAAACCTTAATCTGCGTACCGCTGATTGGCAAAACGCTTGCCGAGCTGCAGACTAACGCGCGCGCGCTGGCTACCGCCGGAGCCGATATTATCGAATGGCGCGTCGATCACTTCACCCAGGTCAGAGAAACGGAGCAGGTACTGCTGGCGCTCGGCGAGATTCGCCAGCTGCTGAAAGAGATCCCGCTGCTGTTCACCTTCCGCAGTAAAAAAGAGGGTGGCGAAACGGAAATCAGCGACGAAGCCTATTTTGAGCTGAATCGCCAGGCGGCCGTTAGCGGTCTGACCGACGTGATTGATATCGAGCTGTTCAACGACGAAGCGCAAATTCGCTCGCTGGTGAGCGATGCCCACGCTGCGGGCGTCAAAGTTATCATGAGCAATCATGATTTCCATAAAACGCCGGCTCAGGAAGATATCATCTACCGCCTGCGCCGCATGCAGGATCTTGGCGCTGACCTGCCGAAGATCGCGGTTATGCCGCAGTCGCCGCAGGATGTCCTGACCCTGCTCTCGGCAACCCTGACGATGAAAGAGAAGTACGCGACTCGGCCGTTAATCACCATGTCGATGGGTAAATCCGGCGGCGTGAGCCGGGTAACCGGCCGTTTGTTCGGTTCAGCAATGACCTTCGGTACCGTCGGCCAGGCTTCTGCGCCAGGGCAAATCGCCATTACCCAACTGCGTGAACTGATGGATATTCTTTCCTGATAAAACTTCGCCCGGGGGTCACCCTCCGGGCGATGTTGCTAGCGGATTTTTTGGCTGTCATTAATAATGACATCTTTAAATGACTGAATCGCCGGAGAAAGTACCCGCTCTTTCATCGTTGCCAGATAGATATAACGTGGAGGAATCGCATTTTTAATCGTCAGGATATGCACGTTGTAATACGAGAGCGCGGAAATTCGCGGCATAATCGCAATACCGTAATCAATACTGACCAGCCCCGCCATCGCCGTATCCTCATCAACGTAGCAGGCAATATCCGGCACCAGCTTTTGCTGCATAAACACGTTATCAATAAAGGGGCGTAACCCGCTATTTTCTGAAAAATAGATATAGGGATAGTGGATAGTCTCCACCAGGTCGACTTCATTTTCATAGAGCCTGGCCAGAGGGTGATCTTTTGCCGTCACCACGACCAGCTCCTGCTGAATAATAGGAATAAAGTCGATATCAGGCTCATCCGCAATATAGGAACAAATCGCCAGATCGCTTTTCCCGGCCTTCAGTTCCTGCAGAAGCGTTAACGACGTTCCCTGAGTAAAAGAAAATGTCACATTGTGACGAGATGGTGAAAGGGAATATTTATTAATTAACTGCGGAACAACATATTCGCCCATGGTGTAAATGAACGCAATGCGAATATTCTCCTTGTTCTCGTCGCTATTTTTTTGCAACGTCATGCGGCCATTCTCTAATGAGGCCAGGGCATCTTCGACGTAGGGCAGAAAGCGCTTACCATTCTGCGTAATTTTGACATTACGCCCTTTCCTGGCAAATAGCGCCACGCCAAGCTCTTTCTCCAGTTCAGATATGGCGTGGCTTAGCGAGGGTTGAGTGATAAAAAGACTGGAGGCGGCTTCAGTGTAGTGCTCGGTTTCTGCCAGCCGCTTAAAATAATAAAGTTGCTTTAGGTTCATTATTTTTGCTCGTATAATATAAGAATAAAACTCATGCCCCTAATATACCATACAGGCTATCGATGATGAGCCGAAAAGGAGAAATATCGGGGTCATAACAAATATTGTTATGCCATGTCACAGAAGCCGTAACAAAGCGTGACTTATCATCGATAGCGTCAACGTCAAATAGAATATTTTTGCCTGCATAAATTCATGCAAAAATATTTTAAACTTTAAAGGAAATCACTATGAGGACGATCGATGCTCAGGAACGGCCGATTTTGCCGTCGGCCACGCAAAAGCGAACTAAAACGCGAATTGTAATTTTAATGTTACTATCGATAGGGACGATGATAAATTATCTCGATCGGACTATTTTAGGTGTTGTTGCGCCCAAGTTAACGAGCGAAATAGATATTGACCCGGCCATGATGGGGATCGTTTTTTCCGCTTTCGCCTGGACCTACGCTCTGGCGCAAATTCCCGGCGGGATGTTTCTCGATCGCTTCGGCAATAAGCTGACCTACGCGCTTTCTATTTTTTTCTGGTCAACCTTTACCTTACTGCAAAGCTTTTCTGTCGGCCTAAAATCGCTGCTGCTGCTGCGTTTAGGCTTAGGCATCAGCGAAGCCCCCTGTTTCCCGGTTAATAGCCGTGTCGTCAGTAAATGGTTTCCGCAGCATGAACGCGCCCGGGCAACGGCGACTTACACCGTCGGTGAATATATTGGCCTGGCCGCATTCTCTCCGCTCCTTTTTTTAATTCTGGAGCATCATGGCTGGAGAACGCTATTTTTCCTGACCGGTGGGTTGGGTATTGCGTTTACTTTTGTATGGTGGAAGTTTTATCACGAGCCACATGAATCAAAAACGGCAAATAAAGAAGAGCTGGAGTATATCGGCGTAGAAAATACGACATCCGTCAATGAAAATATCCCTTTCAACTGGCATGATGCGAAACGTCTGCTGTGCTGCCGGCAAATCATCGGCGCCAGCCTTGGTCAATTTGCCGGTAACACCACGCTGGTTTTCTTCCTGACATGGTTCCCGACTTATCTGGCTAACGAACGTCACCTCCCCTGGCTTCACGTGGGTTTCTTCGCCTCCTGGCCGTTCCTGGCCGCGGCTATCGGTATCTTTTTCGGCGGTTGGGTATCCGATAAAATAATAAAGAAAACCAACTCAGTAAATATTAGCAGAAAGCTGCCAATTATTTCCGGACTGCTACTGTCGAGCTGCATCATCATTGCTAACTGGGTCGATAGCAACACCGCAGTCATTATTATTATGTCGATTGCATTTTTTGGCCAGGGTATGGTTGGCCTCGGCTGGACGCTTATTTCTGACATTGCCCCGAAGAATATGGGCGGATTGACCGGCGGCATCTTCAACTTCTGTGCTAATATGGCATCAATTATAACCCCATTAATTATTGGGGTTATCATATCCATGACCGGTAATTTTTTCTACGCGCTGATTTATATCGGTTTAACCGCGCTGGTTGGCGTTATCGCGTATGTTTTTATTATCGGCGATATTAAAAGGATCGTGTTGAAATAACCTGTCCAGCCCCTGTCCTGGCATCCTGCCGGGACAGGGGGAGCGATTCAGATATCTTTCACCCTGCTGGTCATAAACAGCGTCACCAGCGAAATTGCGGCAATCGTCCAGTAGACGCTGGCGTGACCATAGCTTTGCGACAGCGCGCCCTGAATCACCCCCGCCAGAATCACCCCGGTGGAAATACTGTTGGTAAACAGCGTCGTCGCGGCGCCCGCCCGTCCGGGCATCAGATCCTGAAACCACAGCATGCCAATCCCGGCAACAATCCCGATAAATACGGCATTAAACAGCTGTAGCACCAGCAGCGCCACGCGGTCGTGGAACAGAATCAGACCGATATAAAACAGCACGCCCGCCGCAACCGCTGTCACCATCATCTTGCGTTTGCCCCAGCGCTTAACGTAGTAGCCCGCCAGGATCATAGCCGGGATCTCCAGCCCGGCAGCGGTGCCCATCAAAATCCCCGCGAGGCTGTCCGGCAGGCCAAGATCGCTGCTGATCCACAGAGGCATATCAATGATATACATGGTATTGCAGGTCCACATCAGCGTGGAGGCGATGAACAGCATCCGCACGTTTTTATCGTGCCATCCTCCGGCCTGCACCAGCACGTCAGCGCCTTCCGAAGGCTGCTCAATGCGGGCGACCGAGGGCAGTTTGACGGCGATCAGCGCCAGGCTTATAACAAAGATCCCGGCGGCAATCGAAAACATGGTGGTGAAGCCATAATTCAGCGCCAGCATAAAAGCCAGCGGTGGACCAATAACCCACGCCAGCGAAAGCTGCGCACGCATTATCGAACTGAACATCACCACTTCGCGCGCCGAGCTATCGGCATATTCCCGCGCCAGGGCAAAAAGCTGCGGCATCGCGGCATTCGCCACCGAGGCCAGCATAACCCCGCAGGTAATCAGCGTCAGATAGTGGCGATTAAAAGCGAACAGCAGCGCGTTTCCCACCGCCATCAGGCAGCAAAACATAATCAGCCGCCGGCGATCGCCCCGGCTGTCGGAGCGTTTAGCCAGCGCCAGGCTGACCAGAATGCCGGCAATGGCGTTAACCGTATAGAACAGTCCTACCCAGAACGGCTGCGCGCCCACTTCGCGGCTGAGGAATAAGCTGAGCGTCGGCGCCTGCAGCGCGCCGGCGATCCCCATCATGAAAGCGACAAGCATAAAAGCGGCGTAAACGCCGTTTAGACGACGCCCCATCGTCATTAACCACAGCATGAAATATCCTTAAGCACGCGAAGAAAACGAAAAAAGCCAGCAGAATTATTCTGCTGGCGGGTGATTCTATACTCTATGGATTTCGAGTTGCGGGCAGGCGGCCAGAACGTAAGTCCCTGGAAACATAGATAACTATGTGGCCTGGGCGAGCGGGCGCAGCCAACGCACCTGCAGCTTGAAAGACGACGAGTATAACACCAATACTCAGTCACACATGATGTCTGCAAGTCAATGATCCGAGGTCTGCGACGTAACTCCCCACTGCATCAGCTCGCCGAGCATTTTCTGCTGTCTTCCTGCCATCAGGCGGGCCAGCCAGGACGCATCCTGCGTCGCAGAAAAGTAGCGTTGGTAGAACTGTTTCATGGTTGACCCCATCATATTCACCTCCTCGCTTCATCGACGTTGATTATTGACTTAATATAGGAAGTAATAAATTGCTGAGTTTTTATCAGGAGTTCCCCTTTTATGTCTTCCGGTCGTTTACAACAGCAGTTCATCCGCCTGTGGCAGTGCTGCGATGGCAAGTCGCAGGAGACCACGCTGAATGCGCTGGCAGAGATGCTAAGCTGCTCGCGCCGCCATATGCGTACCCTGCTCAACATGATGGAAGCGCGCGGCTGGCTGACCTGGGAGGCGGAGGCCGGGCGCGGCAAGCGCTCCCGCCTCTCTTTTCTCTATACCGGTCTCGCCCTGCAGCAGCAGAGGGCGGAAGATCTGCTGGATCAGGACAGAATCGATCAGCTGGTGCAGCTGGTTGGCGATAAAGCCGCCGTCCGGCAAATGCTGGTTTCCCATTTAGGCCGCAGCTTTCGTCAGGGCCGGCATATCCTGCGCGTGCTCTACTATCGGCCGATGAAAAATCTGCTGCCCGGCAGCGCGCTGCGCCGCTCGGAAACGCATATTGCCCGGCAGATTTTTAGCGCCCTGACGCGGGTAAATGAGGAAAATGGGGAACTGGAGGCCGATATTGCTCACCATTGGCAGCAGATCGCCCCCACCCACTGGCGCTTTTTTCTGCGTCCGGGGATTCATTTTCATCATGGACGAGAGCTGGAGATGGAAGATGTCATCACCTCTCTGCAGCGCAGCAACGCCCTGCCGCTGTTCTCTCATATTGAGCGCATCGACTCTCCCACCGCATGGACCCTCGACATTCATCTCCGCCAGCCCGACCGCTGGCTGCCGTGGTTGTTAAGCCAGGTCCCGGCTATGATCCTTCCGCATGAGTGGCGAACGATGGAGAATTTCTCCAGTATCCCCGTGGGGACCGGGCCCTACTCGGTTGTGCGTAATAACCAGAATCAGCTCAAAATTCACGCCTTCGATGACTATTTCGGCTACCGGGCGCTGATCGATGAAGTGAACGTCTGGGTCCTGCCGGAAATCAGCGAAGAACCCAACGGCGGGTTGACGTTACAGGGCACCACGCAAAGCGAAAAAGCGGTGGAAAGCCGCCTGGAAGAGGGGTGTTATTACCTGCTGTTCGACGCCCGCAGCCCGCTGGGCGGTAACAGCGCGGTACGCCAGTGGCTAAGCTATGTGTTCCAGCCCGCTAACCTGCTCTATCACGCCGGCGAGCACTATCAGGGCAACTGGTTCCCGGCGTATGGCCTGCTGCCCCGCTGGCATCATGCGCGCAGCCACGCCTGCGAGAAGCCTGCCGGCCTTGAGACGGTCAGGCTGACCTACTACCAGGATCACGTCGAGCATCGCGTGATGGGCGGGATCATGGCAACGCTGCTGGCCGAGCATCAGGTTAAGCTGGAGATCCAGGAGCTGGAGTATCAGGAGTGGCACCGCGGGGAGGTGGTCAGCGACGTTTGGCTCAACAGCGCCAACTTTACGCTGCCGATCGATTTCTCCCTGTTTGCCTGGCTGTATGAAGTTCCGCTGATTCGCAACTGTATCCCCATCGACTGGGAACAGGACGCCGCTCGCTGGCGCGCGGGCGAGCTGAACCCGGCCACCTGGAGTCAGCAGCTGTTGGCCAATCAAACCGTGGTGCCGCTGATCCACCACTGGCTGATGATCCAGGGGCAGCGCAGCATGCGCGGCGTACGCATGAACACGCTCGGCTGGTTTGACTTTAAGTCCGCGTGGTTCTCGCCGCCGGAGCCGTAATGCTTTCCGTTGGCAAACAAAATCATTACACTAACTGCCGTTCTCAACGGGGTGCTAATAAACATACGCAATCTCATTCAAGTTGCCTCAACGCGCGGTTAGCGCAGAAGCAACCCGAAGATAAAGCGTATGGGCTGAGAAAATACCCGTCGAACCTGATCCGGATAACGCCGGCGAAGGGATTTGAGGCCCTCTCAAAATCCTTTGCCCCCCCTTTTTCTGAGGTGCAAAGTGTTGAAAAAATTACTCCCCCTGCTGGCGCTGGTCGCCGCGCCCGTTTTTGCCAAACCGCTGCTCACCGTTTATACCTACGACTCGTTCTCCGCCGACTGGGGCCCGGGCCCGGCGGTTAAAAAAGCCTTTGAAGCCGACTGCGGCTGCGAGCTGAAGTTCGTGGCGCTGGAAGATGGCGTCTCGCTGCTCAACCGCCTGCGAATGGAAGGCAAAAACAGCAAAGCCGACGTGGTGCTGGGGCTGGATAACAACCTGCTGGAAGCCGCTTCGCAAAGCAAGCTGTTCGCCAAAAGCGGCGTCCCGGCCAGCGCGGTCAGCGTGCCCGGCGGCTGGGACAACGACACCTTCGTGCCGTTCGATTACGGCTACTTCGCCTTTGTTTACGATAAAAACAAGCTGAAAAATCCGCCGAAAAGCCTGAAAGAGCTGGTTGAGGGCGAGCAAAAATGGCGGGTGATTTATGAAGATCCGCGCACCAGTACGCCGGGCCTGGGCCTGCTGCTGTGGATGCAAAAAGTCTACGGCGATAAAGCGCCGGAAGCCTGGCAGAAGCTGGCGGCGAAAACCGTTACCGTTACCAAGGGCTGGAGCGAAGCCTACGGCCTGTTCCTGAAAGGCGAAAGCGATCTGGTGCTGAGCTACACCACCTCCCCGGCTTACCACATTATCGAAGAGAAAAAAGATAACTACGCCGCGGCAAACTTCGCTGAAGGCCACTACCTGCAGGTTGAGGTAGCCGCCCGCACCGCGGCCAGCAAACAGCCGGAGCTGGCGGAAAAGTTCCTTAAATTTATGGTATCGCCGGGCTTCCAGAACGCGATCCCCACCGGCAACTGGATGTATCCGGTGACGACGGTTGCGCTTCCGGCAGGCTTTGACGCGCTGATGAAACCGCAAACGACCCTCGAATTCACACCGCAACAGGTGGCCGCCGAACGTCAGAACTGGATTAGCGCATGGCAACGCGCCGTCAGCCGCTAGCTTTCGGCTGGCTCCTGCCGGGACTCACGGCGGCCATCGTTCTGGTCGTCGTGGCGCTGGCCGCCTTTCTGGCGCTATGGTTCAGCGCCCCGGAGACCTCCTGGAACGCGCTTATCCGCGACAGCTATCTCTGGCACGTGGTGCGTTTCTCCTTCTGGCAGGCCTTCCTTTCCGCGCTTTTTTCGGTGCTACCGGCGATATTCCTCGCCCGCGCCCTGTACCGGCGGCGCTTCCCCGGGCGCACGCTGCTGCTGCGCCTTTGCGCGATGACCTTAATTCTGCCGGTACTGGTGGCGGTCTTCGGCATTCTTAGCGTCTACGGTCGTCAGGGCTGGCTGGCCCAGCTATGCCACGTTTTTGGCTGGCAGTGGGAATTCTCGCCCTACGGGCTACAGGGGATCCTGCTGGCGCACGTATTCTTTAATATGCCGATGGCCACGCGCCTGCTGCTGCAGACGCTGGAAAATATCCCCGGCGAACAGCGGCAAATTGCCGCCCAGCTCGGCATGCGCGGCTACGTCTTCTTCCGGCTGGTCGAGTGGCCGTGGCTGCGCCGGCAAATTCCACCGGTCGCGGCGCTGATCTTTATGCTCTGTTTCGCCAGCTTTGCGACCGTGCTGTCGCTGGGCGGCGGCCCGCGGGCGACCACCATCGAACTGGCGATTTACCAGGCCCTTAATTTCGACTACGACCCGGCGCGCGCGGCAATGCTGGCGCTTATCCAGATGGTCTGCTGCCTCGGGCTGGTACTGCTTAGCCAGCGCCTGAGTAAAGCCCTCGCCATCGGGGCCAGCCATATTCGCGGCTGGCGCGATCCCGACGACCGGCTGTACAGCCGGCTGTGCGACGCGGCGCTGATTGGCGCGGCGCTTTTACTGCTGCTGCCGCCGCTGCTGGCGGTGATAGGCGACGGGCTGAACAGCAATCTGCTGAGCGTGCTGCATCAGCCGGCGCTATGGCAGGCGCTGTGGACGTCTCTGCGTATCGCCCTTGCCGCCGGGGTCTTAAGCGTCATCCTGACCATGATGCTGCTCTGGAGCAGCCGCGAGCTTCGCGCCCGCCGTCACCCTCTGGCCGGTCAGGCGCTTGAGCTGAGCGGGATGCTGATCCTCGCCATGCCGGGCATCGTGCTGGCCACCGGTTTCTTCCTGTTGCTCAATAACAGCGTGGGCCTGCCCGAGTCCGCCGACGGTATCGTGATTTTCACCAATGCGCTGATGGCAATCCCCTATGCGCTCAAGGTACTGGAAAACCCGATGCGCGATATCGCCGCCCGCTACGGCACCCTCTGCCAGTCGCTGGGGATGCGCGGCTTCACCCGCCTTCGGGTGGTCGAGCTTCGCGCTTTAAAGCGGCCGCTGGCCCAGGCGCTGGCCTTCGCCTGCGTGCTGTCGATTGGCGATTTCGGCGTCGTGGCGCTGTTCGGCAACGAAGATTTCCGTACGCTGCCCTTTTATCTGTATCAGCAAATTGGTTCTTACCGTAGCCAGGACGGCGCCGTGACCGCCCTTCTGCTTCTGCTGCTGTGCTTTTTACTCTTTAGCGTGATTGAAAAACTTCCGGGACGCGATGCTAAAACTGAATGATGTGACCTGGCTTTACCAGCATCTGCCGATGCGTTTTACGCTTTCCGTCGAACGCGGTGAGCGCATCGCGGTTCTTGGCCCGAGCGGGGCCGGAAAAAGCACGCTGCTGAACCTGATTGCCGGTTTTTTAACGCCCGCCAGCGGCAGTATCGCGCTCGACGGCCAGCCCCATACCCACACGCCGCCCGCGCGTCGTCCGGTATCGATGCTGTTTCAGGAAAATAATCTGTTCAACCATCTCACCATCCGCCAGAACATTGCGCTGGGAATGCACCCGGGGCTCAAGCTGAACGCGGATCAATCCGCCCATCTGCAGGCGATTGCCGGGCAGATGGGGATTGACGCGATGTTAGAGCGGCTGCCGGGCGAGCTTTCCGGCGGCCAGCGCCAGCGTGCGGCGCTGGCGCGCTGTCTGGTGCGCCAGCAGCCGGTACTGCTGCTGGATGAGCCCTTCTCGGCGCTCGATCCCGCGCTGAGGCTGGAGATGCTGACGCTGGTTGCCGACGTCTGCCAGCAGCGGCAGCTGACGCTGCTGATGGTCTCGCACAGCGTGGAAGATGCGGCGCGCATCGCGCCGCGGTCGGTGGTCGTGGCTGAGGGACGGATTGCCTGGGATGGCGCGACCGCCGCGCTGCTCAGCGGCAACAGCAGCGCCTCGGCGCTGCTGGGAATTAGCGCAAAATAACCTTATGCAGGATGTCGAGATAGACCGGCATCAGC
Organism: Klebsiella sp. JN_Kp126; assembly: GCF_033843325.1. Lineage (NCBI taxonomy): Bacteria > Pseudomonadati > Pseudomonadota > Gammaproteobacteria > Enterobacterales > Enterobacteriaceae > Klebsiella > Klebsiella sp. JN_Kp126. The sequence goes on along the minus strand of NZ_JAWXQV010000041.1, from coordinate 41,694 downwards.
GGATGACGGAAGGCAAACACCAGCGCCGCGCCGGCGGCGCACACCATGAGCGGAGCGAGCCACAGCAGGCGCGAACGCGGCAGAAAACGGGTGAGACGATCGCCGGCGCTTTTGGCGCTGCGCCACAGCCGCCAGCATAGCCACGCCGCCAGCCACGCCAGCAGCGCCGCCCCCAGCAGCAGCCACTTAAAGCTGGCGCTATTCTCATCGGCCGGGATATCAATGGCCGCCCCGGCAAGGATTCCCGGTAAGAAGTAGAGCGGCGGCCACAGCAGGCAGCCGATGATATTCGGCGGGATGAACTTCGCGACCGGCAGATCGAGCATCCCGGCGACCATCGGCACCAGCGGGCGCGTCGGCCCGACGAAGCGGCCAATCAGAATCGTAAACATGCTGTGCTGATGCAGCGCATGTTCGGTTTTATCCAGCAGTGCTTTGTTTTTCTTCAAAAAAGACCAGCGATGCAGCGGCTTTTTAAACCGCCAGCCAAGCCAGAATGAAATCCAGTCGCCGAGCAAACAGCCGATAATCCCCGCCAGCCACGCCTGCCAGAAGTTAACCTCGCCGCTGCCGATCAGCGCCCCCAATCCGGCCATCATCACCGTTCCCGGTAAGATAAGCCCCACCAGCGCCAGCGACTCGAGGAAGGCGACCAGCAGAACGGCTATCAGAGAATAGACCGTGGATTGAGTAATAAAGTGTTCCAGCAATGCTTGCATAATGTACCCGGTTTAAAAACGAAGCACGGATTCTCCGGAGCCGTTCATACTTCGTCAAGCCATCATTTGTTTGTATAGTTTACTGGCTGTGTTAAAAATCCGGGCCATCATTTCACTTTCTTTACTTTTTATTCACACCCTGCGCGAAACTCGCTCGGGCTGGCGCCGGTGCATTTCTTAAACACGCGCGAAAAGTAGAGCTGGTCCTCAAAACCGACGTTACGGCCAACGGTCGCGATCGGCATCCGCGTCGTGCTCAGCAGCAGCTTGGCCTGGCTAATGCGCTGATCCTCCCGCCACCCCAGTACGCTGATCCCCAGCTGCTGGCGGAACAGATGCGACAGGCGCGACGGCGACAGGCACACGTGCTGGGCGACGCTGGCAATATCGAAATGGCTGTCCGCCAGATGATCGCTGATGTACTGGCAGGCATCGCGCACCCGGTTATCCAGCGGCGGATGCAGCGATTCGTTGATAGCTTCCATGCGCCTGAGCAGCAGTTGCTCCATAAGATTGATCGCCAGCAGCTCGGAGTAACGCCCGGCGCCCTGCCCGGCCTCCACAATCTGCCCGAACAGTTCGCCAAAGCGCGCCTGCCACTGCTCATCCGGGCGGAAAAAGCCGGTCTGGGCAAAAATCGTTGGCCAGTTAAGCCATTCATGCCAGTAGGCGCGCGGCCGGAAATAGACCCACTGGTGATACCACTCGCGGGCATCGGGATGGCGGCCATAATGGTGAATCTCTCCCGGCGGGAACAGCAGCATATCGCCAGGCCGGCAGATAAACTGCTCTCCGTGGTTATTGATCACCCCTTCGCCGCGAATCGTCAGATTAAGGATATAGCCCTTCATGCCCAGCGGACGGTCAATAAAGAAATCAAGATAGCCATCGGCTTCAATTGGCGTCAGGCCCGTCACCAGATGGGCGTTAAAAGAGTAACCCGGCAACAAAGGATCGTTTTGCGTTTCGGCCATAAACTCTGCTCTCCAGGAGGCATTAAGGACACCAATTGTCCATACCTTGTATTTTATCCTCTGGCTGGTCGCTCATGCTGCGACGCGGGTTAGAAAATGAATTAAAACCCGCCTCTTCTCGATAAAAACTGAGCACGGCGCACAGTTCAGGCGCTTTCAGCGCATAACTGAAGTGTCTATAAAGACGGCAGGAAAGTCCACATTGAATATTTGCACGGCGTCACACTTTGCGACGTCACAGCAATATAGTCCATAAGATTAGCGAATACGGCCTGACGGTTTTCAGCCCAGATATCTACTGTTTCACCATGAATGATTTTTAGCATGGAGTAACAGTATGGCAATTGCGATTGGCCTCGATTTTGGCAGTGATTCAGTACGCGCCCTGGCGGTAGAGTGCGCGACCGGCGAAGAGCTCGCCGCAAGCGTCGAGTGGTATCCGCGCTGGCAGGAGGGGCTATTTTGCGATGGTCCGAACAACCAGTTCCGCCATCATCCACGCGACTATATCGAATCAATGGAAGCCGCGCTGAAAAGCGTCCTCGCCGCGCTTAGCGCCGAACAGCGCGCTGCCGTGGTGGGTATCGGCGTTGACAGCACCGGCTCCACCCCCGCGCCCATCGACGCCGACGGCAACGTCCTGGCGCTGCGCGACGAATTCGCCAGCAACCCCAACGCCATGTTCGTGCTGTGGAAGGACCATACCGCGGTGGAGGAGGCGGAGGAGATTACCCGCCTGTGCCACCAGCCGGGCAAAGAGGATTACTCCCGCTATATCGGCGGTATCTACTCCAGCGAATGGTTCTGGGCCAAGATCCTCCACGTGACCCGCCAGGACAGCGCCGTCGCCGAGGCCGCCGCATCGTGGATTGAGCTGTGCGACTGGGTGCCGGCCCTGCTTTCCGGGACCACCCGCCCGCAGGATATTCGTCGCGGCCGCTGCAGCGCCGGGCACAAATCCCTGTGGCATGAAAGCTGGGGCGGACTGCCGCCTGCCGGTTTCTTCGATGAACTCGACCCGATAATCAACCAGAGCCTGGCCTACCCGATGTTCAGCGATACCTGGACTGCGGATGTCCCGGTCGGCACGCTCACCGCCGAATGGGCCGCGCGCCTGGGCCTGCCGCAAACCGTCGCCATCTCCGGCGGCGCATTCGACTGCCATATGGGCGCCGTCGGCGCCGGTGCGCAGCCAAACGCGCTGGTCAAAGTTATCGGCACCTCCACCTGCGACATTCTGATCGCCGATAAACAGAGCGTTGGCGAGCGCACGGTGCAAGGGATTTGCGGCCAGGTCGACGGCAGCGTCGTGCCTGACTTTATCGGTATGGAAGCGGGGCAATCCGCTTTTGGCGACATCTACGCCTGGTTTGGCCGCATTCTCGGCTGGCCGCTGGAGCAGCTGGCGCAGGCCCACCCGGAACTCAAAGAGCAGATCAAAGCCAGCCAGAAACAGCTGCTGCCCGCGCTGACCGACGCATGGGCAAAAAATCCGTCTCTTGACCACCTGCCGGTGGTGCTGGACTGGTTTAACGGCCGCCGTACGCCGAATGCCAACCAGCGTCTGAAAGGGGTCATTACCGATCTGAACCTCGCCACCGACGCCCCGGCGCTGTTCGGCGGACTGATTGCCGCCACCGCTTTTGGCGCCCGCGCCATTATGGAGTGCTTCACCGAACAGGGGATCCCGGTCAATAACGTGATGGCGCTCGGCGGCATCGCGCGCAAAAACCCGGTGATCATGCAGGCCTGCTGCGATGTGCTGAATCGCCCGCTGCAAATCGTCGCGTCCGATCAGTGCTGCGCCCTGGGCGCGGCTATCTTCGCCGCCGTTGCCGCCGGCGTATACCGCGATATCCCTGCCGCACAGGAAAACATGGCCAGCCAGGTGGAAAGTACCCTGCAGCCTCGTCCGGCGCAGGCGCAACGCTTCGAACAACTCTATCAGCGCTACCAGCAGTGGTCGCTCAGCGCGGAACAACGTTATCTCCCTTCGACTGCAAAAGCGGAATCCGCGCCGCAATCTCAGGCAGCCCTCACCCATTAAGGACATGAAAATGACGATTTTTAATAACTATGAAGTGTGGTTCGTTATCGGTAGCCAGCATCTGTACGGCCCTGAAGCGCTACGTCAGGTGACAAAGCACGCAGAACATGTGGTGAACAGCCTGAATGCGGAAGCCAAACTGCCGTGCAAACTGGTGCTTAAGCCGCTGGGTACCACGCCGGATGAGATCACCCATATCTGCCGCGACGCAAACTACGATGATAAGTGCGCCGGGATGGTGGTGTGGCTGCATACCTTCTCGCCGGCGAAAATGTGGATCAATGGCCTCACGATCCTGAATAAACCGCTGATGCAGTTTCATACCCAGTTCAACGCGGCCCTGCCGTGGGACAGCATCGATATGGACTTTATGAACCTGAACCAGACCGCCCACGGCGGCCGCGAATTTGGCTTCATCGGCGCCCGCATGCGTCAGCAGCACAGCGTGGTGACCGGCCACTGGCAGGATAAAGAAGCCCATCAGCGCATCGGCGCGTGGATGCGCCAGGCGGTCTCTAAACAGGATACCCGCCACCTGAAAGTGTGCCGTTTCGGCGATAACATGCGCGAAGTGGCGGTCACCGACGGGGATAAAGTCGCCGCGCAGATTAAGTTTGGCTTCTCGGTTAACACCTGGGCGGTGGGCGATCTGGTGCAGGTCGTCAATGCGGTCACCGACGGTGAAATCAGCGCCCTGGTGGATGAGTACGAAAGCAGCTATCGCCTGACCCCCGCGGTGCAAATCCACGGCGATAAGCGGCAGAACCTTCTCGATGCCGCGCGCATTGAGCTGGGGATGAAGCGCTTCCTGGAAAAGGGCGGCTTCCACGCGTTCACCACCACCTTTGAAGATTTACACGGCCTGAAACAGCTTCCGGGTCTCGCCGTGCAGCGTCTGATGCAGCAGGGCTACGGCTTTGCGGGCGAAGGCGACTGGAAAACCGCCGCTCTGCTTCGCATCATGAAGGTGATGGCAACTGGTCTGCAGGGCGGCACCTCCTTTATGGAGGATTACACCTACCACTTCGAGAAAGGCAACGATCTGGCGCTGGGCTCGCATATGCTGGAAGTCTGCCCGACCATCGCCACCCCTGAAAAACCGATTCTCGACGTGCAGCCGCTGGGCATCGGCGGGAAAGCCGATCCGGCGCGCATCATCTTTAACACCCAGACCGGCCCGGCGATCGTCGCCAGCCTGATCGATCTCGGCGATCGCTATCGTCTGCTGGTGAACACCATTGAAACGGTGAAAACGCCGCACGAACTGCCGAAGCTGCCGGTGGCCAACGCCTTGTGGAAAGCGCATCCGGATCTGCGCACCGCGTCCGAAGCCTGGATCATCGCTGGCGGCGCGCACCACACCGTCTTCAGCCATGCGCTCACCCTCGACGATATGCGCCAGTTTGCTGAGCTGCAGGATATCGAGCTGACCGTGATTGATAACGAAACCCGTCTGCCCTCCTTCAAGGACGCGCTGCGCTGGAACGAAGTGTATTACGGTTCAAAACGCTAAGGGGCCGTCCCTCACCCTCTCCCTGAGGGTGCGGGTGAGGGGAACTGACTCGCCAGCAATTCGGAGCACAGTATGTTAGAAGATCTTAAACGGCAGGTTCTCGAAGCCAACCTGGCCCTGCCAAAGCACAATCTGGTTACCCTCACCTGGGGCAACGTCAGCGCCGTCGACCGTGAACGGGGCGTGCTGGTGATTAAACCCTCCGGCGTCGACTACAGCGTCATGACCGCCGAGGATATGGTGGTGGTCAGCCTGGAAACCGGCGACGTGGTGGAAGGCAAGAAAAAGCCCTCTTCCGATACGCCAACCCACCGTCTGCTGTATCAGGCATTCCCGACGCTGGGCGGCATTGTTCATACCCATTCGCGTCACGCCACCATCTGGGCGCAGGCCGGACAGTCGATTCCCGCTACCGGCACCACCCACGCCGACTATTTCTACGGTGCGGTCCCCTGTACCCGTTTGATGACCGACGATGAGATCAACGGCGAGTACGAATGGCAAACCGGCGAAGTGATCGTTGAAACCTTCCGTGAGAAAGGCATCGATCCGGCGCAAATGCCCGGCGTGCTGGTGCACTCGCACGGCCCGTTTGCCTGGGGGAAAAACGCCGAAGACGCGGTGCATAACGCTATCGTGCTGGAAGAGATCGCCTATATGGGCATCTTCTGCCGCCAGCTGGCGCCGCAGCTGCCGGAGATGCAGCAAACGCTGCTGGATAAACACTATCTGCGCAAGCACGGCGCGAAAGCCTATTACGGGCAGTAACGCCGCAGCATTCCCGGCTCGCGCTGCGCTTAGCCGGGCTACAGGCTGGTAGCCCGGCTAAGTCCGGGAAACAGCGCGCCATACCTGTATAAAACCCCAGCATCATTCGGTGAACCAGGCTATAATCAGGCCTGGTTTTTACTGATGAGAGCACGGCGTGACGCAGCCACGAGCAGGTTTTTTACTCACCCGTCACTGGCGGGATACCCCGCAGGGCACCGAACTGACATTCTGGCTGGCGACCGATGACGGCCCGCTTGAGGTCACCCTGCCGCCGCAGGAATCCGTCGCGTTCATTCCCGAATCGCAGCGCCCGCAGGCTGAACGCCTGCTGCAGGGCGAAAACGGCCATCGCCTTGCTGCGCTCACTCTGCAAGATTTTCATCGCCAGCGGGTGTTTGGTCTCTACTGCCGCGCTCACCGCCAGCTGATGCGGCTGGAAAAAAAGCTGCGCGAAAACGGCGTCACGGTATATGAAGGCGACGTTCGCCCGCCGGAGCGCTATCTGATGGAGCGCTTTATCACCGCCCCGGTGTGGGTTGAAGGCGAGGCGCGCGGCCAGCGGCTGGTCAACGCGCGGATGAAGCCCAATCCCCACTACCGGCCGCCCCTGAAGTGGGTGTCGCTGGACATCGAAACCAGCCGCCACGGCGAGCTCTACTGCATCGGCCTTGAAGGCTGCGGCCAGCGGGTCGTCTATATGTTAGGGCCGGAACCTGCCACCCCGCCTGCCGTCGATTTCGAACTGGAGTACGTCGCCAGCCGCCCGCTGCTGCTGGAAAAGCTTAACGCCTGGTTTGCCGCCCACGACCCGGACGTGCTGATCGGCTGGAACGTGGTGCAGTTTGATTTACGCGTCCTGCAAAAGCACGCCGAGCGCTATCGCATCCCGCTGCTGCTCGGCCGCGGCAACAGCGAACTGGAGTGGCGCGAACACGGTTTTAAGAATGGCGTCTTCTTTGCTCAGGCCAACGGCCGCCTGATTATCGATGGCATCGAGGCGCTGAAATCCGCGTTCTGGAACTTCTCCTCTTTTGCGCTGGAGTCGGTCGCCCGCGAGCTGCTCGGCGAGGGCAAAGCCATTGATAATCCCTGGGATCGGATGGATGAAATCGATCGCCGCTTTCACCAGGATAAACCGGCGCTGGCCACCTATAACCTGCAGGACTGCGAGCTGGTCACGCGCATCTTCCACAAAACCGAGATCATGCCGTTTTTGCTGGAGCGCGCGACGGTCAACGGCCTGCCTGCGGATCGCCACGGCGGTTCGGTAGCCGCCTTTAGCCATCTCTATTTCCCACGCATGCACCGGCTCGGCTACGTCGCGCCGAACCTCGGTGAAGTGCCGCCGCAGGCCAGCCCCGGCGGCTACGTGATGGACTCCCGCCCCGGCCTCTACGACTCGGTGCTGGTGCTGGATTACAAAAGCCTGTACCCGTCGATTATCCGCACCTTTCTGATCGACCCGGTAGGGCTGGTGGAAGGTCTGGCGCAGCCCGATGACGCTCACAGCACCGAAGGCTTTCTCGGCGCGCGCTTCTCGCGAGAAAAACACTGCCTGCCGGGGATCGTCGGGCAAATCTGGCACGGGCGCGACGAGGCCAAGCAGCATAAAAACAAACCGCTGTCGCAGGCGCTGAAAATCATTATGAACGCCTTCTACGGCGTGCTCGGTACCAGCGCCTGCCGCTTTTTCGATCCGCGTCTGGCCTCATCCATCACCATGCGCGGCCACACGATTATGCGCCAGACCAAAGCGCTGATTGAATCCCAGGGCTATGACGTTATCTACGGCGATACCGACTCCACCTTCGTGTGGCTCAAACGGTCCCACAGCGAAGAGGAAGCCAGCAGCATCGGCCGCTCGCTGGTGGCCTTTGTCAACGAATGGTGGGCGGCGGAGCTGAGCAAAGAGGGGCTTGTCAGCACCCTCGAGCTGGAGTTCGAAACCCACTTCTGCCGCTTTCTCATGCCCACCATTCGCGGCGCGGATACCGGCAGTAAAAAGCGCTACGCCGGGATGATTCAGGAAGGCAGCGAGCAGCGCATGGTGTTTAAAGGGCTGGAGACGGTACGCACCGACTGGACGCCGCTGGCCCAGCAGTTTCAGCAGGAGCTTTATCTGCGCATTTTCCGCCATCAGCCCTATCGCGATTACGTGCGCGAAACCATTGATAAGCTGATGAACGGCGAGCTTGACGATCGGCTGGTCTACCGCAAGCGCCTGCGCCGTCCGCTGGCGGAGTATCAGCGCAACGTGCCGCCGCACGTGCGCGCGGCCAGGCTCGCTGATGAGCAAAACGTCAGGCTGGGCAGGCCGCAGCAGTATCAGCAGCGCGGCAGCATTAAATACGTCTGGACCACCGGCGGGCCGGAGCCGGTGGATTATCAGCAATCACCGCTGGATTATGAACACTATCTTTCTAAGCAATTAGAGCCTGTCGCCGAAGGAATACTTCCCTTTGTCGACGACGATTTTGCTACAATAGTGACGGGGCAGCTGGGGCTATTTTGATTTTTTCTCACTCATTCCGCTGGCGCAAAAGCCGCAAAATGAAGGGTGAGGAGGACGTGACGAACGTTCCGCCATCCAGTAATATAGCGCCCTTTCCATTCCTGGACCCAATTTTGACGTATCTCCGATTCTCCATGGAGATGCTCAACTATTGCCTGCAATCAAAGAACTAAAGAGCCGAACATATATGCCTTTTACACTTGGTCAACGCTGGATTAGCGACACAGAGAGCGAACTGGGATTAGGGACGGTCGTTGCGCTGGACGCGCGCATGGTGACCCTGCTTTTCCCCGCCATCGGCGAAAACCGTCTGTACGCACGCAACGACTCCCCAATCACCCGCGTGATGTTTAACCCGGGTGATACCATCACCAGCCACGAAGGCTGGCAACTCCAGGTTGACGAAGTTAATGAAGAGAACGGTCTGCTGGCCTACACCGGCACCCGCCTCGATACTCAGGAAGCCAACGTTACCCTGCGTGAAGTGCTCCTCGACAGCAAGCTGGTCTTCAGCAAACCGCAGGACCGTCTGTTCGCCGGACAGATCGACCGTATGGACCGTTTCGCCCTGCGCTATCGTGCGCGTAAATTCCAGAGCGAACAGTACCGTATGCCGTGGAGCGGCCTGCGTGGCCAGCGCACCAGCCTGATCCCGCATCAGCTGAATATCGCCCACGACGTTGGCCGCCGCCACGCGCCGCGCGTCCTGCTGGCGGACGAAGTGGGTTTAGGTAAAACCATTGAAGCCGGGATGATCCTGCATCAGCAGCTGCTCTCCGGCGCCGCGGAACGCGTCCTGATCGTCGTCCCGGAAACCCTGCAGCACCAGTGGCTGGTGGAAATGCTGCGCCGCTTTAACCTGCGCTTCTCGCTGTTTGACGATGAGCGTTATGCCGAAGCGCAGCACGACGCGATTAACCCGTTCGAAACCGAACAGCTGGTGATCTGTTCGCTGGATTTCGTGCGCCGCAGCAAGCAGCGCCTGGAACACCTGTGCGAAGCCGAATGGGATCTGATGGTCGTTGATGAAGCGCACCACCTGGTCTGGAGCGAAGACGCCCCGAGCCGGGAATATCAGGCGATTGAACAGCTGGCCGAATGCGTGCCGGGCATTCTGCTGCTCACCGCGACGCCGGAGCAGTTGGGAATGGAGAGCCACTTCGCCCGCCTGCGCCTGCTCGACCCCAACCGTTTCCACGACTTCGCCCAGTTTGTTGAAGAGCAGCAGAACTACCGTCCGGTTGCCGACGCGGTCGCCCTGCTGCTGGCCGGTAATAAGCTGAGCGACGCCGATCTGAACGCGCTGAGCGATCTGATCGGCGAACAGGATATTGAACCATTATTGCAGGCCGCCAACAGCGATCGCGATGATGCCCAGGCCGCTCGTCAGGAGCTGGTGTCGATGCTGATGGACCGCCACGGCACCAGCCGCGTGCTGTTCCGCAACACCCGTAACGGCGTCAAAGGTTTCCCGAAACGCGAGCTGCATACGATTCGTCTGCCGCTGCCGACCCAGTACCAGACGGCCATTAAGGTTTCCGGTATTATGGGCGCCCGCAAAACCGCCGAAGAGCGCGCCCGCGACATGCTCTATCCGGAGCAGATTTATCAGGAATTTGAAGGCGATACCGGCACCTGGTGGAACTTCGATCCGCGCGTTGAATGGCTGATGGGCCATCTCACCAGCCACCGCTCGCAGAAAGTACTGGTCATCTGCGCCAAAGCGGCCACCGCGCTGCAGCTGGAGCAGGTCCTGCGCGAGCGCGAAGGCATTCGCGCCGCGGTGTTCCACGAAGGGATGTCGATTATCGAACGCGACCGCGCCGCCGCCTGGTTCGCCGAGGAAGATACCGGCGCTCAGGTGCTGCTGTGTTCTGAGATCGGCTCCGAAGGCCGCAACTTCCAGTTCGCCAGCAATCTGGTGATGTTCGACCTGCCGTTCAACCCGGATCTGCTGGAGCAGCGTATCGGCCGTCTTGACCGTATCGGCCAGGCTCACGATATTCAGATCCACGTTCCCTATCTGGAAAGAACCGCCCAGTCGGTGCTGGTGCGCTGGTATCACGAAGGCCTGGACGCTTTCGAGCACACCTGCCCGACCGGCCGTACCGTCTACGACAGCGTGCATAACGAACTGATCAACTATCTTGCCACGCCGGAAAATACCGACGGCTTCGACGACCTGATCAAAGCCTGCCGCCAGCAGCATGAAGCGCTGAAAGCGCAGCTGGAACAGGGCCGCGACCGTCTGCTGGAGATCCACTCCAACGGCGGAGAAAAAGCCCAGCAGCTTGCGGAAAGCATTGAAGAACAGGATGACGACACCAGCCTGATCGCCTTCTCCATGAACCTGTTTGATATCGTCGGCATCAACCAGGACGATCGCGGCGAGAATCTGATTGTCCTGACCCCCTCCGACCATATGCTGGTCCCGGATTTCCCGGGCCTGCCGGAAGATGGCTGCACCATTACCTTTGAGCGTGACGTCGCCCTGTCCCGCGAAGACGCGCAGTTCATCACCTGGGAACATCCGCTGATTATCAACGGTCTGGATCTGATCCTCTCCGGCGATACCGGCAGCAGCACCATTTCGCTGCTGAAGAATAAAGCGCTGCCGGTAGGTACTCTGCTGCTGGAGCTGATTTACGTCGTTGAAGCGCAGGCGCCGAAGCATCTGCAGCTCAACCGCTTCCTGCCGCCGACGCCGGTGCGCATGCTGCTCGACAAAAACGGCAACAACCTCGCCGGTCAGGTGGAGTTCGAAAGCTTCAACCGTCAGCTGAGCGCGGTTAACCGCCACACCGGCAGCAAACTGGTCAACGCCGTCCAGCAGGACGTCCACGCGATTTTACAGCAGGGCGAAGGCCAGGTAGCCAAAGCGGCCCAGGCGCTGATCGACGCCGCGCGTAAAGAAGCCGACGATAAGCTGACGGCAGAGCTGTCGCGCCTTGAAGCGCTGCGCGCCGTGAACCCGAACATCCGCGATGATGAACTGGCGGCTATCGAGAGCAACCGTCAGCAGGTTATGGACGCGCTGGCGCAGGCGGGCTGGCGCCTGGATGCGCTGCGCTTAATCGTGGTCACCCACCAGTAACGGAACGCGAATATGGCGATGGAAAACTACAATCCGCCGCAGGATCCCTGGCTGGTTATTCTCTACCAGGATGAGCACATTATGGTGGTCAACAAGCCAAGCGGCCTGTTGTCCGTGCCGGGCCGGCTTGCCGAGCACAAAGACAGCGTGATGGCGCGCGTTCAGCGCGACTTCCCGCAGGCCGAGTCGGTGCACCGGCTGGATATGGCGACCAGCGGCGTGATTGTGGTGGCCCTGACCAAAGCGGCAGAGCGCGAGCTGAAGCGGCAGTTCCGCGAGCGGGAGCCGAAAAAGCAGTACGTCGCCCGCGTCTGGGGGCATCCGGAGAAAACCGAGGGTCTGGTGGATTTACCGCTGATTTGCGACTGGCCGAACCGGCCAAAGCAGAAGGTGTGTTACGAAACCGGCAAAGCGGCGCAAACCGAGTATGAAGTGCTGGAGTTGGCGGCGGACAACACCGCCCGCGTGCGCCTGAAGCCGATTACCGGGCGTTCGCATCAGCTGCGCGTGCATATGCTGGCGCTGGGCCATCCGATTCTTGGCGACCGCTTTTATGCGTCGCCGGAAGCGCTGGCCATGGCGCCTCGTCTGCTGCTGCACGCCGAAACGCTGACCATCACCCACCCCGCTTTCGGTAATACGATGACGTTTCGCGCGCCGATCGACTTCTGACCGTACCTCTCTGTCCCGGGTCGTGCCGCCAGCGGCTCACCCGGGCTACTCCTCGCTCATCAATGCCGCGGAAAACGGGCGTCAGTCGCGGGCAAACCACGCATCAATCATCTGCTCAACGCGGGCCACAACCTGCCCGGTATCATGGCGGCGGCTGCGCGCGCAGGCGTGCGCGGGCTCGTCGCACAGCAGGCAGCGGCGCTGGTTCTCCCCCATTGACTGACGGCCAACCAGGCCATTTTTCGGGCAAATGACGTCAATATCCCACAGGCGGCCCAGCGGATGGGTATGCTCAAGATCGGTACAGAAGGCTTTGATTTCACTGGCGGCGTGATCGACGCACCACAGCGCTTCCGGCCCGGTCGGCAGCCACAGCACCTGGCGATCCAGCGTCTGCCAGCGGTGTTTCCACAGCATCTGATCGCAGGCCTGCAGCGCCACCCCCATCATATTACGGTAGCGAATGCTGTCTTTCACCGCGCCCGGCGTCACCAGGGTCAGCGAAATCACCGGCCGCTGATAATGGGCTAACCAGTCGGCCTGGCGCGCGGCACGCTGCTCTTTCGCCGCCAGCAGCGCTTCCATGCTTACGCCCTCACGGGCGAGAGTATCCACTGACATTTGTTTCTCTCCTCACTTAATAAAAGGCAGCGGACAGGCTGCCGTCGCAGTCGCGAATAATGGCGCTGATTGTATCGCTAAACGATCCCTGTTTTGGAGACGGGGCGCAGATATTTTCTGCGCCATTTAGCACGAAAAAGCAGACTTAGCGGTTATAAAAAAGTTAAATCAGGCCAGAAAGTGACTGAGGAACAGCAGACCCAGCGAAACATTAATCGCGCCGCCGATCCGGGTTGCGATCTGCGCGAACGGCATCAGGTTCATGCGGTTGCCGGAGGTCAGAATCGCCACGTCGCCGGTACCGCCCTGACCGCTCTGGCAGCAGGAGACAATCGCCACGTCAATCGGGTACATGCCAATCTTTTTGCCGACCAGGAAACCGGTCGCCACCAGCGCCGTTACGGTGCTGATAATCACCAGCAAATTGGTCACGGTAAAGGCGTTGACCAGCTCCTGCCACGGGGTGATCGCCACGCCGACGGCAAACAGAATCGGATAGGTGACCGCCGTACGGAAGAACTTATACACCATCTGCGAGCCCTCCTGCAGGCGCGGAGAGACGCCGTTCACCAGCTTCAGCAGCACCGCGAGGAACAGCATGCCCACCGGCGCGGGCAGGCCGATGGTCTTCTGCCCCAGCATACCCAGCATATAGAGCAGCACCGCCAGCAGCGCGCCGGAGGCCAGCGTCGTCACGTCCATTTTGCCCTCGGCGGGCGTTTCGCGATGCGTCTCGTTGCGGCGGTTCGGCATCAGCTGCCCCTCCCCGGTCAAATGCGGGAAACGCTTGCCCAGCTGGTTCAAACAGCCGGAGATAACGATCGCCGTCAGGCTGCCCAGCATCACCATCGGCAGCACGCGCCCAAGCGCCACGCCCTGATCCATATGCATCAGCGCGGCGTAGCCAATCGACAGCGGGATCGCCCCCTCGCCGACGCCACCGGCCATGATCGGCAGGACGATAAAGAAGAACACCTGAAACGGCTCCAGCCCCAGCGCGGTACCGACGCCGACGCCGACCACCATGCCGACGATTTCGCCGCACAGCATCGGGAAGAAAATCCGCAGAAAGCCCTGAATCAGCGTGGTGCGGTTCATGCTCATAATGCTGCCGACGATAATGCAGCAGATATAAAGATAAAGAATGTTGGTCGACTTATAGAATTTGGTGGTCGATTCCACCACCACCTCCGGCAGCAGGCCGTAATGCACCAGCGCAGAAGGGATAAAGGTCGCGCAGATGGCCGCCGCGCCGAGCTTGCCGAGTACCGGCAGCCGTTTACCGAATTCGCCGCAGGCAAAGCCGAAAAAGGCCAGCGTCGCTACCATCACGACGATATCGCTCGGCAGCTTGCCGCCCAGGCAGTCCAGCGCGATCAGGCCGCCGGCCAGCAAAAAGAGCGGCAGCGGGATAATACCGACTTTCCAGTTATCGAGGATATGCCACCAGCGCTGCTTAAGCGCGGGTTTCGGCGTATTAATAGGGTCGATGGTTGCAGAGAATGCATTGTCTGTGGTGCTCATAATTAAGCCCTCTGGTTATTATTACTTTTCAGGTTAGAGGGCCATGCGCGGAGTTAATGTGAGGATCGGCAGATTAAAAAAGAAGTTTTAATGGTCACTATGGTTTTTATGGTTTCTATTATTATTGTGAAACCGCTCTGATTTATTGCCGTGGTTTTTAAGGTTTTTAAATCCAGCGCCTGATTAACCTTGATAAATTCCCCGCCAGCGGATAATTCTGGTTCCCGGACGCTCTTGTGACGTTCACCGGTTTCCCTCAGCCACGATGCCGGCAGCGAAAAAATGATACGCTGCCGTATCCCTGATACTGTGCATTATACTTATGAAGGTTTCATTTCAGTTTAAGCTGTTCATTTCGCTGGTCGCTTTTTTCTCAGTGCTGTTTGCGCTGCTGGGCGTGTATTACTATTTCGACGCCAGCCATCAGCTTTATCAGGAAATGAGCGCCCGCGCGAAAATACAGGCAGAAGAAATCGCGCTGATGCCGGATTTACGTCAGCAGGTGGCGCGTGAAGACGCGCTGGCGATAAAGACCTTTATGAAAAATATCGCCGCCCACAGCGACGCCAGTTTTATCGTCATTGGCGATAAGCGGGGCGTGCATCTGTTTCACTCTGTCCATCCGGAGTGGGTCGGCACGCGGCTGGTTGGCGGCGATAACCAGCCGGTACTTGAGGGGAAAAGCACGACCACCATCCGCAAAGGAGGACTCGGTATTTCCCTGCGCAGCAAAGCGCCCATTTTCGATGACGCGGGTCGGGTCGTTGGCATTGTCTCCGTCGGCTATCTCACCAGCTATCTCGACAGCATTACGCTGGCAAAAGTCATCAATATCTTCATCGCCGCGGTGCTGCTGCTTATCGCGCTGTTTATCTTCTCCTGGTACTTCACCCGCAGCATTAAGAAACAAATTTTCTCGCTGGAGCCGCGCGAAATCGGCCTGCTGGTGCGTCAGCAAAAAGCGATGATGGAGTCGATATACGAAGGGGTGATTGTGATTGACCATCACCGGCGTATTGAAGTGATAAACCACGCCGCCCGCAGCCTGCTCGGACTGAGCCAGCCCGCGCACCAGCTGCGCGGTAAGTCTATCGATAGCGTCATTACGCCGCAGCCGTTTTTCGCCGGCGGAGAGATGTTCGAAAGCGATACCCACGACGAGCTGTGCCGTTTTAATCAGCTGACGGTACTCGCCAGCCGGGTGCGAATCATGCTGGAGAATGCGCTCCAGGGCTGGGTGATCACCTTCCGCGACCGCGATGAAATCAACTCCCTGAGCGCCCAGCTCAGCCAGGTAAAACGCTACGTTGATAATCTGCGCATCATGCGCCATGAACAGCTCAACCGGATGACGACCCTCTCCGGCCTGCTGCATATGGGCCACTATGATGAGGCGATTCGCTATATTCAGGCGCAGTCGGAGCATGCCCAGGAGCTGCTGGACTTTATTTCATCGCACTTTAATTCGCCGACGCTGTGCGGCCTGCTGCTGGGTAAAGCCGCCCGCGCGCGGGAAAAAGGGGTTGAGCTGAGCTTTGACCCGGCCTGCCGCATCGACCGCCCGCTGCCCTCGTTGATGGAGTCCGAGCTTATCTCTATCATCGGTAATCTGCTGGATAACGCCATTGAAGCCACCCAGCGCGCTGAACTACCGCACGAACCGGTCGAGATCCTGATTCAGCTCAACGCCCGGGAATTAATGATTGAAGTCGCCGATCGCGGCGTTGGTATTCGTCCGGAGATCCGCGAGCATATATTTGAGCGCGGCGTCACCACCAAAACCCGCGGCGATCACGGTATTGGACTGTATCTTATTGAGCGCTATGTCACCCAGGCTGGCGGCACGATTGAAGTGGCCGACAACGCGCCGCGCGGGGCGATTTTCACGCTGTTTATTCCCGCCAGCGGGCCAGCCCATCCGCAAGAAGAGACGCACTATGCATCATGACCTGGTCGATGTCCTGATCGTTGAAGATGAAAGCGAACTGGCGCGGCTGCACGCCGAGCTTATCCAGAAACACCCGCGCATGCGGCTGACCGGCACGGCGGCCTCTCTCGCCCAGGCGCGGCAGATACTCAACGCCAGACCGCCGCAGCTGGTGCTGCTGGATAACTACCTGCCGGACGGCAAAGGGGTCACCCTGATGAACGACCCTATTATGGCCCATGCTAACTGCTCGGTGATCTTTATCACCGCCGCCAGCGACATGGAAACCTGTAGCCAGGCAATCCGCAACGGCGCCTTCGACTACATTCTTAAGCCGGTATCATGGAAGCGCCTGAGCCAGTCCCTTGAACGGTTCGTGCAGTTCTACGATCAGCAGCGCGAATGGAAGATCGTCGACCAGCAGAACGTGGATTCGCTGTATCAGCTGCAGGCTAAAAACTACCGAGCCGATAGCGGCAGTAAAGGCATTGAAGAAAAAACGCTGGCGCTGGTGCAGAGCCTGTTTACCGGCGAAGAAGAGCGCTGCTTTTCGGTTGATGACGTGGTGAGCGAGGCTGGCTTGAGCAAAACCACGGCCCGTCGCTATCTGGAGCACTGCGTGGAAATCGGCTTTCTGGAGGTGGAAATGCTGTACGGCAAGATTGGCCATCCGCGGCGTATGTACCGCCGCGCCGCTGGCGCATCGTGACGCCTCTCCCGCCCGGGAGAGGCCGGTCGTTTAGAAGCCGCGCTGCTCTTTAATCAGCTCCCAGGCTTTCTGGATCTCCTGCGCTTTCTGCTTAGCCATCTCCATCATTTCCGGCGGTAGCCCTTTCGCCACCAGCTTATCCGGATGGTGCTCGCTCATCAGCTTACGATAGGCGCGCTTGACGGTGGCGGCATCGTCGGTCGCTTTGACGCCCAGCACATTGCAGGCATCTTCAAGGGTTGGCCCGCGCTGCGCCTGCTGCCAGCCGGCGTTGCCGCCGCGCTGGCCGTAAGATTGCTGCTGCGAACCGCCGCCAAACTGCGCCCCGCCCTGCATCATGCGCAGGAACTGTTCGAACTGAGCGCGGGAGATGCCCAGCTCGTCGGCAATCACAAACAGCACGTCACGTTCGTTGGGATGCAGTTCGCCGTCGGCGAAAGCCGCCTGCAGCTGAATTTCCAGAAACATCCGAATTAAATCAAAACGCCCAAAGCAGACGCTGCGCAGCTGGCGCATTTTCTCCCGCAGCGGGTAATCATCTGATTTCCCTACGCGAAACGCGTGCTGGGCCGCGGTACGCGCTTCGCCGTGCAGGTTCATGCGATCCATCAGCAAATTGGCGACCTGAATATCGGCTTCGGTAACGCGCCCTTTCGATTTGGTCAGATGCCCCATCACTTCAAACGTCGTCGAGAAAAACAGCGACTGGCGCTCCTGCTGATTGGCAAAGACGTTCAGCCGGCGGCTGCGCGCGCGGTCAAACATATGTCCGATTAAGAAGCCCAGCACCACGCCCCAAAAGCCGCCGCCCATCATCAACGCAACCGCAACGCCAATTATTTTACCCAAATACTGCATAGACTCCCCAATCTCTCTGCCGCCAGTTAAGCTATATCTGACCGCACGTTACAAAGCGTTTACGCCTCGGTCAATTGTGGGACATA
Source organism: Klebsiella sp. JN_Kp126 (assembly GCF_033843325.1). NCBI lineage: Bacteria > Pseudomonadati > Pseudomonadota > Gammaproteobacteria > Enterobacterales > Enterobacteriaceae > Klebsiella > Klebsiella sp. JN_Kp126. The sequence goes on along the minus strand of NZ_JAWXQV010000041.1, from coordinate 23,667 downwards.
GCCTATAATTTGCTTTATCATACTCGTCATTCTACACGGTGCCTAACGCTCGGGCTCGAAACGGGCAGGATTAACACTAGCGCGATTTAGACGAGTACGTTAGGCTCTGACCGTTTGCAAGCCGCTGCCACACGATGACGGAACAACAAATACAACGTATGAAAAAACGTATTCCCAGCCTCCTGGCCACCATGATTGCCAGCGCCTTGTATAGCCAACAGGGCCTCGCTGCCGATCTCGCCACGCAGTGTATGCTTGGCGTACCAAGCTACAATCGTCCTTTGGTTGAAGGGAAACCCAACGACCTGCCGGTGACGATCGATGCCGATCATGCGAAAGGCAACTATCCTGATAACGCCGTATTTACCGGCAACGTTGATATCAATCAGGGGAACAGCCGACTGCAGGCCGATGAAGTGCAGCTTCATCAGCAGCAGGCCGCGGGCCAGCCGCAGCCGGTGCGCACGGTCGACGCCCTCGGCAACGTTCACTATGATGACAATCAGGTGATCCTCAAAGGGCCGAAAGCCTGGTCGAATCTGAACACCAAAGATACCAACGTCTGGCAGGGCGATTACCAAATGGTTGGCCGTCAGGGGCGCGGTACCGCTGACCTGATGAAACAGCGCGGTGAAAACCGCTATACCATCTTAGAAAACGGCAGCTTCACCTCCTGTCTGCCGGGCTCTGACACCTGGAGCGTGGTCGGCAGTGAAGTCATCCACGACCGCGAAGAACAGGTCGCTGAGATCTGGAACGCCCGCTTCAAGCTCGGTTCCGTACCGATTTTTTATAGTCCCTACCTGCAGCTGCCGGTGGGCGACAAGCGTCGTTCGGGCTTCCTGATCCCCAACGCCAAATACAGCACCAAAAACGGCGTCGAGTTCTATCTTCCTTACTACTGGAACATCGCCCCGAACTTCGACGCCACGCTGACGCCGCACTATATGAGCAAGCGCGGCGGCGTCATGTGGGAGAACGAATTCCGCTATCTGACCAAAGCAGGAACCGGCTTAATCGAGTTCGACTACCTGCCTTCGGATAAAATTTACCAGGACGATCACTCTGGCGACAGCAATAGCCGCCGCTGGCTGTTCTACTGGAACCATTCTGGCGTCGTAGACCAGGTGTGGCGCTTCAACGCCGACTACACCAAAGTCAGCGACCCGGACTACTTTAACGACTTCAGCTCTAAATACGGTTCCAGTACCGATGGCTACGCGACGCAGAAGCTCAGCGCCGGCTACGCGAATCAGAACTTTGACGCCACCGTATCGACCAAGCAGTTCCAGGTCTTTAACCGCGACTCAAGCAACGCCTATTCCGCCGAGCCGCAGCTGGACGTGAACTACTACCAGAACGATGTCGGCCCGTTTGATACCCATCTTTATGGCCAGGCGGTGCATTTTGTTAACTCGAACAGCAGAATGCCGGAAGCAACGCGCGTTCACTTCGAGCCAACCATCAATCTGCCGCTGTCTAACGGCTGGGGAAGCATCAATACTGAGGCAAAACTGCTGGCAACCCATTACCAGCAAAGCAACCTTGATGACTACAACGCGGCCAACGGTACCGATTACAAAGACTCCGTTAACCGCGTCATGCCGCAGTTTAAAGTCGATGGTAAAATGGTTTTCGAGCGCGATATGCAGGAGAACTATACCCAGACGCTTGAGCCGCGGATGCAGTATCTGTATATCCCCTATCGTGACCAGAGCAAGATCGGCAGCTACGACTCAACCCTGCTGCAGTCGGACTACAGCGGCCTGTTCCGCGACCGTACCTATAGCGGCCTCGACCGTATCGCTTCCGCCAACCAGGTCTCCACCGGCGTCACATCTCGCGTTTATGATGCCGCCGCCGTTGAACGTTTTAATATTTCCGTTGGTCAAATCTACTATTTCACCGAGGCACGTACCGGTGACGACAACATCAACTGGGAGAACAACGACACGCGAGGTTCACTGGTATGGGCTGGCGATACCTACTGGCGCATCGCCGATGACTGGGGTTTACGCGGGGGAATTCAGTACGATACGCGTCTGGATAACGTCGCAACCGGCAGCGGAACCGTGGAATACCGTCGCGACGAAAACCGTTTAGTACAACTTAACTATCGTTATGCGAGCCCGGAATACATTCAGGCGACCCTGCCGTCTTATTCCACCGCTAAGCAGTACAAAGATGGTATCTCGCAGGTGGGGATGACCGCCAGCTGGCCAATCGTCGATCGTTGGGCAGTCGTCGGCGCGTATTACTACGACACGAATACCAGAAAGTCAGCGAACCAGATGTTAGGGGTTCAGTATAGCTCCTGCTGCTACGCTATCCGCGTCGGCTATGAACGTAAGATCAACGGCTGGGATAACAGCAGCAGCGAAAGCAAATACGACAACACCTTCGGCTTTAACATTGAGCTGCGCGGCCTGAGCTCCAACTACGGTCTCGGCACCCAGCAGATGCTGCGTTCGAACATTTTACCGTACCAGAGCTCCCTGTGATGTGGCTGGTTTACACGTAATCCGCAATTGCGGTTAATTGAAATGGAAAAAGTATGAAGAACTGGAAAACGCTGCTTCTCGGTATCGCCATGATCGCGAATACCAGTTTCGCTGCCCCACAGGTTGTCGATAAAGTAGCGGCTGTCGTCAATAATGGCGTTGTTCTTGAAAGCGACGTCGATGGCTTGATGCAATCGGTAAAACTGAACGCCGGCCAGGCCGGGCAGCAGCTGCCGGATGACGCCACCCTGCGTCATCAGATCCTTGAGCGTCTGATCATGGACCAGATTGTCCTGCAGATGGGCCAGAAAATGGGCGTGAAGATCTCTGACGATCAGCTCGACCAGGCCATCGCCAACATCGCCAAACAAAACAACATGACCATGGATCAGATGCGCAGCCGTCTGGCCTATGACGGTATCAACTACAGCACCTACCGTAATCAGATTCGTAAAGAGATGCTGATTTCGGAAGTACGTAACAACGAAGTCCGTCGTCGTATCACCGTTCTGCCGCAGGAAGTTGAAACCCTGGCCAAACAGATTGGCGATCAGAACGACGCCAGCACCGAACTGAATCTCAGCCACATTCTGATCCCGCTGCCGGAAAACCCAACGTCCGAGCAGGTGGCAGAGGCTCAGGATCAGGCCAATTCAGTGGTTCAGCAGGCGCGCAGCGGCGCGGACTTTGGCAAACTGGCTATCACCTACTCTGCCGACCAGCAGGCGCTGAAAGGCGGCCAGATGGGCTGGGGCCGGATTCAGGAACTGCCGGGCATCTTCGCCCAGGCGCTGAGCACCGCGAAAAAAGGCGATATCGTCGGCCCGATACGTTCCGGCGTGGGCTTCCATATCCTGAAAATTAACGATATGCGCGGCGGCAGCCAGAACATCTCCGTGACCGAAGTTCACGCTCGCCATATCCTGCTGAAACCGTCGCCGATCATGAACGACGATCAGGCTCGGGCGAAGCTGGAGCAGATCGCGGCTGATATTAAGAGTGGAAAAACCACCTTTGCCAAAGCGGCAAAAGAGTTCTCTGAAGATCCGGGCTCTGCCAACCAGGGCGGTGATTTAGGCTGGGCGACGCCGGATATCTTCGATCCGGCCTTCCGCGACGCCATTCTGCGCCTCAATAAAGGCCAGACCAGCGCTCCGGTTCACTCCTCCTTCGGCTGGCACCTGATTGAGCTGCTGGATACCCGCAACGTCGACAGAACCGACGCCGCGCAGAAAGATCGCGCTTACCGCATGCTGATGAACCGTAAGTTCTCTGAAGAAGCGGCGACCTGGATGCAGGAACAGCGCGCCAGCGCCTACGTGAAGGTTCTGAGCAACTAATTGCATTAGCCTCATACACAACATCGCTCAGGGTGTATCGAGGCGGCTGAGCAAATCGCCCCGGTCTCTGACGGGGGCGACGAAGCGCGGCCAGTAAGAGACCGCCTGAAGGATGACGTGTATGAATCGAGTTGTTATCACTCCCGGTGAACCCGCCGGGATTGGCCCCGACCTCGTTGTGCAGCTTGCGCAGCGCGACTGGCCGGTAGAGCTGGTGATCTGCGCCGATGGCGCTCTGCTGTCTGACCGGGCGAACCTGCTCGGTCTTCCTTTATCGCTTCTGCCTTACAACCCTACCGCTCCCGCTACGCCCCAGCGTGCAGGCACCCTGACCCTTCTCCCCGTCGCGCTCAACGCGCCGGTTGAACCGGGCGTGCTCAACGTCAGCAACGGCAGCTACGTGGTAGAAACGCTGGCCCGCGCCTGCGATGGCTGTCTGAACGGCGAATTCGCCGCGCTGATTACCGGGCCGGTGCACAAGGGCATTATTAACGATGCGGGGATCGCCTTTACCGGTCATACCGAGTTCTTTGAAGAGCGCTCGCAGGCCAGTAAAGTGGTGATGATGCTGGCGACCGAAGCGCTGCGCGTGGCGCTGGTGACCACTCACCTGCCGCTAAAAGCGATAAGCGATGCGATTACCTCAGAGCTGCTGCGGGAAATCATCACTATCCTGGATCACGATCTGCGCACCAAATTTGGTATCAGCAACCCGCACGTGCTGGTTTGCGGCCTGAACCCGCACGCGGGCGAAGGCGGCCATATGGGGACGGAAGAGATCGATACCATCATTCCGGTGCTCGAAGAGATGCGCGCGAAGGGGATGAATCTCAGCGGCCCGCTGCCGGCGGATACCCTGTTTCAGCCGAAATACCTCGACCATGCCGATGCGGTACTCGCGATGTATCACGATCAGGGCCTGCCCGTGCTAAAATACCAGGGCTTTGGCCGCGGCGTGAACATTACGCTCGGTTTACCATTTATTCGCACTTCCGTTGACCACGGCACCGCGCTTGAACTTGCGGGCCAGGGGAAAGCGGAAGTCGGCAGTTTTATCACGGCGCTTAATCTCGCCATTAAAATGATTGTTAATACTCAATGAATAATCGAGTCCATCAGGGCCACTTAGCCCGTAAACGCTTCGGGCAAAACTTTCTCAACGATCAGTTTGTGATCGACAGCATTGTCTCGGCCATCAATCCACAAAAAGGCCAGGCGATTGTTGAAATCGGCCCCGGCCTCGCCGCGCTGACCGAACCGGTCGGTGAACGCCTCGACCAGCTCACCGTTATCGAGCTGGACCGCGACCTGGCCGCTCGTCTGCAGACGCATCCGTTCCTCGGACCTAAGCTGACGATTTATCAGCAGGACGCGATGACCATGAACTTCGGCGAGCTGTCGCAGAGCATGGGCCAGCCGCTGCGCGTATTCGGCAACCTGCCGTACAACATCTCGACCCCGCTGATGTTCCATCTGTTCAGCTATACTGATGCCATTGCCGATATGCACTTTATGCTGCAAAAAGAGGTCGTCAATCGCCTGGTTGCCGGGCCGAACAGTAAGGCGTATGGTCGGTTAAGCGTAATGGCGCAGTACTACTGCCAGATCATTCCGGTGCTTGAAGTTCCGCCGAGCGCCTTTACGCCGCCGCCTAAAGTCGATTCCGCCGTGGTGCGTCTGGTGCCTTACCGCACGCTGCCGCATCCGGTGAAAGAAGTGCGCGTACTGAGCCGTATCACGACGGAAGCCTTTAACCAGCGTCGGAAAACGATCCGCAACAGTCTCGGCAACCTGTTCAGCGTTGAGGTTCTGACCGAACTGGGCATCGATCCGGCGAAGCGCGCAGAGAATATTTCCGTAGCGCAGTACTGTCAGCTAGCTAACTGGTTATCTGAGAACGCGCCCACCAAGGAGAGCTAACCATGATTAATTCGCCCCGAGTTTGTGTACAGGTGCAAAGCGTCTACATCGAATCGCAATCTTCTCCGCAAGAAGAGCGCTACGTCTTCGCTTATACCGTGACCATTCGCAATCTGGGGCGGACGCAGGTTCAGCTTCTTGGCCGCTACTGGCTTATCACCAACGGCCACGGTCGTGAGACCGAAGTCCAGGGTGAAGGCGTGGTCGGCGAGCAGCCGCATATTCCGGCCGGCGGCGAATATCAATATACCAGCGGCGCGGTCATTGAAACGCCGCTGGGCACCATGCAGGGACATTATGCGATGATCGATGTGAACGGCGCGCCGTTCACCATCGAAATCCCTGTTTTCCGTCTCGCAGTACCCACTCTCATCCATTAAAACATGTCTACATACCTTATTGGCGACGTTCACGGTTGCTACGATGAACTGATCGCATTATTAGAGCAGGTGGAGTTTAACCCTGAGACTGATACGCTGTGGCTCACGGGCGACCTGGTCGCGCGCGGTCCCGGTTCGCTCGAAGTACTGCGTTTCGTGAAACAGCTTGGCGATAGCGTACGCCTCGTCCTGGGCAATCATGACCTGCACCTGCTGGCGGTCTTTGCGGGCATTAGCCGCAATAAACCCAAGGATCGGCTGAAATCGCTGCTTGAGGCGCCGGACGCCGACGATCTGCTCAACTGGCTGCGTCGTCAGCCGATGATGCAAATCGATGAAGAGAAAAAGCTGGTCATGGCCCATGCCGGGATCACCCCGCAGTGGGATCTGGAAACCGCCAAACAGTGCGCCCGCGATGTGGAAGCCGTACTTGCCAGCGACTCCTATCCGTTCTTCCTTGATGCGATGTACGGCGATATGCCGAACAACTGGAGCAACGAACTCAGCGGCCTGGCGCGCCTGCGCTTTATCTCCAACGCCTTTACCCGCATGCGCTACTGCTTCCCGAACGGGCAGCTGGATATGTACGCCAAGGAGGCGCCGGAAAACGCGCCCGCGCCGCTCAAGCCGTGGTTTGCTATTCCCGGGCCGGTGGCCAGCGAGTACAGCATTGCCTTCGGTCATTGGGCTTCGCTGGAAGGGAAAGGCACGCCGGAAGGGATTTACGCGCTGGATACCGGCTGCTGCTGGGGCGGCGATCTGACCTGCCTGCGCTGGGAAGATAAAACGTACTTCACGCAGCGATCGAACCGGCAGAGCAATCTTGATGAAGGCGAGGCGATCGCCTCCTGAAGAGAGTCACCCCGGTGAGCGAACGTCACCGGGGAAAACCTTAGCGGCGCTCCAGAATCTCGAAGCAGTAGCTATGGGAATTCTGCGCATCGGCATCGTGGAACTCGCTGAATACCGACTCCCACTCATCCGGATCGTAATCCGGGAAGTGGGTATCCCCTTCCACTTCCGCATCAATATGGGTCAGATAGAGCTTGTGCGCTTTCGGCAGGAACTGCTCGTACACGCGTCCGCCGCCGATCACCATCATCTCTTCCACGTCGCCGCAGGCGGCAATGGCTTCATCGACCGATTTGACCCACTGCACGCGATCGTCGGTGCCGGGCTGGCTGCTAATCACGATATTTTTACGCCCCGGTAACGGACGACCGATGGATTCCCAGGTAAGACGTCCCATCACTACCGGTTTGTTTAAGGTATTGCGCTTAAACCAGGCGAGATCGGCAGGCAGATTCCATGGCATGGCGTTTTCCATACCAATGACGCGATCTACCGCTAACGCCGCAATCAGACTGATCATTGAATAATTCCCGAATGCAAAAAATTGTCGCCACTATACGGAAAGCGTAATACTTCGTCGACTGGGCGAAGAGTAAAGAATCAGAAAATTTTAAGATTTGCTGGCGAGCCCACGTAAGCCCCGTGAGCCGCCAGGCAGGATTTAAATTGAAAACAAAATGTTACTTGTAAAGCTAACGTAACACCCTGAATTCTCCCTTATGCCGAGGGCTTATTTTGCGGCTCATCGGCGATGTCACCGGTATGCCGTCCCTCTTCCGTTCCTTGCCAGCCGTGACGCTGAACCAGCGATAAATGATTGCGGTCTTCGTTGATAATGCCGGTCAGCATATCGCTGGTGCGCTTGAATACCGCCACCCGGGAAGCCGCGTCGTTTTCCGCCATCGCCACCATCTCTTCCACCATTTGCAGATTGAAACGGCGGAACAGATCGGCCCGTTCGCGGGCCTCGTAGGCGCCCAGGCCCAGCGCCTCCAGCGTCATGCGTCCGGACTTCAGCGCCGCTTCGAAGGTTTCACGCTCCGGCGCTTCGACCCCGGCCTGGCGCAGCTTGATGTAATGATCGACATCGCGGGCGCGGGAGATGATCTGCAGATGCGGGAAATGCTCTTTTGCCAGCTCCGCCAGCTGCAGGTTCGTCTGCGGATCGTCGATGGCGTTAATCAGCACTTCCGCCTTTTCCGCCCCCGCCGACTCCAGCAGGTCCACCCGCGTCGCATCGCCGTAGAACACCTTCATATCAAATTTACGCAGGGTGTCGACGTGGTCAGGATCGTGATCGAGAATGACCATCTTCACCCCGCTGGAGAGCAGTACGCGGCCGGCGATCTGCCCGTAACGGCCAAAGCCGGCGATAATCACCCGCGGCTGCTCTTCGTCAATTTCATCGGCTTCGCGCTCCTGCCCGCTGGCGGATTTCTCCAGGCGGGTCAGCAGCACCAGCAGGATTGGCGTGGCCGCCATTGATAGCGCCACCGCGAGGGTCAGCGCCTTCGCCCATTCGCCGTCCAGGACATCGGCCATCTGCGCCGCGCCGAAGACCACAAAGGCGAATTCGCTCCCCTGCCCCAGCAGCACCGCAAACCAGCGGCGCTGGGCGCGCGGAACGCCTAACGGCCGGGCGATCAGCCACAGCATCAGGGATTTAATCACCAGGAATCCCACCAGCAGAATCAGGATCCGCAGCGGATGCGTCACCAGGGTACCGAAGTCGATAGACATCCCGACGCCGATAAAAAACAGCCCCAGCAGCAGGCCCTTAAACGGTTCAATATCGCTCTCCAGGGCGTGGCGGTACTCCGAGCTCGCCAGCAGCACGCCGGCGAGGAAGGCCCCCATCGCCATCGACAGCCCGACCTCTTCCAGCAGCAGCCCGAAGCCAAACACCAGGAACAGCGCCACGGCGCTGAAGACTTCACGCAGGCCGGAGCGCGCGACAAAACGCAGCATCGGCCGGGTCAGATAGCGTCCGAGCGCCACCACCAGCGCCAGCGCGCCCGCCACTTTCAGGGCCGAGAGCGCAAACGCGCCCAGCGTCGTCGAGCCGCCGCTCGCCGCCAGCAGCGGGATCATCGCCACCAGAGGAATGGCCGCGATATCCTGGAACAGCAGCACCGCAAAGGCGCTGCGGCCCAGCTGGGTAACCGTCAGGTTACGTTCGTTCATCGCCTGCATAGCGATCGCCGTTGAGGAGAGCGCCAGGGTCATACCAATCAGCTCGGCAACCTGCCAGCGCAGACCCAGCGACATGCAGAACAGGCCAATCAGCACGCCGCAGACGACCATCTGCAGCGCCCCGCCGCCGAACACCGAGGCGCGCAGTTTCCACAGCCGCTGGGGATCGAGCTCAAGACCGATAACGAAAAGCATCAGCACCACGCCGATTTCCGCAAAGTGCAGAATCGACTCGGCATCGGTGACCAGCCGCAGCCCCCACGGGCCAATAATACAGCCGGCAATTAAGTAGCCGAGCACCGACCCCAGTCCAAGGCGTACGGCAATCGGCACGATCAGCGCGGCGGATCCTAAATAGATCAGCGCCTGTATCAGCGTATGGCTATCCATTATTGTGCGCCTCCTGCCATTCGATTAAACGTTGACGGTAGTGGCGCGCCTGCGCCTGAAGGGTTTCGTCATCGCAGATAAAAGTGCAATGCATCGCGAACGGCGGCAGCCATTTCATGCCGCAATACAGCGCGGTCGCCTGCAGCGGCTGCGCCAGGACGTCGAAACCGGGAAAGGAACCAATATCAAAGTGGCTTTCGCCGCCGCCGGTGGTCACCGCCCACATCAGCGATTTACCGCGCAGCGCGATACCGTTGTGCCCGTATGCCCAGCCGTGCGCCAGCACTTTGTCCATCCACAGCTTGAGCAGCGGCGGCACGCTGTACCACTGCATCGGATGCTGCCAGATGACCAGATCGGCACGGGCCAGCGCCGCCTGCTCGGCAGCGATATCGATATTGAAATCGGGGTAAAGTTGATAGAGAGAGCGTATCTCGACGCCGTCAAGCGTCCCTGCCTGCTCAAGCATCCGCTTATTCGCATGCGAGTGCTGCGGATAAGGGTGCGCATAAATTATGAGGATCATTGATTAGCCTGCGTTAGCTCTTGTTGTAATCAGCAAGAGTGTAGACAGTTAATCGAACCGCTTACAGTGATAAGTGTGATTTATCTCTCGTTCAGGGCGAGGATCGGTCAGGCAGGCGTGACCCCGCGGTACGGGGCCGTGGATAATGCTTAGTTATCCAGTTCGTCCATGGACTTAACCTGATCGCGATTGATCTGCTCGGTGCGGCCGGTTTCCGCGTTTTTGTAGGACACCAGGCCGGTATCGTCATCCACCTGCGGTTTGCCATCGGTGACAATGGTTTTTCCGTCGGTCGTTTTTAGCGACTGATTAGATGAACAGCCGGCCACGGTGAACAGTGCGGCAGCGGCGAAGATAGCAGCGGTGAGGGGTTTATATTGCATCGTGTTTCTCTCCCGTTATTAAGAGCCTATCCCATTAGGACTATTTCACTTGCCATTTTGGACCTGGGCAGTGCTCGAAATCCTCACGTACTACGTGTACGCTCCGGTTTCTCCGCGCTGTCCGTATCCAAACTGGCTGCGCCAATAACGCCTACTGGGATAGGCTCTAAGTCATATTCATTATCACCCTAACCACTTTAGGCTAGCTGACTGTCCGGCGAGAGAAAACCAGAACTCTCCTAAGTGGCCTGTTAACGCCGATCCCCCTTTTTTTGTTCGACGTTCAGCGCCGCAGGGAGCGTCACTTTATTCCGCCCAGGCTTATCGTCACGCAAAAAAAAGCGCCTCCGGCGTTGGCCACCGGAGGCGCTTTTACTGGCAGATAATATTACTTTTTAATCTGCGCGTGCATTTCCTGCACCGAGGTCACTTTTTCCATCGCGTTGGCATTCAGCGCCATTGCGGTCGCGAAACCGCCGTTCAGCGTGGTGTCGTAGTGCACTTTGTACTGCAGGGCGCTGCGGCGAATCAGCTTGGAGTCTTCAATCGCCTGGCGGCCCGCGGTGGTGTTGATGATGTAGGTGTATTCACCATTCTTGATGCGGTCCTGAATGTGCGGACGGCCTTCATGCACCTTGTTCACCAGACGCGGGTTGATGCCGGCTTCGCCCAGCACAATCGCGGTACCGTGGGTCGCATCCAGCTCGAAACCAAACTTCAGCAGTTTTGCCGCCAGATCCACCACGCGCTCTTTGTCGCCTTCGCGAACGGAGAGCAGCGCGCGTCCCTGTTTCTTCATCGTCGAGTTGCTGCCCAGCTGCGCCTTGGCGAACGCTTCCGCGAAGGTGCGTCCTACGCCCATGACTTCACCGGTAGAGCGCATTTCTGGCCCTAACAGCGGGTCGACGCCCGGGAATTTGTTAAACGGCAGCACCACCTCTTTCACCGAATAGTACGGTGGGATGATCTCTTTCGTGACGCCCTGCTGAGCCAGCGTTTTGCCCGCCATCACGCGCGCCGCGACTTTTGCCAGCGGTACGCCGGTGGCTTTCGAGACGAACGGGACGGTACGCGCCGCGCGCGGGTTGACTTCAATCAGGTAGACTTCGTTGTTTTTGACCGCAAACTGCACGTTCATCAGGCCGCGCACCTGCAGCTCAAAGGCCAGCTTCTGCACCTGCTCGCGCATCACGTCCTGAATTTCCTGGCTCAGGGTGTAGGCCGGCAGCGAACACGCGGAGTCGCCGGAGTGCACGCCCGCCTGCTCGATATGCTCCATGATGCCGCCAATCAGCACCATTTCGCCGTCGCAGATCGCATCGACGTCGACTTCAACCGCATCGTCAAGGAAGCGGTCCAGCAGCACCGGCGCATCGTTAGAGACGCTGACGGCGGTCTGGAAGTAGCGACGCAGGTCGATTTCGTCGTAGACGATTTCCATCGCGCGGCCGCCGAGAACGTAGGACGGACGCACCACCAGCGGGTAGCCAATCTCTTTCGCCTTTTCGACCGCCATTTCGATCGCGGTCACGGTGGCGTTCGCCGGCTGCTTCAGCTTCAGGCGGTCAACCGCGTGCTGGAAGCGCTCGCGGTCTTCCGCACGGTCGATAGCATCCGGGCTGGTGCCGATAACCGGCACGCCTGCCGCTTCCAGCGCGCGCGCCAGCTTCAGCGGCGTCTGGCCGCCGTACTGCACGATAACGCCTTTCGGCTTCTCAATGCGCACGATTTCCAGCACGTCTTCCAGCGTCACCGGCTCAAAATAGAGGCGGTCGGAGGTGTCGTAGTCGGTAGAGACGGTTTCCGGGTTACAGTTGACCATAATGGTCTCGTAGCCGTCTTCGCGCAGCGCCAGGGAGGCATGGACGCAGCAGTAGTCGAACTCTATGCCCTGGCCGATACGGTTCGGGCCACCGCCGAGCACCATGATTTTGTCGCGGTCAACGGACGGGTTGGCTTCGCACTCGTCTTCATAAGTGGAGTACATGTAGGCGGTGTCGGTAGCGAATTCCGCCGCGCAGGTATCCACGCGCTTGTAGACCGGGTGCAGGTCATACTGGTCGCGCAGCTTGCGGATTTCCGCTTCGCGCACGCCAGCCAGCTTCGCCAGACGCGCATCGGCAAAGCCTTTACGCTTGAGCTGACGCAGGAAGTCGGCGTCGAGGCCGGTAATACCGACTTCAGCCACTTTCTCTTCCAGACGCACCAGCTCTTCAATCTGCACCAGGAACCAGCGGTCGATATTGGTCAGGTTGAACACGCCATCAACGGAGAGGCCCGCGCGGAAAGCGTCAGCGATGTACCAGATACGCTCAGCGCCCGCGTCTTTCAGCTCGCGGCGAATCTTGGTCAACGCTTCCGGGTCATCGAGGCTCACTTTCGGGTCGAAACCGGTAGCGCCCACTTCCAGGCCGCGCAGCGCTTTCTGCAGGGACTCCTGCTGGGTACGGCCAATCGCCATCACTTCGCCCACCGACTTCATCTGGGTGGTCAGACGGTCGTTCGCGCCGACGAATTTTTCAAAGTTGAAGCGTGGGATTTTGGTCACGACGTAGTCGATGGACGGCTCAAACGACGCCGGGGTGCGGCCGCCGGTGATATCGTTCATCAGCTCATCAAGGGTGTAACCAACCGCCAGCTTCGCCGCCACTTTAGCGATCGGGAAGCCGGTGGCTTTCGAGGCCAGCGCCGAGGAGCGGGAGACGCGCGGGTTCATTTCGATAACGATCAGGCGACCATCTTTCGGGTTCACCGAGAACTGAACGTTGGAACCGCCGGTCTCTACGCCGATTTCACGCAGTACCGCCATCGAGGCGTTACGCATGATTTGGTACTCTTTGTCGGTCAGGGTCTGCGCCGGCGCCACGGTGATGGAGTCGCCGGTGTGGATGCCCATCGCGTCGAAGTTTTCGATGGAGCAGACGATGATGCAGTTGTCGTTTTTATCACGCACCACTTCCATCTCGTACTCTTTCCAGCCGATCAGCGATTCATCAATCAGCAGCTCGTTGGTCGGGGAGAGATCCAGACCGCGTTCGCAGATCTCTTCGAACTCTTCGCGGTTGTAGGCGATACCGCCGCCGGTGCCGCCCATCGTAAAGGACGGACGGATGATGCACGGGAAGCCAACTTCAGCGGCAACCGCCAGCGCTTCTTCCATGGTATGCGCGATACCGGAACGCGCGGTATCGAGACCGATTTTCTTCATCGCCACGTCGAAACGGCGGCGGTCTTCGGCTTTATCAATCGCGTCGGCGGTCGCGCCAATCATGGTCACGCCGAACTCTTCAAGCACGCCCTGACGCTCCAGCTCCAGCGCGCAGTTCAGCGCCGTCTGGCCGCCCATGGTCGGCAGAACCGCATCCGGACGCTCTTTCTCAATGATCTTGCGCACCACTTCCCAGTGAATCGGCTCGATGTAGGTTGCATCAGCCATTTCCGGGTCGGTCATGATAGTGGCCGGGTTAGAGTTCACCAGAATAACGCGGTAGCCCTCTTCGCGCAGCGCTTTACACGCCTGGGCGCCGGAGTAGTCAAACTCGCACGCCTGACCGATAACAATCGGGCCCGCGCCCAGAATCAGGATGCTTTTTATATCTGTACGTTTTGGCATGGCTCTCTTAACTCCTGATTATTTCGCGGACTGACGGTACTGCTCAATTAATTCGATAAAATGGTCGAACAGCGGTGCGGCATCGTGCGGGCCGGGGCTCGCCTCCGGATGTCCCTGGAAGCTGAACGCCGGTTTATCGGTACGGTGAATCCCCTGCAGGGTGCCGTCGAACAGCGACTTGTGGGTCACGCGCAGGTGGGCGGGCATAGACGCCTCATCCACCGCAAAGCCGTGGTTCTGCGCGGTGATCATCACCACGTTGTTATCAATATCTTTTACCGGATGGTTGCCGCCGTGGTGGCCGAACTTCATCTTCACGGTCTTCGCGCCGCTCGCCAGAGCCAGCAGCTGGTGGCCGAGGCAGATACCGAATACCGGAATATCGGTCTCCAGGAACTTCTCAATCGCTGCGATAGCGTAGTCGCAGGGCGCCGGGTCGCCGGGACCGTTGGACAGGAAGATACCGTCCGGATTCATCTTCAGCACCTCTTCAGCGGAGGTCTTTGCCGGCACCACCGTCAGACGGCAGCCGCGATCGACCAGCATGCGCAGGATGTTGCGCTTGGCGCCGAAATCGTAGGCCACCACGTGGAACGGCAGCTCGCTTTCCGCTTTAGCTTCCGGCAGGTCGCCCGCCAGCGTCCAGCTCCCCTGCGTCCAGCTGTAGGTTTCTGCGGTGGTCACTTCCTTCGCCAGATCCATGCCGTTGAGGCCCGGGAACGCTTTCGCTTTTTCCAGCGCCAGCTGCGCATCCGGGCTATCGCCGGCGATGATGCAGCCGTTCTGCGCGCCTTTTTCGCGCAGCATGCGGGTCAGCTTACGGGTATCGATATCGGCAATCGCCACGATATTGTGGCGCTTCAGATAAGAAGAGAGGTCTTCGGTATTGCGGAAGTTGCTGGCAATCAGCGGCAGATCGCGAATGACCAGACCCTGCGCATGTACCTGAGAAGATTCTTCATCGGCGGCATTGGTGCCGACGTTGCCGATATGGGGATAAGTTAGAGTGACGATTTGGCGGGAATAGGAAGGATCAGTGAGGATTTCTTGATAACCGGTCATTGAAGTATTGAAAACGACTTCCCCAACCGCCGTGCCGGTAGCCCCAATGGCCCGACCGTGAAACTGGGTTCCGTCTTCCAGAACCAATAGCGCTGACTTAATCAAAACACCCTCCAGAGAATATCCACTCACTTTATTTGCATATTAATTCATAATGTAGATCTGAATCAATGCAAATCTGTTGCCCGCAGAATTTTGGCAAACGGCGGCATTCTGGAGAGATGGCGGGTAAAAGTCAACTTAAAGCGGATATTTTTAATCTTGTTTCAGGCCACTATTCAGTAATACCTGCCTTAACGGGCAAAAAGATCACCTAACTCGCCCGGGAAAACGCTTGCGGAGGAGGATGTTTGTAAAATCGCCGGGTAGGGATGGAAAAAGTAGACCATATGGTCAAAATTTACAATAAAACAACAAAAACAATGCGGATAAGATAGTATTTTTCAGGCTTGGCGATAAAAAAATGGTTAAACACCAAAAATAAAAAAGGGCAATAAAACATTGCCCCTTGCAATCAATTACTTATTGAAAGCAATAACCACATCACGATGGGTAATAATCGTTATAAAGAGTTCAATTCAAGCACATCACGCATATCAAAAAGACCGTTTTTCTTGCCTTTTAGCCATAATGCAGAACGAACGGCACCATTTGCAAAAGTCATCCGGCTGGAAGCCTTATGGCTGATCTCAATACGTTCGCCGATATCCGCAAACATCGCCGTATGTTCGCCGACGATATCCCCGGCGCGCACGGTCGCAAAGCCGATGGTGCCGGGAACGCGTTCGCCGGTATAGCCTTCGCGACTGTAGACCGCACACGCTTTCAGATCTTTATCCAGCGCTCCGGCAATCGCCTCGCCCATCGCCAGCGCCGTACCCGATGGCGCATCCACTTTGTGACGATGATGCGCTTCGATAATCTCAATATCGGTATAGTCGCCCATCACCTTCGCCGCTTTTTCCAGCAGCTTAAGCATCACGTTGACGCCGACGCTGAAGTTGGCGGCAAACACGATGGCGATCTCCTGCGAAGCGTCGCGAATCGCCTGCTTCCCGGCGTCGTCAAACCCGGTGGTACCGATAACCATGCCTTTGCCGTGTTGACGGCAAAACGCAAGATGGGCCAGCGTGCCTTCCGGGCGGGTAAAATCGATGAAAACGTCAAAATCGTCTTTTACCGCCTCAAGGCTGCTTTGCACCACCACCCCTGACCTGCCCACGCCCGCCAGTTCGCCCGCATCGCTGCCGAGCAGCGAGGAACCTTCGCGCTCCAGCGCCGCGCCAAGCGCCGCGCCGTCCATCTGCTGTACCGCCTGAATTAACTGGCGTCCCATCCGGCCGCCCGCGCCCGCGATGGCCACGCGGATTTGTGCATCATGCATAGCTATTCTCTTTTGTTAACACTACGTAAATTGTTTTCAGAGTAACCAGCTCATTGATGGGCCGCTACTCAAAAACACCGATAATTAGAAATTTATGACAAACTGCCGCCGATATCAGTAAAAACTATAAGATTGTGCCGGGAATTTGCCGTGGAGTAGTGAGAAGCGAGGAGCGCGCGCAGTCCGCAACCCCGGTCCGGCCCTGTATGGCCAATCCGGGGAATACGGCGACAGAAAAGCAGCGATTAGTGCAGGAACAGCTCGCCGGCCGGGAAACCGGACAGGAACCAGGTGACCGCCAGCAGGTCGGCGCTACCGCCCGGGCTAAGGTGGCGAATAATCAACTCATCATCCAGCCGGCGCAGCGCCTCCAGCCCGCCATCGGTCAGCACTCCGCCTTCCCACAGCAGCTTTTGCGCCTGCTGCTGCACAAAATTGAGCCCTTCCAGCCCGCCGCGCGACACCAGATTGGTATCGTCATTCCAGGCCATCAGGTGCAGTAGAGTCTGCAGTAACGCCAGATTGGTATCGCCGGTGTCCGCCATAACGCGATTGAAGACCGGCATCGCCTGGGTGCGCACGGTGCGAAAGCCGCTCTCCGCTTCGCCTCTGGCGCCGGAGAGCCCGTAGCGCAGGAAATGCCCTTCGCCTTTACTGACCTTCATTCCTTCAGGAGAGGAGAGCTCGCGCCCGACCAGGCCGCGGCAGAAGCGGGCCACCCGATCGCAAACCCGGTGCTGTTCAACCGGCTCCCCTCTGGCCACCAGCCTTCCCGCCGCCGCGCTGAGCAGGCCAAAAGCGAAGATCGCGCCGCGATGGGTATTCACCCCGCCGGTAGCCTCCAGCATATCCGTCTCGCACGCCATGCCCACCGGACGCAGCATCGTCAATACCTGCTCCGGCGTGATATTGGCCGTGTCGTGGCCCATAATGAAAAACTTCTCCATCCATGGCGCGACAGCCGCCGTGCTGGCCTCAAAAGAGGCCAGATCCATATCCCGATGCGCGCCGGCGTTACGAATATCCACCAGGCCCGGTTTCGGCGTCAGGCGGACTTCGGTCAGCAGCGCCCGTTCCACGCGAGAAACCATCTCCTCCGCCGTCACCGTTTGACGGCTCAACGGGCGACGCTGGCTTATCATCACTTCGCTCATGCCTTTCTCCTCAGCGCGTTTAACCGGCGCTTTTAACCTGATGAATGACATCAATCACTGACCCGTCGCGATAGCGCACCACGGCCACCACCCGATCGGTGAAGGCGATCGGGTCAGGCTTGCCGGTCAACAGTTCGGCGCGCTGCTGCAGCTCTTCAATGGTCAGCAGCGGGATACCCGCGTTACGCAGGTTATCAATCAGGTCCTGACGCGCCGGGTTGACGGCGATACCGTGATCGGTGACCAGCACATCCACGCTGGCGCCCGGCGTCACGCAAGTCAGCACCTTCTCCACCACGCACGGAATGCGCCCACGCACCAGCGGCGCGGTGATAATGGTTAAATCCGCGCCCGCCGCCGTATCGCTGTGGCCGCCGGACGCGCCGCGCAGCACGCCGTTGGAGCCGGTCATCACGTTAACGTTGAATCCGGTATCGATCTCCAGCGCGCTCAGCATCACCACGTTCAGGCGTTCGCAGGAGACGCCTTTCGAACCGGGATTGGCGTACTGATTAGCGGAAATTTCAATATGGTTAGGGTTATTGGCCAGCGAACGCGCGGCATCGCCGTCAAAAGACTGGGTATCCAGCAGCGCTTTGATCAGCCCCTTTTCGTGCAGATCGACCATCGTGCCGGTGATCCCGCCCAGACCAAAGCTGGCGGTAATGTTGTTACGACGCATCTTATCTTCGAGGAAACGGGTCACCGCCAGCGATGCGCCGCCGGTCCCCGTCTGCAAAGAGAAACCGTCTTTGAAATAGCCAGAGTGTTCGATCACCTTCGCCGCCTGGCGGGCGATCAGCAATTCGCGCGGGTTGCTGGTCAAACGGATCGCCCCGGCGGTGATTTTCGCCGGATCGCCGACCTCATCGACCTGCACGATCAGATCCACCCGATCCTGGGCGATGCTGGCCGGATAGTTTGGATAATCTACCCACTCTTCGGTGAGCAGCACCACGCATCCGGCGGCCTCGGCATCCACTCTGGCGTAGCCCAGCGATCCGCAGCGGGATTTACCGCTAAAGCCGTTGGCGTTGCCATATTCATCGCAGCACGGCACGCCGAGGAACGCCACATCAATGCGTAGCTCACCGGTTTGCACTAAATGCGCCCGGCCGCCGTGAGAGTGGATTTGTACCGGGTTTTCCATCAGGCCGGCGGAGATCGCTTCCCCCAGCTTACCGCGCAGACCCGAGGTGTAAATCTGCCGGATCACGCCATTCTTAATATGCTCAATCAGCGGCCAGTGGGCATCGATAAGCGAGCTTGAAGCCAGCGTCAGATCGCGAAAACCCATTTCAGCCAGCTTCGCCACCACCATATTGACCACCTTGTCGCCGCCGCGGAAGGCGTGGTGAAAAGAGATGGTCATGCCGTTTTGCAGCCCGGAACGGCGAATCGCCTCCTCCAGCGAGGCGCAGATTTTACGCTGCCGCTTTTCGCTTTCGCTGGCCAGCCACGGGCTCTGCGCCGTCACGCCCGCATAGGGCGCTAATCCTTCCGGCATCACGTACTGCTGATTAAGCATTGCTACGGTCTCTTTCATTATTTCCTCCTTAATCACGAATGCCGGAAGCCGACAGCGCCACGACTTTGCGCGCATGATCGATAATCGGTCCATCTATCATCTTGCCGTTCAGCGATACCACGCCCAGACCGCGCGCTTCCGCCTCTTCCGCCGCCGCGATCACCTCCCGCGCATGTTCAACGTCTTTCAGCGTGGGGGCATAAACCTGGTGCAGCAGCTCAATCTGGCGCGGGTTGACCAGCGATTTACCGTTAAAGCCGAGATTCTTCGCCAGATTCGCTTCCGCGAGGAAACCCTCTTCATTGTTAATATCCGACCACACCACGTCGTACGCCGCGATGCCGGCGACGCGCGCCGCGTGCAGCACCGCGCAGCGGGCGTAAAACAGCTCGGTGCCGTCACCGCGGCTGGTGCCCATATCCATAACGTAATCGAAGGCCGCCAGCGCGATGGCCGACAGGCGCGGGCTGGCGCGAGCGATCTCAACCGCGTTCACTACGCCCAGCGCCGACTCTATCGCCGCCATTAATTTCGTGCTGCCCACTTCCCGGCCGCATTCGCGCTCAATCCGCTCGACCTGCGCTTCCAGCTCATGGATATCTTCTTTGCTATCGGTTTTCGGCAGGCGCACCATATCGACGCCCGCGCGCACCACCGCCTCAAGGTCGGCGAGACCAAACGGCGTGCTGAGCGGATTAATGCGCACCACGGTTTCCACGTCCCGGTAGAGCGGATGCTGTAGCGCATGATGCACCAGCAGGCGGGCGGTATCTTTTTCACGGAGCGAGACGGCATCTTCGAGATCGAACATCACCGCGTCAGCGCCGTAAACAAATGAGGTGCTTAACATCGCGGCGTTGGCGCCGGGGATAAACAGCATACTGCGACGAGGTTTCATAGCTGACTCCAGTGCGGTTGAGATTGTTGCGCCGCGCGCAGCGCCGCGGCCTGAACGCGAGCCTTCAGTACGCATTCGAGCGCGCCTTTATCATCGACGACGACGTTCGCCCGGGTAACGCCAAGCTGCGTCAGCGTCTCTCTGACCACCCGCTCAATCGCCGCGCCAAACTGCTGCTTCACAATGCTGTCGATTTCAAGCTGAATACCTGGCTCATTCGCAGGCCCGATCCTGACCATCACATCGCTGGATTCCAGCGTGCCGGCCAGGGCGTCAATCATCATTTCCATAGAGGCTGATCCTTAGTTATGGAGGTAAATCAGGCGGTTTGGTGTTCGCTTTCCGCCAGATGCATCAGAAAAGAGAGGGTTCCCGGCGGCACCAGCGGCGCAATCGACGACCACTGGCGCTGCTGATACAGCCTGCGCACCCGGGAAGCGGAAATGGGCGCGCCCTCTTTCTCAACCCGCGCCAGCTCAACCACCTGAATCGCCGGCGCGTCGCCGGGCGCTTCCAGCAGCTGGCGCATGCGCTGGTTGTAGCGACGGGTTAATTCACACAGCGGTTCGCTGCCGACAAAGCGGTGGGTCACGCCCAGCGCCGGGGCTAAACGTTCGCGAAAGAGCTGCAGATCGATCTGGCTGTGGCAATCGTCAACCACGCCTTTGTCTTTCAGGAAGTAGCCGGGAAAAGTGGCGCGCGAGATCAGATAGGCCGACCCCGGATGCAGGGTCACGTTGGCGATCCCGGCGATCCCCTTTTCAATCAGCGCCACGCGATCGCGGTAGCGGAAAAACGAAGCATCCTCCTTCACCACGAACAGATGCAGCCAGTCGCAGCGTTGAGCCGCCTGCTCCACCAGCCAACGATGCCCCAGGGTAAAGGGATTGGCGTTCATCACGATGGCGCCGATTTTTTCGCCGGGCTGACGATACATCGTAAGCTGGCGGCAATAGCGGGCCAGACGTTCGCGGCTATTTTCCATTAACACGGCCTGCTCCCCCGCGCGGGCGATAGGCCAGAACCCGGCGCAGGAGAAGAGCTCCGCGTTATAGGGTTTAGTGAACAGAAACAGCTCGCTGCGGCCCAGCTCATACGCCAGGGTCATCAGTTCAGTCAGCAGCTTCAGGCTGAGCCCTTCCCCCTGCAGCGACGGGTCGACGGCAATACACTTCAGAACGCATCCGGCAATGGCGCCGCAGCCGACAATGCGCCGCTGGTACTCGACGATAATCGCCCATTCGCAGTCCGCCTCCAGCGAGAGCTGGTGCTGATGAAGAAAGAGGTCAACGGCCTCTCGCCGCCGGGGGTCGAGCTGTACCGCGACGCGTTTTACTATCAGATTCATTTTTTTCGCGCTTCATTGACCAAAACGAGCTGTATTTCGCCATCGTTCCCGCAGCGGTTCTTTTATTTCAATCACATTTTTCCGCGTACCTTAATTGGCTTTATGGTTTTTATGTTGTTAATTAATTCAGAAGAATAAAAACAATTAAATTAATTAAAAACACGACTAATCAGTGAAGATAATCACATATCGCTGGGGAACATATTTATTATTATGCCGCCGTCCTATTATTGTTTTTTCTAACGGCATTAATACACAAAATCATTCAAGTTGCATCGAGGCGGTAACTGAATGAATCCCCAGGAGCTTACGCATAGTAAGTGACTGGGGTGAGTGAAGGCTGCCAACAAAGAGGCAGCTTGAAGGATGATGTGTATATTCCTTTTTTTAACAGGGTGACGTCATATGACTAATATGAGCCAGGCTCCATCTGCGGAGAAAAAAGGGGTTAGCGATATTCTGGGGTTTAAAATCTTCGGCATGCCGCTACCGCTTTACGCCTTTGCGTTAATCACTTTACTACTTTCACACTTTTATAATGCCCTGCCGACCGACATTGTTGGTGGCTTCGCGATCATGTTTATTATTGGCGCCGTTTTTGGCGAAATTGGCAAACGCCTGCCAATCTTCAATAAATATATTGGCGGCGCGCCGGTGATGATCTTCCTCGTGGCCGCCTATTTCGTTTACGCCGGCATATTCACCCAGAAAGAAATTGATGCAATCACTAATGTGATGGATAAAAGTAACTTCCTGAACTTATTCATCGCAGTATTGATTACCGGCGCAATCCTCTCGGTTAACCGTAAGCTGCTGCTGAAATCGCTGCTGGGTTATATTCCGACGATCCTTATGGGGATCCTCGGCGCATCCATCTTCGGGATTATCATTGGCCTGTGCTTCGGTATCTCCATCGACCGCATCATGATGCTGTACGTCCTGCCGATTATGGGCGGCGGCAACGGCGCAGGCGCGGTGCCGCTGTCTGAAATTTATCACTCCGTCACCGGCCGTTCGCGTGAAGAGTACTACTCCACCGCGATTGCTATCCTGACCATCGCCAACATCTTTGCCATCGTCTTTGCTGCACTCCTCGATATTATCGGTAAAAAACACACCTGGCTGAGCGGTGAAGGCGAACTGGTGCGTAAAGCCTCCTTTAAAGTCGACGACGATGAAAAAGCGGGCCAGATTACCCATCGCGAAACCGCCGTCGGCCTGGTGCTCGCCACCACCTGTTTCCTGCTGGCCTACGTTATTGCCAAGAAAATTTTGCCAAGCATTGGCGGCGTCTCTATCCACTATTTCGCCTGGATGGTGCTGATCGTCGCGGCGCTGAACGCTTCCGGCCTCTGCTCGCCTGAGATTAAAGCTGGCGCTAAACGCCTGTCTGACTTCTTCTCTAAGCAACTGCTGTGGGTACTGATGGTCGGCGTCGGCGTGTGCTACACCGACCTGCAGGAAATTATCGACGCGATTACCTTTGCGAACGTCATCATCGCGGCGGTGATCGTGGTGGGTGCGGTCATCGGCGCGGCCATCGGCGGCTGGATGATTGGCTTCTTCCCGATTGAATCCGCGATCACCGCCGGTCTGTGCATGGCTAACCGCGGCGGCTCGGGCGACCTGGAAGTACTCTCTGCCTGTAACCGTATGAATCTTATCTCTTATGCGCAAATCTCCTCCCGTCTGGGCGGCGGTATTGTGCTGGTCATTGCCAGCATCGTGTTCGGCATGATGATGTAACCAACACGCACGATGGCGATGTTTGAGCGTCAACCACAGCGGTGCTATTTAGGGTCCAGAGCCGGGGGCGGCTTCGGGAAATCCACCCTACTCCTTAGCCGGAAGCACCGGTTGGTTAGCCTTCAGGCACGCCATCGTGCCCTTACTTTTGGATCTTTTCATGAGTGATGCAGTTCTGCTGGGTGAAGGCTTCACCCTGATGTGCCTCGGCATGGGCTTTGTGCTGTCGTTTCTGTTCCTGCTGATTTTCGCCATCCGCAGCATGTCCGCCGCCGTCAACCGCTTCTTCCCGGAACCGGCTCCCGCGCTGAAGGCCACATCTGCCGCCGCGCCCGCTGACGACTTCGCCCGCTTAAAGCCGGTAATTGTCGCCGCTATTCACCACCATCGCCGCCTTAACCCTTAATTCACGGAGGAATCCATGACCGTTGCCATTACCGATGTCGTCC
>NZ_JAWXQV010000040.1:0-223187 GCF_033843325.1 Klebsiella sp. JN_Kp126 | reverse complement strand
GGCGCGATAAGCGCCTGTCCGGGCTACTCGATCTGCCTCCCTCAGGCACCGGACCCGGAAATCCCGGGTCGCGGCGTAAACACCTTACCCGGGCTACTCCCCGCTGACGGCTGGAAATCCGTAGCCCCGGTAAGCGCAGCGCGACCGGGGAGAACGGCCGCTGATGCTTACCGGCTGCTCTGCAAAAACTGCCTGACGCGCTCGGAATCCGGGTTGGTGAAAAACTTCTCCGGCGGCGCTTTCTCAATCAACAACCCCTTCTCAAGAAACACCACCTCATCCGAGACCTGGCGCGCAAAGTCCATCTCGTGGGTTACCACCACCATCGTGTAGCCCTCGGCGGCCAGCGCCTTCATCACACCCAGCACCTCGTTGACCAGCTCGGGGTCCAGCGCCGACGTCGGCTCATCAAACAGAATCACCTCCGGCGACATCGCCAGCGAACGGGCAATCGCCACCCGCTGCTTCTGTCCGCCGGAGAGCGTAATCGGGTAAACGTCGGCTTTATGCGCCATCCCCACTTTCTCCAGCTGCTGCATGGCGATAGCTTTCGCTTCATCACGCTTCATCCCCTTCACGTGCAGCAGCGCTTCGCTGACGTTCTGCTGCACCGTCAGGTGCGGCCACAGGTTAAAGCTCTGAAATACCATGCCAACCCGCTCGCGGATTTTCGACAGCTGGCGATGGGACATCGCGCGGCCATTATGCTCATCAATTCCCAGCCGCTGGCCGCTGATGCGGATCTCGCCGCGATCCGGCTGTTCCAGCCAGTTCATGCAGCGCAGCAGCGTCGATTTACCCGACCCCGACGAGCCGAGAATGCTCACCACGGTCCCCTTTTCTACCGTCAGGTTGATATCACGCAGAACTTCCACGTTATCAAACTGTTTAGAGACGTTTTTGACGCTTACAGCAGTAGTATCAGACATGACTCATTCCTCTTCTGACTCCCCAGGCGCTCAGGCGTTTAATCAGCAGCTCCAGCAGGATGCTGATCGCCCAGTAGAGCCCAATCGCGACGATAAAAGCGTTAAACGGGATAAAATAGGTGGCCTGCACGCTGTTAGCCGCGGCGGTTATCTCCTGGACGGTGATAATGCTGAGGAAAGCGGTATCTTTCAGGCAGATAATCAGCTGGTTCCCCATCAGCGGGAGCGCGGAAGAGAGAATATTGGGCAGAATAATGCGGCGGAATATTTTGTAGCGCGAAAACCCCTGCGCGACCGCCGCCTCGATATAGCCACCGGAAAATACCCGCCGCTGGCTGCGCAAAATCTCAAAGAAATAGGCGCCGTGGTAGATAATTAAGGCAATTAAGCCGGCGGTCCAGGGCTCCATACTAATACCCACTTGCGGCAGCCCGTAATAGAGCAAATAGGCGAGGATCAAAAAGGGAATCGCCCGCATTAAGCTGACAAAGGCAATAATAAGCCGGTTAAGGGTTTTCTTTTGATATTCGCTTAAATAGCACAGGACAACGCCGATAATTAATCCGGCAATTGCCGCGGTAATAAAAAGTTCAAGGGTGGCGAGTAAACCGGCAATAAAGCTGTCGCGCACCGACCAGATAACGGCCCACTGATTCATAGCACCTCCCGTATTTATCGTGCCAGACGCTTCGCTTTACGCTCGGCCATTCCCTGCAGTTTCAGCAGCAGGCCAATAATCACCACGTACAGCAGACCCGCCGCCAGAATCGGCGAAAGCGGTTCATAGGTGACCGAAGAAATCCGGTTGGTGACGCGCGTCAAATCCACCACGCCAATCACCGCAATGGCCGGACTGCCCTTAATCAGGAACGACATCTCGTTAACCAGCGCGGGCAGGCTTTCAATCCACATCTGCGGCAGCATGATGTAGCGGAAGTAGGCCCAGCGGCGCATCCCGACCGACTCCGCCGCTTCCCGCTGTTCGCGGGGAAAAGTGCGAAAGGCGTTGCGCCAGATTTCGGCGTTAAAGGCCGAAGTATTGAGCGTCAGCGCCACTATCGCTGCGACGTTTTTGTCGAGGTTAATCCCGACGGTCGGCAGAGAAAGAAACAGGAACAGCACCAGCGTGACCAGCGGCGTCGCGCGGGCGAGGCTGATATAGACCACCAGCAGCTGATCGATAACCGGAATGCGCAGCATGCGCACCAGCGCAATCAGCAGGCCAATCACCACCCCAAAGGCAATGGCGATGGCCGAAATCCAGAGGGTCGTCCATGCGCCTTCAATCAGTAACTGCCAGGAAATTGCATCCATGAAGCCCTCCTTCACTCAACGGGCGGCGGTTACCCGCCGCAGAACGCATTACAGACCGGCCAATTTATGGAACTGTTCCGGGCTGGTGATTGGCACGTTCGGAAGATCGTCATAGGTTTCGCCAAACCACTTTTTCTGGAGTTCCGCGAGCTTGCCGGTCTCCTTCATGTGGTTCATAAACTTGGTCATATAGGCCAGCAGCTGCGGCGAGTTTTTCGGGATCGGCCAGGCCATATAGCCCGGGCCGGATACCGCCAGACCTTTGGCGAACACCTTCGGCTTGGCCTTCGCCAGGTCGTTGACCGAGATAACCACGTTAATCACGTAGTCCAGGCGTTTGTTGGCAAGATCGGCGTAAGCTTCCGGGTAGGAGGGATACTCCACCACCGGCCCCAGCTTACCGCCGGTTTTCTCCAGCATCGCTTTCAGTTCCGGCAGCCTTGCCAGCAGCGCGCTGCCCGCCTGCACGCCCACCTTTTTCCCGCTCAGTTCGGCAATGGTGTTCAATGAATTATCGCCCGCGCGTTTGACAAAATAGTGCTGCGCTGACGCCCACGGCGGCGTGAAATCAAAGACCTTGAGACGATCGTCGGTAATTACCGCGCCGGTTAAGGCCATATCGTATTGCCCGGTAGAAACCGCCGCCAGTAATCCGGTCCACGGCAAAATGCTCTGGTCGACGTTGAATTTCGCGTATTTGCGTAATTCATCGAGCATATCTTTGTTGAAGCCATCCGCCTGGCCGTTATTCATAAAGTTAAAAGGCGCGTAATCATCTTCGGTTGCGACTTTCAGGGTGCCGGATTTTTCTATTTCCGGAAGATCCGCGGCGGCTGCGTGATAAGAAAAGGCCATCGCCATGATGGCGCCCAGACAAATTGAACCTAATGATTTTTTCATTAATTCACCCCTAATTAATTCGCCAGACGTGTTCACTCCAGAACATGAAAAGGTTTTGCAAAATATGTGCCGACGGAAGTTCCGGTCCGCGACTGATGAATACGTTTTTACTGTAGGGAGCGTTTTAAATTTCCGGATAGAGCCAGATTCACCGCGCGGATGTGTCAGTCATTCTCAGGGTGGTATGGAATTTGCTCCAGTGTCTGTACTGAGCGTTTGAGTAAGGAGCCTGGCATGATCCGACACCTGTTACACGTTGATTTCGACCCGCGCCGCGGTTTGCAGGAGCAGGTGCGCGAGACGCTGATTAACGCCATTCTGGGCGGCATTTTTTCCGCCGACACGCCGCTCCCCTCCTGCCGCCAGCTGGCCAGCCAGCTGCGGGTCTCGCGCAACACCACGGCGCTGGTTTTTGAAGGGCTGGTTAACGAGGGATACCTCGTGAGTCGCCCGCGCAGCGGTTATTACCTGCATCCGGATTACCAGCACGCCAGCCCCTCTTCGGCGCCGGAAGCTGCACCGCAGGACGAGGGTTCTGCACCACGCTGGGGCACGCGGCTGCAAATCACCCCCAGCCAGCAGGAGTCGATTCTGAAGCCGGCCGGCTGGATGAACTACCGCTATCCGTTTATCTACGGCCAGCCGGATACCCGCCAGTTCCCGCTGGCGACCTGGCGCTCGGCGGCAAACTGGCTGCACGGCGGGGTGCGCGACCCGGAGTGGGTGGTGGATCACATCGATCGCGACGTGCCGATGCTGATTGAGCAGATCCGCACCCGGGTGCTGCCCAAACGCGGCATTGTCGCCTCGCCGGACGAGATTCTGATTACCCTCGGTTCGCAAAACGCGCTGTACCTGCTGACGCGCCTGCTGATGTCATCCAGCACGCGCGTTGGCGTGGAGAATCCCTGCTTTCGCGAGGCTATTAACACCTTTCTGCTTGCCGATACCGATATCGTGCCGCATCCGGTGGATGAACAGGGGATCGTCCTCAACGACGCCCCCTGCGATTACTACTACGTCACTCCCGGACACCAGGTGCCAACCGGGGTGGCGATGAGCAAAGCGCGGCGCGATCAGCTGCTGGAGCATGCCGCTCGCCATGATGCGGTGATTATTGAGGACGATTACGACTCTGAAAGTAACTTTATGCTCAACCCGCTGCCGGCGCTGAAGGCCAGCGATCGCTGCGGAAGAGTGATCTACGTGAGCAGCCTGTCAAAAGCGCTATCGCCGGGCCTGCGGCTGGGCTTTATGGTCGCTGACCCGGATCTGATTGACGAAGCCCGGGCGCTGCGGCGGCTGGTGTATCGTCATCCGCCGACCAATATTCAGTATCAGATGGCCCATTTCCTCGCCCAGGGCCACTATGAAACCCACCTGCGGCGCTACCATTACGACTCTGCCCAGCGCTGGGACCGTCTCAACAACGCGCTACAGCAGCATCTGCCGGAGTGCCGCATCATCCCCGGCAGCGAACACGCCAACGCGTTCTGGCTGGCCACGCCGGAGCAAATCAACACCCAGCAGCTGACCTGGCGCGCCGCCCACGCCGGGGTGCTGATTGAGCCCGGCGCGCGGCATTTTCTCAGCGACGCGCCGCCGGCTAACTTCTTCCGGATGGGGTTCCACGCCATTCACCCTGACGCCATCGAACAGGGCGTGGAGGTACTGCGCGGCCAGCTGGCGCAGATGGGCTGAACGCCGGGCCCCGCGCCCTCACGGTCATGACGACAAATAAGGATGAACGGCGGAAACAATAAGACCGACGGCAAAACACACAAACACGATGCCACCGGTTTTATTCAGCTTAACAAAGGCATTCCCGGACGACATTTTCATTTTTACGCTGTGTGCGAAAAGGCCGTAGAGTGAATGAATGACAACTACCAGAATACAGAAGGTTATCGACAGCACGCTGAACTGCGGAATAAAGGGCTGCTGCGGATGAATAAACTGGGGAAACAGCGCCATAAAAAACACAATGGGTTTGGGATTAAACAACGACACCAGTACTCCCTGACGAAACCGCTGGCTGGCGGAAGGCATCGTTGAATCGGCAGAAGAGAGAGGTTGATTCAGCGCGCGGGGCACCGAGCGAAAGAGCTTTACGCCCAGATAGATCAGATAGGCCGCCCCAACCCCCTTGACTATCAACAGCGTCAGCTGAGAGGTGGTAATCATCACGCCAACGCTGCTGGCAGCAATAATCGATATGACGCCCATCCCCACCGCCACGCCGATAATCCCCGCCATTGCATTACGCAGATTATAATTCAGGGTGTTGGTCAGCGTCAGAAGCACTCCTGGCCCGGGGCTGGCAATGGTCAGGCTGGCAATCAGTATATAAAGGTAGAGCTGCTGCATTGAAAAAGGATCCTGTACAGAACAGGGCGCGGCTCCGCCCCTGAAATGATTAACAACGTCGTATCTTCAGGACGTGCGCTCGCTCAGCGTCAACAGCACAACCGTACTTGATGTGTTTTGTACACTACCGTAACAATTTTATATTGTCATCAAATTTAAAATTAACCCTATAAATCATAATAATAAAAAACAAACATTTATTTTAAGACTATTAACCCGCTATTTACCCCATAAAACGTTACTAATAAGTCACCCTATCGCTCGCCGCCGAAACGCTAGCGATATTGCTCATACTCCACGGCTTCGCGAACCTGGACTAGCGCCGCGCGCAGGCTATCGAAGGGAACAGAGCCGAGGGCGATGCGGATCGCCTGCGGAACGTTCGCTGTAACGCAAAAAGGCTCGGCGGTCGACACGGAAATATGGCGCTCCATCAGCGTTTTCGCCAGCCGATCGGCCCGACTCTCCTCGCCCAGAGGCAGCCAGACAAAATACGAATCCGGATGGCTGACGAAGGGAAGCGCGCCGAGAACCTCGCGGGCAACCCCCTGCCGCCGTCGCGCATCCTGGCGTTTCTGCGCTTCAAAACGCGCCACCGTGCCGTCTTCAATCCAGGCGCAGATCAGCGAACTCACCAGCGAAGGGGTGTTCCACGTGGTGGCCCGTATAGCGCGCTCAATCTCCGGCCGATAGCGGGACGGGCAGACAACCGTCCCCACGCGCAGTCCGGTGGCGACGTTTTTCGAAAAACCGGTGATATAAACCGTGCTTTCCGGCGCATAGCTGGCCACCGGCGGCGGCGGATGGCGAATCAGGCTGGCGTAGGCGGCATCTTCAATAATCAGCAGGTCGTGCTGGCGCGCGAGATCCGCCAGCGCCTGCCGCTGGCGGGCGCTGAGCACCCAGCCCAGCGGATTGTGCAGCGTCGGCATGGTATACACCGCCCGTACGCGCCGCTGCTGGCACAGCACGTGAAGCGCCTGCAGATCCGGCCCGTCCGCGCGGCAGGGGATCGCCGCCAGTTCCAGATGATAGAGCGCGGCCAGGGCTTTAAAGCCCGAGTAGGTTAGCGCATCCACCGCCACCACATCGCCCGGGCGCAGGAGCCCCATCACGGTCACCGCCAGCCCGTGCTGGGCGCCGTTGACGATCAGAACATTTTCCGCGTCAGGCGCAAAACGATTGTCGGTTAAATAGCGGGCGATAATTTCGCGCTCGGAGAGCCGCCCGGCATGAGGCTGGTAGCGCAGATGAGCGTCAATATCCCCCGCCATCGCCAGTCGCCTGAGCGCCTCGCGCAGCGCATCCCCCTGCGCCGGCAGCGAAGGATAGTTGAAGTTGAGATCGACAACATCCCCCGCCAGCGCCTGCTGATCGACGCCGTGGCCCGGCGGGAGCGTGATGTCCCGCACGAAGGTGCCGCGCCCGGTTTCGCCGCTGACCAGCCCCATCGCCTCCAGTTCACGATAAACGCGCGTGGCCGTGGCCAGCGAGATCCGCTCCGCGGCGGCAAGCGTACGATGCGTCGGCAGGCGGGTGCCGGCCGCCAGCTGTCCGCGATGAATCGCCTGCGCGTAGCTGTCGACAATGGTTTTGTATCGGGCTTTCATCGTGAAATGTATCTATGACAATAATTTGATTGTATTAGATTACGCACACTACCATCGCCTGAAACATTGCTCAAGCGGGCACGGCACGGTCAATATAGCGAGGTTAGCATGGTAGATTCAGCGGTTCTCAAAACGGCGCCCGGGCCGTGGTCCGGGTGGTTGAATGGTTTACTGGGCGTCATCATTTTTAGCGGTTCGCTGCCCGCGACCCGTCTGGCGGTGCTCGATATGGACCCGTTCCTGCTGACCTTTCTGCGCGCCTCCATCGCCGGGCTCCTCGCCATCGCGCTGCTGGCAGGCTTTCGCCAGAAACGGCCGCGCGCGTCGCAGCTTGTGCCGCTGGCCATCGTCTCGTCAGGGGTGGTGATCGGCTTTCCGCTGCTCACGGCGCTGGCCCTGCGGCACGTCACGTCAGCGCATTCGATCGTTTTTATCGGGCTATTGCCGCTGATGACGGCCATTTTTGGCGTACTGCGCGGCGGAGAACGTCCGCGCCGCGCTTTCTGGATCTTTTCGGTTATTGGCAGCCTGCTGGTGGTGGGATTCGCCCTGACGCAAAACGCGACGGCGTCGCTCAGCGGCGATCTGCTGATGCTGGCGGCGGTGATCGTCTGCGGCCTCGGCTATGCGGAGGGCGCGAAGCTGACCCGGGAGCTCGGCGGCTGGCAGGTGATTAGCTGGGCGCTGATTATGGCGCTGCCTTTTATGCTGGTGGCCTCGTGGATGACCCGGCCAGCGTCATGGGGCGCTATATCGCCTTCCGCCTGGATCGCGCTCGGCTATGTGTCGCTCTTTAGCATGCTTATCGGCTTTATTTTCTGGTACAAAGGGCTCGCCGCTGGCGGTATCGCCGCCGTCGGCCAGCTCCAGCTATTACAGCCGTTCTTCGGGCTTGGCCTGGCGGCGGCGCTTTTGCACGAAACCGTCAGCCCATTGATGCTGGCCGTGACGCTGGGCGTGATTCTGTGCGTTATCGGTTCGCGCAAATTTGGCAGCTAGCCTGTATTGCCCTTGTAGCCCGGAAATCCCGGGTCGCGGCGTAAACGCCTTACCCGGGCTACCGCCCCGCAGACGGCTGGAAACCCGTAGCCCTTGTAGCCCGGAGGCGGCGCTTGACGCGCCTGTCCGGGCTACCCAATTTGCCTCCCTCAGGCTCCGGGCCCGAAAATCCCGGGTCGCGGCGTAAACGCCTTACCCGGGCTACTGCCCCGCAGGCGGCTGGAAACCCGTAGCCCCGGTAAGCGCAGCGCGACCGGGGAGAGCGGCCGTTTATACCACCCGCGCGTACTGCAGCATCACCTGCAGCAGCACGTTCGCGCCGGCCTCAACGTGCTCCGGCGACGCATACTCAATTTCGTTGTGGCTGATCCCGTCCCTGCAGGGGATAAAAATCATCCCGGTTGGCGCCAGGTAGCTCATATACACCGCGTCGTGCCCGGCGCCGGAGACAATCTCCCGCGCCGGATAGCCCAGCCGCTGCGCGGCGTCGGCGATCGCCGCCTGGCAATCCGGGTGGAACGGCGCCGCCGGATAGTGGCTCACCTCTTTCAGCGCCACCTTCAGGCCGCTCTCCCGCTCAACCACGGCGATAAACGCCCGCAGCTGGCGGTCCATCTCATCCACCAGCGCATCGCTGAGATTACGCATATCAATCGAAAAAGTGACCTCTCCCGGCACCACGTTGCGGCTGTTCGGATAGACCTGCACCCTCCCTACCGTACCGCGCCCCTCGTCGCTGCGCCCGGCGATCGCCACGACCTCCTGCATAATGCGGGTCGCCGCCTGCAGCGCATCCTGACGCAGGCGCATCGGCGTCGGTCCGGCGTGGGACTCCTGGCCGGTCACCACGCAGTCATACCAGCGGATCCCCAGCACGCCCTGCACGATACCGATAGTTTTCGCTTCATCTTCCAGAATCGGCCCCTGTTCAATATGCGCTTCGAAGTAGGCGCCAATCGGATGATCGCCCGGCGTCTGGCTGCCGATATAGCCGATGCGCGCCAGCTCCTCGCCCACGGTTTTACCGTCCGCATCCTGCGCGGCATAGACAGTTTCCAGCGGGAATACCCCAGCAAACACCCCGGAGCCCATCATCACCGGCACAAAGCGCGAGCCCTCTTCGTTGGTCCAGAACACCACTTCAATCGGCGCTTCGGTTTCGATATGCCGATCGTTCAGGGTGCGCACCACCTCCAGCGCCGCCAGCACGCCGTAGTTGCCATCAAATTTGCCGCCGGTGGGCTGGGTATCAATATGGCTGCCGGAGACAATCGGCGGCAGCGCCGGATTACGCCCTTCCCGGCGCATAAAGACGTTGCCGATTTTATCGACGGTGACGCGCATCCCCGCCGCCTGCGCCCAGCTAATCACCAAATCCCGCCCCTGGCGATCGAGATCGGTGAGCGTCAGACGACAGCAGCCGCCCTTCGGCGTGGCGCCGATTTCCGCCAGCGCCATCAGCGACTCCCACAGACGCTCGCCGTTAACCCGGCAGTCGGTGGTTTCGGTCATCGGGGTAAAAAGGACATCACTGCTCATTTCGGTCTCCTTGCATAAACGCGGCGGCCAGCTCGACCAGCAGACGATCGCTGCCGCGCGGGCCTAAAAATGACATCCCCAGCGGCAGACCGCCCGTCTGGGCGACCGGCAGCGTCACCTGCGGACGTTGGGTCATCACGGAAATTAACAGCAGGTCGTGAGACAGGCGCCGGACCGCTTCTATCTCTTCGGCCTGCGCCGTCAGCAGCGGCGCGCCATCGGGAACGGTCGGCATCACCAGGACCGCATCGCCCAGCTGCGCGTCCCACCAGGCGGTAAAACGCTCGCGCAGCTGGCAGGCGGCGTCAAACTGCGCGCGGGTGACCGCTTTGCCCCAGAAAAAGCGCTCGCGGACGTCCGGGCCTAGCTGCAGAGCATAGCGCTCAATGGTTTCGCCCTGCGCCTGCCACGCTTCGTAGCCCTGAATCTGGCGGAAGGCGAGATAAATATCGTCCGCGTCGGGCAGCGGCGCATCGAGCGGCGCTAACGGGCCGAAAAAGCGCGCCAGCCGTTGGCGGACCGGCAGCAGCGCCTGCTGGCTGCGCAGCGGCAGGCGGGAAAACAGCCCATCGTGGCAGGCCAGCCGCACGCCGTCGAAATCCGCGCGTTCATCGTCGAACAGACAAGCGGCGACGGCGGAAAAGACCTCCGGCGAGCGGGCAAAGAAGCCGCAGGTGTCCATGGTGGCGCACAGCGGCTGGCAGCCGTCGAGGGAGAGACGGCCGTGGGTTGGACGCAGACCAAACAGTCCGCAGTAGCTCGCCGGCGTGCGTACCGAACCGCCGGTATCGCTGCCGAGAGCAAAGTCGCACGCCGCGTTCGATACCGCCGACGCCGAGCCGGACGACGATCCGCCGGGTATATGATTCGGCGCGGCGCCGTTGCGCGGGGTTCCGTAATGCACGTTGTGCCCGCTCATCGAATACGCCAGCTCGCTGGTATGGGTTTTGCCGATAAAGCGCGCGCCGTTATCTAACAGCTTTTGCACCACCGGCGCGGTGCGGTTTTTAATCCCGGACAGCGCCAGCAGGTGCGGATTGCCCCCGCCGGTTGGGTAGCCCGCCACGTCGAACAGATCTTTGACCGCAAAGGTTAAGCCGCTCAGCGTCCCGCTGAGCGCATGCGCCACCGGATGCGGCGGATAGGGCATAAAGGCGCGAATGTCGTCCTGCATGATGATTTCCTCCTGGCCTCAGGCGTAAAGCGCCTGGTTTTCAACGGACGGGCTCAGCTCACGCCAGCGATGGCAACTTACCACGTGACGCAGCCCGGCCGGTTCGGTCGTCGGCTGGCTTTGCGCGCAGGCGGGGCGCGCGTGTGGACAGCGTTCGGCAAACGCGCAGCCCGGCGGCAGGCACGAGAGATCCGGCGGCGAGCCGGGAATACAGTGCAGCGCATCGCCCTTTTTCAGCCCCTCTTTCGGCCGGCTGCCCAGCAGCACCTGGGTATAGGGATGGCGCGGACGATACAGAATCTCCTCGATCGACGCCTCCTCCACGATGCGCCCGGCGTACATCACCGCCAC
Source organism: Klebsiella sp. JN_Kp126 (assembly GCF_033843325.1). Taxonomy (NCBI): domain Bacteria; kingdom Pseudomonadati; phylum Pseudomonadota; class Gammaproteobacteria; order Enterobacterales; family Enterobacteriaceae; genus Klebsiella; species Klebsiella sp. JN_Kp126. The sequence goes on along the minus strand of NZ_JAWXQV010000040.1, from coordinate 212,004 downwards.
CCGGTCGGCGATCTCCACCGCCGCGCCGATATCGTGAGTCACAAATATAATCGACAGATCGCGCTGCTTTTGCTGCTCGCGCAGCAGAATCAGGATCTGGATTTGCACCGTGGCATCGAGGGCGGTGGTCGGCTCATCCGCCAGCAGCAGCTGCGGGTTGCAGGAGAGCGCGAGGGCAATCATCGCCCGCTGGCGCATCCCGCCGGACATCTCGTGCGGGTAAGCATCCAGCCGCCGCTCGGGGCTCGGAATGCGCACCTGACGCAGCGCCTCCAGCGCCCTTTCCCGCGCCGCATGCCGCGACAGGCCTTCATGGCGACGCAGCCCCTCGACAATCTGCTGGCCCACGGTATAGACCGGGTCGAAGGCCAGCAGCGGCTCCTGGAAAATCATCGCGCAGCGCGCGCCGCGGTAGCGCCGCAGCTGCCCGGCGCTCATGTTCAACACATCCTCTTCCCCGACCCTCAGGGTACCGGAAAGCACGCTGCTTTTCGGCGGGTGCAGCCGCATCAGGGCGCGCAGAGTGACGCTTTTCCCGGAGCCAGACTCGCCGATCAGCGCCATCACCTCGCCTTTTTGCACATCAAAGGAGACGCCGTTGACCGCGTTGACCGTCTGACCGTCGCGGCGAAACTCAACCCGCAGGTCGCGGATATGGACGTAGGCTTCATGCGACATGGCTGACCTCCTGAATGGCGATATTTTGATGCCAGGGCGACGCGGGCTGCGCCATCAGGCAGGCGCTCTGGTGCCCCTCGCCGACGCTTTCGAGCGTCGGTTTCACCTCGGCGCACACCGCTCTGGCGTGCGGGCAGCGGGTATGAAAGCGGCAGCCGGAGGGCGGAGAAATCGGGCTGGGCGGATCGCCGCTCAGCGGCGAAGTTAAGGTGCGATTGTGCGGGTCCATCGACGGCATCGAGCTTAATAGCGCCCGGGTATAGGGGTGGGCCGAGGCGGTAAACAGCTGCTCCGCCGGGCCAATCTCCACCACCTCGCCGAGATACATCACCAGAATGCGGTCCGACAGCCAGCGCACCACGTGCAGATCGTGGCTGATAAACACATAGGTCAGCGCCAGCGTCCGCTTCAGCTCCTGCAGCAGCTGCAGCACCTGAGCTTCCACCGACTTATCCAGCGCCGAGACGGCCTCGTCGAGGATCACCAGCCGGGGCTTCATCGCCAGCGCGCGGGCAATATTCACCCGCTGGCGCTGGCCGCCGGAAAGCGCGTGCGGATAACGATGGGCAAAACGTTCCGGCTCAAGGCCGACGTGCGCCAGCAGATAGCGGGCGTACTCGCTGGCCTCTTTGGCGCTGACGCCGTGTACCCGCTGGCCGAACGCAATGCTCTCTTCCATAGTCATGCGCGGGTTGAGCGAGGCGTAGCTATCCTGGAAAACCATCTGCACCTGGCGGCGATACGCTTTCATCGGCAGGCGCGATGAACCCACCTCCAGACCATCGAAGATCAGCTCCCCGCTGTCCTGCTTAAGCAGCTGCATCAGCAGCCGCGCGGTGGTGGATTTACCGCAGCCTGACTCCCCCACCACGCCGAGGGTTTCGCCTTTGATCACCGAAAAACTGACGTCGTCCACCGCCTGCACCACTTCGCGCGCTTTGCCGCCGCCGGCGGGAAAATGTTTCAGCAGATTGTTGACCTTCAGCAGCGGCTGCGCCGGTCCGCCGAGGTCGATATTGATAAAGGGTTGCATCGCTTACTCCTTAATCGCCATTGCCGCACGCAGGCGGTCCGCGAGGATATTGAACGAAATGGAGGTGATAAAAATCATCAGGCCGGGCAGCGCCGCTACCCACGGCTGGGTATAAATCGCCGTACGCAGGGTGTTCAGCATCAGCCCCCATTCCGGCTCCGGCGGGCGAACCCCGAGACCGAGAAAAGAGAGCCCGGAGGCGAGGATCATGCACACCGAAATCAGGCCGGTGGAGAAGACGAAAATCGGCCCCAGCACATTGCCCAGCACCTGGACGCGAATAATGGTGAACGCGCTGGCCCCGGTGGCCCGGGCGGCGTCGATATAGTCCATATGCCGCACCTGCGCGGTGACGCTTTCGGCGATACGCGCCACCTGCGGCACGAACACCAGGGTCAGCGAGAGCAGCGCGTTACCGATGCCCGCCCCCAGCGCGCCGGAGAGCGCGATCGCCAGCAGCACCGAGGGAAAGGCGTAAAACACGTCCACGGTGCGCATAATCAGGGTGTTGGTTTTACCGCCCGCATAGCCGGCGATAATGCCGATCGCCCCGCCGATGAAAAAGGCGAACACCACCGGGACAATCCCCATAAACAGCGACAGCCGGGTGCCGAGAATCAGCCTTGATAGCATATCGCGCCCGAGCTCATCGGAGCCCAGCGGAAAGCCGTCGGCGCCAATCGGTTTGAGGCGTAAAAACATCGATGTTTGATACGGATCTTTCACGATTAGCCAGGGACCGAACAGCGCCAGCGCCAGCAGGATGAGAATGATCGCGCCGACGAATACGCCGCCCGGGTCGCGCAGCAGGCGGCGAAACACGCCGCGCCAGTAGCCTTGTCTGGCAACCGTCGCGGCAGAGACGGTAATGCCTTTGGTCGTCACGGTATCCACCATCGTCAGCTCCTCTTAATTCGCGGATCGAGACTGGTTTGCAGAATATCCACCAGCAGATTGAGCAGGACAAAGAACAGCGCCAGTACCCAGATGGTGCCCTGCAATAGCGGCAGATCGCGCTGGAAGATAGCGGTGTTCAGCAGCAGACCGGTGCCGGGCCAGGAGAAGACGGTTTCCACCAGAATCGAGCCGCCCATCAGATAGCCGACCTGCAGCCCCATCACCGCCAGCGCGGTCGGGGCGGCGTTTTTCACCACGTGCAGAAAGATCCGCGACTCGTTGAGCCCCCGGGCGCGCAGGCCGACGATAAACTCCTGGCTGAGAATGTCCGCCACCTGCGAACGAACGGTGCGGGCGATAATGCCGGTCGGGATCACCGACAGCGTGAAGGCCGGCAGCAGCATAAACTGCAGGTGTTCCCAGTTCCACTGCCAGCCCACCTCGCCGATTGGCCCGCCGCCGGTCGCCGGCAGCAGCGCGAATTTGACGCTAAAAACGATGACCAGCAGCATCCCCAGCCAGTAGTGCGGTACGCTGACGCCAAACACGGATAGCACCGAGGCCAGACGGTCAATAATGCTGTTACGAAAGTAGCCGGCGACAAAACCGAACAGGCTGCCCAGCGCAAACCCGATCGCCGTCGCCAGCAGCGCCAGACGCAGAGAGTAGGTGACCGCCGTCATCACTTCATCGATGACCGGGCGCCCGGTGGCGACCGACATGCCCAGATCGCCGTGCAGCGCCCGCCATAGCCAGTGCACAAACTGCAGCGGCAGCGGTTTATCAAAGCCGTAGGCCTGCATTAAGGTCTGACGCAGCGATTCCGAAGCGTCCGGCGGCATCACCGATACCAGCGGGTCGCCCGGCGCTATCTGCACCAGCATAAAACAGATCACCGCCACCCCGAGCATGGTGGGGACGGCCAGCAGGATGCGATATAGCAGCGTATTGATCATCTCTTGCTCCCGTGTCGATTACTCTTTTTTGCTCACCAGGCTGAGGTCGATAAACCAGCTTTGCGGCTGTACCACACCGGTGACGGCTGGCGATATCGCCCTTGGCCCGACATCGTGGGCGACGAACAGGAACGGCACCTGATCGACCAGCGCGGCGTGCAGTTCACCCGCGGCTTTATCCATTTCAGCCGGGGTAAACGCATGTTTCACCGCCGCCGCCAGCTTTTCGGTTTCCGGGGTCGAGAAGTAGCCCCAGTTGGTCGCCACCGGCGGGAAGGCCTTCGCGGTGGAGAAGCGGATCATGCCGAAATAGGGATCGTTAACCGCGGCGCTGACGTTGATCGCATCGATCCCTTTCGCCGACGGATCTTTCGCCCCGAGACGCCAGTTGGTAAACAGGGTGTTCCATTCGTTGACCTTAATGTCAACGTTAAAGAAGCAGCTTTTCAGGCTCTGCTGGATGTACTCGTTCATCGGCAGCGGCTGCATCTGCCCGGAGCCGGAGGCCGAGGTGGCGACCGTGACGTGCAGCGGTTTCCCGGCGCTATACCCGGCTTCGGTCATCAGCTTACGGGCGGTATCCGGGTCATATTTGATCTGGAAGGTGGGTTTACCGTGCCACGGGCTGCCGGCCTCGTAGACGCCGGTCGCTTCGGTCATATAGCCGCCGAGATAGCTTTTGAGCTCCGCGCGGTTCAGGCACAGGTTGGCGGCTTTGCGCACGCGAATATCTTTCCACGGCGAGCCCTCTTCGAAGGAGAACTGCCACGGCCACAGGTGCGGCTGGGTGTTGGCGTAGATTTTAAAGCCCTGGGCTTTTATCTGATCGACCGCGTCCGGGGCCGGGGCTTCGATCCAGTCCACCTGCTTCGAGAGCAGCGCCGCCGTGCGGGCGTTAGCTTCCGGCAGCGGGATCAGCACCACTTTGTCCACTCGCGGAATGCGATCTTTGTTCCAGTAGTCGGGGTTCTTATCGAGGATCAGTTGCTGGCGAGGAACCAGTTTTTCCATTTTGAACGGACCGCTGCCCACCGCGTGGGCGGCGAACTCGGTCCACGCCTGCTTACTACGCGCGGCGGCATCGCCGGCGTTTGCCGGCACTGCGTCATACAGCTTCTGCCACGCCGTCGGCGAAACGATAAACAGGTTGGTAAGGTTGTAAGGCAGCAGCGCGTCCGGTTCGGAGGTGGTCAGCGCCACGGTGTGGTCGTCAATCTTTTCCGCGCCGGTCAGGGTCGGCATGCGTGAGAGGGTGTTGCCTATCTGGCCCGGGGCATACTGCGGCGCGGCTTTATTCAGCACCTTATCCACGTTCCAGACGATGGCATCGGCGTTGACCGTTGAACCATCGTGAAACTTAACGCCCGGGCGCAGGGTGAAAATCCAGCGGCTTTGATTTTGCGGGTCAACGTGCCACTCGGTCGCCAGCCCCGGCACCAGGCCGCTGGGCTTTTCTCCCTGAGAGAGATCCCATTCAACGAGGGCGTCGTAGAGCGGAATGCCGGTGAAGCGGTTGCCCTCAAAGCCCTGATCGGGCTGTCCGAGGGTCAAAGGGATATCGGCGGCGGTCATGGCGATCCGCAGGGTTGAGGCATTGGCCGGCAAAGAGGCGATCAGCGCCAATGCTCCGCTAACAGCAACGGCGAGATGGCATTTACGCGAAAATATTTTTTTCTTCAGCATCACATTGTCCCTGTTAAATAAAAGTCGCTATTTAACAGGCAAGATACATACCAGTTCTGAACGCGCGGGGAATAAGCGTGAAATGGCTTATAAAATAAGAATGACTTATATCATCTATATGATTTTATTTAAAAAATAGAATAACCTTATCTTTTTGCACCACCGGCGGGAATTCTGTTGCAGGATTGCACCAGCCTTACTTTCTTTTTAAAGGGATAATCACGTGGCGTTATTTTCTATAAATTAAATTCATAATGTCCGGCAGTTCATCAGTTTGAGGCGTTCTCTTCTATACCCGTCATACTTCAAGTTGCATGTGCGTTGGCCGCATTCGTTCACCCCGGTCACTTACCAAAGTAAGCTCCCGGGGATTCGCTCACTTGCCGCGTTACTCGGCCTGCGGCCTCGCCCCTACGGGGCCAGCGCAAGCGCTGTTCAAGGCACAAATGCCTTGTCCTGCAACTCGAATTATTTAGGGTATATACTCCTTTATATAGAGAAAGAGGGAGTCGCCATGCCGTTACCTGATTTTCACCGCTCCGAGCCGTTTACCCTCGGTATCGAGCTGGAGCTTCAGGTCGTCAACCCGCCGGGTTTCGATCTGAGCCAGGACTCTTCCGCGCTGATTGACGAGGTGCAGGGCACGCTGAAAGCGGGCGAGGCCAAGCATGACATTACCGAAAGCATGCTGGAGATCGCCACCGGCGTCTGCCGCGATATCCACCAGGCCACCGCGCAGCTGAGCGCGATTCAACAGGCGGTGCTGCGCGCCGCCTCCCGCCATCATGTGCTGATCTGCGGCGGCGGAACGCATCCGTTTCAAAGCTGGCAGCGCCAGCAGATCAGCGATAACCCGCGCTACCTGAAAACCGTCGAGCACTTTGGTTACCTGGCGAAGCAGGCGACGATCTTCGGCCAGCACGTGCACGTGGGGTGTCAAAACGGCGATGATGCCATCTATCTTCTGCACGGCCTGTCGCGCTTCGTACCGCATTTTATCGCGCTGAATGCGGCATCGCCCTGGCTCGACGGGACCGATAGCGGCTTTGCCTGTTCGCGGCTTAACCTTTTTGCCGCCTATCCCGATAACGGCCCGATGCCGTGGGTGAATAACTGGCAGGCTTTTACCGGTCTGTTTCGCCGTCTTAGCTATACCAGCATGATCGACAGCATGAAGGATCTGCACTGGGATATCCGCCCCAGCCCGCGCTTTGGTACCGTCGAAGTCCGGGTGATGGATACGCCGCTGACGATTGCTCAGGCGGTGAATATCGCCGGGTTTATTCAGATCATCGCCTGCTGGCTGCTGACGGAGCGGCCGTTTAAGCATCAGCCCGAGGATTATCTGCTCTACCCCTTCAACCGCTATCAGGCCTGCCGCTACGGGCTCGATGGGATCAATACCGATGTTAACGGCGGCGAACAACGAACATTGCGCGAAGAAATTTTACAGCTGGCGGATAGGCTGGCCCCCAGCGCCCACAAGCTGAATGCCGGCAGCGCGCTGGAGGCGATTGTGCGCCAGGCGAAGCAGGATCGCAGCGAGCCGCAGCAGATGCGCGAGTTTGTCGCCAACGGCGGTTCATTGATCGGGCTGGTACAAAAGCACTGCGAAATCTGGACGGCGTAGCGGCGATAAAACGCTATACTGCACGCTTTCGTCGTCTGTCTGGAACCTGTCGTGCGCTTTTTCTCTCTTCTGCCGCTGCTGCTGTTATCCCTGCCCGCTTTCGCCAGCGGGAAGTGCTCGCTGACCGACCCGTCGCTGACGCTGCAAAGCTATACCGTTGATCCGCAGCGCGAACGCATCGTGATGTACTGGCAAAAAGAGGACGGCAAAGCCTGGGGATCGCTGCGCGCCCTGCTGGCGGATATCGACCACAACGGACAGGTGCAGATGGCGATGAACGGCGGAATTTATGATAAAGCCTACGCGCCGCTGGGGCTGTATATCGAGAAAGGCAGGCAGCTGACCCCGCTTAACCGCGCTTCCGGCGGCGGCAACTTTTTTATTCGTCCCGGCGGGGTGTTTTATCTGCGCGGGCAAAACGCGGGGATTGTCAGCATTGATAAATTCAGGCCGTCGCCGGCCATCCGCTACGCCGTGCAGTCCGGGCCGATGCTGATTGAAAACGGCAAGATCAACTGGCGGCTGAAGCCGTCCGCCAGCTCGCGCAAGCTGCGTAACGGCGTGGGCATCACCGGCGATGGCAAAGTGGTCTTTATGCTCAGCGCGCGCGAAACCAATTTCTATGATTTTGCCTGCTACGCGCAGTCCAGGCTCAACGTGCGCCAGATGCTCTATCTCGACGGTACCATTTCGAAGATGTACCGGAAAGGCGGCAGCGTGCCGTGGCAGTACCATCCGTTCGTCACCATGATCGCGGTGGAGAGCAGGTAGTCGGCAAAACATCGTCTGCGGGGAGTAGCCCGGGTAAGGCGTTTACGCCGCGACCCGGGATTTCCGGGCCCGGTGCCTGAGGGAGGGAGATTGGGTACCCGGACAGGCGTGGCAGCGCCGCCTCCGGGACGGTGTTGAGGGATTCCGTTCACCATCAAGTCGCAGAAAATGTCTCATCGAGGCACGTGAACGGGTAAAAGGGGAGAAAACCGTCTCCCCCTTTACAATCCCCGCGGTCCCGCAAAGAAATCGGTGCTGCGCACTGCGCTCACCTCCCGGACCTCAGCCTGCGGTCGGCTCAACTCGACATTACTCGTCCCATCCCTGGGACTCGCCCCTACGGGGCCAGCGCAAGCGCTGTTCAAAATTGCTCCAGGCAATTTTGTCGTGTCTCGATTCGCCTCTGTCCGCCATCCCTGGCGGCCAGCCCTTGTCTTCGGTCCTCCGGTTCGCCGATTTCAGCGGGGGCCAGGGCATCGCTGCATGACACGTTGTTTCAGAAACATATCCGCAGCGGCATGAAAATCTCCCGGAGGCGGCGCTGCCGCGCCTGTCCGGGCTACGGATTACCGGTAATCTGCAGCCCGGTAGCCCGGCTAAGCGCAGCGCAAGCCGGGAAGAAGCCACAGCAATACCACGTCGCGGCATATTCCCCGGGTTGCGGCGTAAACGCCTTACCCGGGCTACGGGTTATCGGCAATATGCAGTACTGTAGCCCGGACAGGCGCGGGCCACCTACATCCGGCGATGCCCCCACTCGCGCAGCCGCTGGAACAGCACGTACAGCGAAGGAATAAACAAAATGCCGATTACCGTCGCCACCAGCATGCCGCTGAACACCGTGGTACCGATAATCCGCCGGCTCTGCGCCCCGGCGCCGGTGGCGAGCATCATCGGCACAATCCCGATGATAAAAGAGACCGCCGTCATCATTACCGCGCGGAAGCGGCGGGTCGCCCCTTCGCGGGCGGCATCGACGATCGACATCCCCTCTTCGCGCTTCGCCCGGGCAAACTCGACGATCAAAATCGCGTTTTTCGCCGCCAGCGCGATCAGCAGCACCAGGCCTATCTGCACGTACACATCGTTGGCGTAACCGGCCCACCATAGCCACAGCAGGGACCCACCGATAGCGAACAGCACCGACAGCATCACGCTCGCCGGCAGCGTCCAGCTCTCATACTGGGCGACGAGGAACAGCCACGCCATCGCTACCGCCGCCAGCACAATCCACACCGCCTGGTTACCGGTCTGCTGCTCCTGCCAGGAGATGCCGCTCCAGGCGTAATCATAACCGTGCGGCAGGTTCGCTTGTAAAATCTGCTCCATCACCGCCATTGCCGTCCGGCTGCTGACGCCTTCGGCCGCCGACCCGCTCACCGATACCGACGGGAACTGGTTATACTGCTGAATAAACGGCGCGCCCACCGTCGGCGTAATCGTCACCAGATTACTCAGGCGAACCCGCTCGCCGCTGTCGCTGCGCACGTACAGCTCGCTTATCTGCTCTGCCCGCTCGCGCCACTGCATCTCGTTTTGCATCACCACGTGGTAGACACGATTGTTGATGCTGAAATCGCCGGCGCGGGTGCCGCCAAACGCGGTTTGCAGGCTGCTGAAAATCCTCGCCACCGGTACGTTCAGCCGGGCCGCCTGGTCGCGGTCGACGGTGAGCGTCAGCTGCGGCACGTTGCTGCTCCAGGTGGTAAATACCCGGCTCAGCTGCGGGTACTGATTAGCCGTCCGCAGCACCTGATGCGTCACCTGCTCCAGCTCCGCCGGCGATTGTCCGGCCTGGGCCAGAATGCGTAAATTAAACCCGGAAGCGTTGCCCAGCCCCGGCAGCGTCGGCGGCGCAAAAGTCATGATCGTCGCCTCCGGTAGCCCCATCAGCTGGCCCTGCACCTTTTCCATCACCGCCTCCAGCGGCGGCCGCTGATGCCAGTCCTTCAGCATCACCGAGATAAATCCGCCGTTTGAAGCGCTGGTACCGTTGAGAATATTAAAACCGGAGACCTGAATCACATCCTCAACCGCCGGATTCAACAACAGCAGCTCGCGCGCCTGGGCCATCACCGCTTCGGTACGCTCCAGCGAGGCGGCTTCAGGCAGCTGCACGCTGGCAAAGAAGTAGCCCTGATCTTCCTGCGGCAGAAAACCCTTTGGCATGGTGATAAAGCTAAACACCACCACCCCGGCCGCCGCCATCGTCGCCGCCAGCGCCAGCCAGGGGCGACGATTCATCCTCCCGACCAGACGCCCGTAACCATCGCGCACCGTATCCAGACCGCGGTTAAAACCGCGCCAGATGGCGGCTGGCTGCTGCGGCCGCGGACGCAGCAGCAGCGCGCACAGCGCGGGCGTCAGGGTCAGCGCCACCACGCTCGACAGCGTCACCGCCGTCGATAAGGTCACCGCAAACTGGCGATACAGCTCGCCGACGATCCCCGGCAGCATCGCTACCGGCACAAACACCGCCAGCAGCACCAGAGTTGTGGCGATCACCGGCCCGGCGATTTGCCGCAGCGCCTCGGCGGTCGCGGCGCCGCGATCCAGCCCCTCCGCCATTTTCGTTTCCACGCTCTCCACCACCACGATGGCGTCATCCACCACCATCGTCAGGGCGAGAATAATCGCGAACAGGCTCAGGGTATTGGCGCTGTAGCCCAGCGCATAAAGCACGGCAAAGGTGCCGATAAGCGACACCGGGATCGCCAGCGCGACAATCAGCGTCGCCCGCCAGCTCTGGAGGAACAGCGAAACCACCACCACCACCGCCATAAGGGTCAGCGCCAGAGACACGCCGATCTCTTTGATCGTCGCCGCCACAAAGCGGGTGGTATCAAACTTCACTTCCCAGGTGAGATCCGCCGGGAAACGCGCGTGCAGCCGGGTCAGCTCAGCGCGCACCGCGGTGGCGACCTGCAGGGCGTTGGCGGTGGGCGTCGGATAGATACCGAGATAGGCGGAATCTTTGCCGTTGAGCTGCGCGCCGGAGCTGTAGCTGCGCGCGCCCAGCTCAATGGTCGCCACGTCAGACAGGCGTACCAGCTGGCCGCGTTCGCCGCTGCGAACCACAATTTGCCCGAAGCCGGCGGCGTCGCTGAGTCGCCCGATACCGTTGATGGTCAGCGTCTGCTGCTGGCCGTTAAATACCGGCGGCGTTCCCACCTGCCCCGCCGCGCCCTGTACGTTCTGCTCGCGCAGCGCCTGGGCAATATCGTCGGTTGTGATATTCAGCGCGTTCATGCGGTCGGGGCGCAGCCAGATGCGCATGCTGTAGTCGCGCGCGCCGAACATCTGCACTTCCCCGACGCCGGGTAGACGCGCCAGCGCCTCGCGCACCTGAGTGCTGGCGTAGTTGCTGACAAACAGCGGCGATAGCGTGCCGAGCGGCGAATAGAGACTCACGCCCATCAGCAGGTTCGTCGCCCGCTTACGCACCTGCACGCCGTTCTGCTGCACGTCGGCAGGCAGCTGCGCCACCGCCTGCGACACGCGGTTCTGCACGTCGATCGCGGCTAAATCGGCATCGGTCCCGGCGGCAAAAGTCAGGCTCAGGCTGTAGGTCCCCTCATCGGAACTGGTGGACTCCATATAGAGCATATGATCGACGCCGTTGAGCTGGGTCTCCAGCGGCGCGGCAATGGCTTCCGCCACGTCCGCCGCGCTGGCGCCCGGCCAGCTGGCGCTAACGTTGATGACCGGCGGCGTAATCTGCGGATACTGCTCGACCGGGATCAGCTTCAGCGAGACCGCGCCGACAAAGGTCATCAGCAGGGCAATCACCATCGCAAAGCGCGGGCGACGGATAAAAAATGTGAGCATCGCCTCTCCCTTATTCACTCAGCAGCTGAACGGCCGCGCCGTCACGCAGGCGCTGGGCGCCTTCCGTCACTACGCGCTCCCCCGCTTTCAGACCATCGGCCACCACGAAGCTCTGGCCATGCTGACCGGCGGGCGCTAAACGGCGCATCGTCACGGTGTTGTCCGCCGTCAGTACCCAGCAGTAAAAGCCCAGCGCATCCTGCTGTAGCGCAGAGGCCGGGATCATCGGGCTCTCCTTAAGCTGCTGCGGCCGGAAGAAAACCGTGACGTTGCCGCCCGGCAGCAGACGGTGCTGCGGGTTGGCAAACTCAGCGCGCAGCGCCACGCTGGCGGTGCGGCTATCAATACGGTTATCGACGGAGGTCAGGGCGCCGTCTTCACGCCGCCCATCGACATCCACCTGCGCCAGCCACGCCTGCTTCAGCGCGGCGATATCCGTGTGCTGTCCCGCTTTCGCGAAAAAGGCGGTTTCATCCAGCGAGAACGCCACGCGAATGGGATCAAGCTGGACCACATCGACCAGCACGCCGCTGGCGGGATTCACCAGCCCGCCGACGTGAAAAGGACTATGGCCGACGCGCCCGGTGACCGGCGAGGTAATGCGGGTGTAGCCGAGCGTAATCTGCTGGGCGGCAATGCGCGCCCGGGTCTGCTCGACGGCGGCGGCGGCGACATCGCGCTGCATCTGCGCGGTGTCTACGTCGTTGCGGCTGATTGCGTGGTTATTTTTCAGCTGCTGGTAGCGGCTCAGCTGCTGCTGGGCCTGGCGTAGCGAAGCCTGCGCGCTTTTCAGTTCAGCCTGGGCCAGCGCCAGCGCGGCTTTCGGCTGGGCGTCATCCAGCGTAAACAGCGGATCGCCCTGGTTGACGTACTGCCCATCCTGGAAGTGGCGCTGCACAATCTTTCCTTCGGTGCGGGCGCGAATATCGACGGAGTGAATGGCCTCAACGCGGCCGGAGATTTGCCGTTCATCGGCATGCGGCGCGTGTTCCACGGTGGCAACGCGCACCGGAACGGCCGGCGCGGCGGCGGCGGTGAGCGCGTAGCCTGCCAGGCCGCAGGCCAGCAGGGCGGAGCGGATAATCTTGTTCATGGGGAATTCCTTACGACGATGCGGCGTCCCTCCCCCCTCAGGAGAAGGGACGCCGGGCGGGTCAGACACGCTATGCGGCTTTGCGGAAACGACGGGTCAGGCGCTTCTCAACCTCCACCACCAGGAACATCGCGATACCGATGACCAGCGTGATGAACCAGTAGCGCAGCGGCAGCCCTTCGGTGCCAAACATCGTCTGCATCACCGGTACGTAGATGATGACCAGCTGCATCAGCAGCAGCACGCCGCTCACCAGCCAGATGCCTTTGTTGCGCAGCAGTCCCATGCTCAGCGAGAAGCTGTCGCTGCTGCGGCAGTTAATCATATAAACCCACTGTGCGGTGACCAGCATCTGCAGCAGGACGGTGCGGATAAACTCCGGACTGTGGCCGCGCGGCGCCAGCCAGGCTTCAAGCATAAAGGCGGCGACGGCGATCATGGTGCCGACGAAAGCGACGCGCCAGACGGCGAAGGCGTCCATAACGTGCTGGCCGGTTTTACGCGGCGGCCGGTTCATGGCGTTGCGCTCGGCGGCTTCAAACGCGAGGCCGAAGGAGAGCGTCGCGGAGGTGGCCATGTTCATCCACAGAATCAGCACCGGCGTCAGCGGAATGATGTTCCCCGCCAGCAGGGCGATGATAATCAGCAGCCCCTGCGCCAGGTTGGTCGGCATGATGAACAGAATGGTCTTCTTCAGGTTGTCGTAGACCCGACGCCCCTCTTTGACCGAACTGGCGATGGTGGCAAAGTTGTCGTCGGTCAGGACCATGTCGGCGGCCTCTTTGGTCACCTCGGTGCCTTTAATCCCCATGGCGATCCCGACGTCGGCCTGGCGCAGCGCCGGGGCGTCGTTGACGCCGTCGCCGGTCATGCCAACTACTTCGCCGTTATCCTGCAGCGCTTTTACCAGGCGCAGCTTGTGCTCCGGGCTGGTACGGGCAAAGATATCGTACTCAACCGCGGCTTTCGCCAGCTCGGCGTCGTCCATGTGCTCCAGCTGATAGCCGGTCATCGCCTGGCTGCTGTTGGTGATCCCCAGCATCTGGCCAATGCTCATCGCCGTCTGCGGGTGGTCGCCGGTAATCATCTTCACGCGGATCCCCGCGTTCTGGCAGGCGTGGATAGCGTCAATCGCTTCCGGACGCGGCGGGTCCATCATTCCGGCAATGCCGAGGAAGACCAGTCCTTCGCGCAGATCGTCGTGGGTCAGCGTGGTGCTGCCAACGGTGGCCGGTTTGTAGGCGGCGGCGACCATACGCAGGCCCTGGCGGGCAAAGCGCGCCATCTCCTCTTCCCAGTACTGCGGCTCAAACGGCACCGCCCCCTGCTTGCTCAACTGATGGCGGCACAGGGCAAAAATCACGTCCGGCGCGCCGGTAATCAGCACCTGCTCGACGTCGCCCATTTTCTGGTGGGTCGCCATGTACTTGTACTGCGAGTCGAACGGGATTTTCGCGACCAGGCGGGCATCGACGGGCGCAAGCTGCGCTTTCGCCGCCAGCACCTTCAGCGCGCCTTCGGTCGGCCCGCCGGTAATACCCCACAGGCCGCGCTCGTCCTGAATCATCTGGCTGTCGTTACACAGGTCGATGGTGCGCAAATAGGTTTCCAGCACGCTGCCCGGTTTAATCTGCACCGGCTCGTTGCTGCCTTCCAGGCAGATGTTACCCTGTGGCTCGTAGCTGTCGCCTTCGACGCGGTAGCAGCAGTCGGCGGTGATGATCGCTTTGACGGTCATCTCGTTCATCGTCAGGGTGCCGGTTTTATCCGAGCACACCACGGTCATGGCGCCCAGGGTTTCCACCGTTGGCAGCTTGCGGATAATCGCCCGCTGACGCGCCATCGCCTGTACGCCCAGAGAGAGAATAATCGAGATAATCGCCGGTAAGCCTTCCGGCACGGCGGCCACCGCCAGGCTAATCAGGGAGAGCAGCAGCTCGCCGAGAGGAATATCGCGCAGCGCGAGGCTGAAGACGAACAGCGCGGCCATCATCGCCAGGATGATAACGAAAATCGCCTTACCGAGCTTATCCATCTGCACCAGCAGCGGCGTGCGGTGCTTCTCGATGCCCGCCATCATCTGGTTGATGTGGCCGAGCTCGGTCTCCTGACCGGTTGCGGTCACCACGCCAACGCCGCCGCCGGCGCTGATGGTGGTGCCGGAGAAGAGCATATTGGTACGGTCGCCCAGCGGCAGTTCGCCTTCCAGCGCGTCGGTGGTTTTATCCACTACCGTCGACTCGCCGGTGAGAATCGCCTCTTCGACCCGCAGATTATGGCTCTCAATCAGGCGCATATCGGCAGGCACGCGGTCACCCGCGCGCAGAATCACGATATCGCCCGGCACCAGGTCGCGGGTCGGGATGGTTTCATGCTTGCCGCTGCGCTGCACGCGCGCGTCGCTGGAGAGCATATTGCGGATGCCCTGCAGCGATTTTTCGGCGTTGCTCTCCTGGATATGGCCGATCAGGGCGTTGATCACCGTAACACCAAGGATGACGAGCGTATCGACCCAGTGGCCCATGACCGCGGTGAGCGCGGCGGCGGCCAGCAGGACAAAAATCAGGACGTCGTTAAAGTGGGCAAGGAAGCGCAGCCAGGCCGGCTTGCCTTTTTTCTCCGGCAAGGCGTTGGGGCCGAAGGTCTTCAAACGCTCGGCGGCCTCGGCGGCGCTGAGGCCGTCGACGTGGCTTTTTTTCTGCGCCAGCACCGCATCAACCGTCTGCTGATATGCGCGGCGTGGCGCGACATCCCCTGAGGGGGTGGTATTATTAGTTTTGATCGTTTTGGTCAAAATATATCTCCCTTAAAATTCCGTGAGGCGGAAAGCCTGGAATCATTCCGGGCCAATGAGAAAAATTTCAAACAGGCGGGAGATAATTTGAGCTTGCGCAATATTTACTCTCTCGCCAATACAAAATTTATGGTAAGTTAATTCTATAAAACAACTATTGCAGAATATTAATAAACCAAAACTAAACGAGGTCTACTATGTTTGGAATCTATCGCGGACGCCGTCTGGTGCTGTACATCCTGCTGGCCATTATTATCGCTACACTGGTGGGATATAGCACCTATACTTTTGTAAAAGCGCTGGCTTAATAATGACGTTAATTTACATTGCAATGTAATTAACTTAATCACAAAGATTACCAAAATAATTAACATGGGAATAAGCGAGGGCGTTTAAATATAATATCTGATGCGTATTATAATTACGTACGAAACGATATTGCATTGATTCTCTTTTTACCGGACAATATGTTTTTAACTGATGATTAACAAATAATGAAACATCCGCTAGAAACGCTCCTCAGCGCCGCCGGCATTCTGCTGCTGGCTTTGCTCTCCTGCCTGCTGCTGCCGGCGCCCTCGCTGGGCCTGACGCTGGCGCAGAAGCTGGTTGCGACATTCCATTTGATGGATCTCAACCAGCTTTATACCCTGATCTTTTGCCTGTGGTTTTTAGCGCTGGGCGCGGTTGAATATCTGCTGCTGCGCTGGGTCTGGCGTCGCTGGTTTTCCCTTGAGCGCTAAGCCGGTCAGGTCGCGCATGCCGTTGACCAGCGCTTCGCACCAGGCGGCATAATCGTGGCCGCTGGAGGAGGGATGGAAGCTCACCGTATAACCCTTCTCTTTTAGCACCCGCTCAAATTCAAGCGTATTGGCATAAATGCCGCCGTCCGGCCCGCTGGTTTCGAATTTCCCCGCCTGCAGCCAGAAGCGCACCGGGTAGCGCGGCGACTGCTGGTACTGGCGGGTCAGCCAGCCGGCCTCCTCCCCTTGCGGCGCCCACCAGTATGACCCGGACAGGCTCAATACGATGCCAAACAGCCGGGGGTAGCGCAGCGCTACCCAGGACGCAGCCAGCCCGCCGTAGCTGGAGCCGGCGACCACGGTTTTTTGCCGGCTCAGGCTGAGTCCCTGGCGGTTCAGCCAGGGCAGCAACTCATGGGCCATAAAATCGGCAAAATGCGGATTTGGCGGCAGCTCCTTCGCCCGCCGCGGATGATCGAGGCTATCGATAAACACCACGTTAATCGGCGGCAGCCGGTGGCTGGCGATCAGGGCATCCAGCACGTTGGCGAAGCGGTATTCGTGCTGGTAAGTTTTACCGTCAAAGAGCAGCAGGGTCCAGCGCGCGGGCTGCGGCAACCGCGGGCGATAAATCAGCACTTCCCGCGTATTTTGCAGAAAGTCGCTGCGCAGCTGATGGCGGGTTAAGGTTCCGTAGCGTAGCGGCTGCGCCATACGCTGGGTGGTGCAAAAACGCACGGCGTTGAGGGCCAGCAGAGAGTGGCGATTCCAGCGGTCGTGGGCGGCATTGATGCTGTTCGGGTTGAGCGGGTCAGCCTGGGCGCTGACCAGAATCGCCCGCCGCTGCTCTCGCGCGCTGCCGGTTACCTGCGGCACGTCCGGGGCCAGCTTATACTGCATGAGGGTATCGGCGGGCACCACGTAGCTGCGAAACCAGACGTCAGAATCCCCGAGGCGAAACAGCGGATCGTGATCCCCCGCCGGCGAACCCAAAATAAACACGTTGCGGCTCGCCCCGCGCCACAGGAAAGTTACCCGCTTATGGCCGGCGTCCACCGGTTCCACCATTGGCGTCCCTTCCCGCTCGCGCTCCTGCCAGAAATGCGCCGTTGAACCTCCCGCCGCCAGTTCACGCTTCAGCCGCAGCAGGCGCGGGCTGACCGGATCCAGCGGCTGAATTTTGGCCAGAGCGGTGGTTTCCCGCATCTGCCACTGAAAGCGCCAGCGTGCCCCCTCTTCGCCGTGCAGCACCAGCGAGGAGGCGCGATTTACCGGCAGAGAAAACAGCAGGGTTTGCTCGCCGTCCGCCGGACCGCCCGTCAGCAGCGTGCGCAGACGGCGGTTATTGTCATCCAGCAGTCGGGCATCGGTGACGCCGGAGAGGGTCGCCGCGACGTAGTTCTCGCCTAATGTCGGCAGGTCAAAACAGACCTCGCCGCTGGCGTCGAACTTCCCCTCCAGTTCCCCCTGTAACGAAGGAGATTCGCAGTTCATCGCCGCCGCCGGTAGGGTACTCATGCCAATCAGCAGGCCGCTCCACGCCGTCTTCATTAGCCAATAGTTCCTTGTAAGAATTTGTTAATAACGCTAATGCAAATAATAACTATTTGCAATAACATTAACGCCGTTAATGATAACCGCCGGTCGATTCCCCTCGATGCGGGCGTTTTTTGATGGCGATTCAACCAAGGATAAAAAATAAACATGTTTAAATATAATAAGATAACAGCTTTCTGGGCCGCGGGCGTGGCGGCATCTCTGTTTGGCGGGCCGGCGCTGGCGGCGGAGGAAACGATCGTCGTCACCGCTGGCAGCGGCGAGGATCCTACAGCGCCGCTGAAGGGAATAGTGGCGACAAAAACCCTGTCGGCAACAAAGACCGCTGCGGAGATCGTCAAAACGCCGCAATCGGTATCGGTGGTCACCCGCGATCAAATGCGGGCGCTGGACGTCACCTCGGTTTCCCAGGCGCTGCGCTATAGCGCGGGCGTTTTTACCGAATACCGAGGTTCATCTAACCGCAACGACGAGGTATTCGTACGCGGCTTCAGCTACGTGCCCAAATTCCTCGATGGCCTGAGCTACGGTGCCACCGCCTCGTCACAAACCGGCACTTTCGACCCGTGGCTGCTGGAACGCGTCGAGCTGGTGCGCGGCCCGGCCTCGGTGCTGTTTGGTCAGGTCAACCCCGGCGGGCTGATTAGCATGACCAGCAAACGCCCGACCAACCAGCCGATTCATGAGGTACAGTTCCGTACCGGCAATAACCACCTCGCCGAAGGGGCTTTCGACGTTGGCGGCCCGCTGAGCGATGACGGCCACCTGCTCTATCGCCTGAGCGGGATCGCCCGCACCCAGAATAACCAGATCGATGACTATAAAGAGACGCGGATGGCTATCGCCCCTGCCCTCACCTGGTATCCTGGTGACGCCACGCGCTTTACCCTGTTAACCAGCTATCAGAAAGACCCGGACGCCGGCTACCGTAACTTCCTGCCGCGTTACGGTACCGTGGAAAGCGTCGACGGCAGCTACATTCCTCGCGATTTTAACGTCAGCGATCCCAGCTACAACAAGTCGTGGCGTGAACAAACGATGATTGGCTATGAATTTGAGCACCAGCTCAACGATACCTTTACTCTGCGCCAGAACGCCCGCTACGCCACCATCAAACAGAAGTATCGCTACCTGGTTTATTCCACCAGCGCCGCCAACAGCTCGGTACTCTCCCGCCGCGCCCAGCATGAACAGCGTCAGACCGATGAGTTTGGCATCGATAACCAGCTTGAAGCGCAGTTCGCCAGCGGTCAGGTGGCGCATACGGTGATTGGCGGTGTGGATTACAAAACCAGTAAGGATAAGCAGTACCTTGGTCGGGCCGGCGGCTCGCAGTACGATATCGACTGGCGCAGCCCGACCTACGGGGTTAGCGTCGATGAAAGCGCCTTCAGTCCCGCCACTAATGAACAGCAAAATCTCGACCAGGCTGGGGTGTATGTTCAGGATCAGCTGAGCTGGCGAAACTGGGAACTGTTAGTTTCCGGGCGCTACGACTGGGCGGAAGTACGCACCACCGATTTTACCGACGCCAGCAGCACCCAGCAGAATGATAATAAGCTCACCTGGCGCACCGGCCTGCTGTACGCCTTTGATTCCGGTCTTTCCCCCTATATCAGCTACAGCACCTCCTTCGAACCTAACCTGCAAACCAACCGCGCGCCGGGCGTCGGACCATTCGATCCCAGCGAAGGCAAACAGGTAGAGGTGGGTCTGAAATACCAGCCTGACCCAAACGCGTTAATGACCCTCGCGCTGTACGATCTGACGCAGAGCAACGTCGCGACCTACAACAGCGCGGCCGGGTGGTTTGAAAACAGCGGTAAAGTGCGCTCGAAAGGCGTTGAAGCCGAAGCGCACGCGACGGTCTTCGATAACCTCAATCTGATCGCGTCTTACACCTACACCGACGCGGAAACCGTCAATACCACCGTCGTCGGTACCGAAGGGAAAACGCCGGCACGCATTCCGACCCATATGGCTTCGGCGTTCACCAGCTATACCCTGCCGGACGGCGCGTTAAAAAGCCTGACCGCGGGCGTTGGCGTACGCTATATCGGTACCAGCTACGGCGATGCGAAAAACACGTTTAAGGTACCGGCAGTGGATCTGTACGACGCCATGGTCAGCTATGAGTTAGGCGAGCTGAATTCGAGCCTGAAAGGGGCGAAAGTGCAGTTCAACGTCAACAATCTCGCCAATACCAAATACGTGGCCTCCTGCGCCAGCGATAGCGCCTGCTTCTACGGCATTGGTCGGACGGTGACGGCGACGGTCAACTACGCCTGGTAAAAAAGCGTCCCCCCGGCTTGCCCCGGCGGCCGCTTTTCAGTGCGCGCGGCTGTGATTTTCTTTACGGTAGGCACCCGGCGGCTGATTAAACGTGCGGGTGAAGATGCGGGTAAAGGTTTGCTGCGAGTCAAAACCGTATTTCAGGCAAATATCGTAGACCCGCTGATCGGTATCGCGCAGATCGCGGGCCGCCAGCAGCAGCTTACGCTCGCGGATATAGCGCCCAAGACTCTCCCCTTTATACTGTAAAAACAGTCGTTGCAAATGCCACTTCGAATAACCGGCGTGGCGCGCAATATCGTCAATACGTAGCGGCTGATGCAAATTATCATCAATCCACTCGACGATAGTATCAATGACCTGAGCGGAAATAGTCATATGTCCTCTCTCCTCCTGAACCACTCTCATCGTTAGCGCCACCAGGCGTTAAATGATTGCGTTTTATCGGCGACCCAAACCGGCTCACCCAACATTGGCGTCAGCAGTCGCCACGGTCGCCCTGTGCTGGCCTCCGCCAGCCTTTTGTACGGATCGTCCCATGTGTGTTTTGCCAGCACGAAGCGCCCGGCGTGACCCGGCAGTACCGCGCGTGCATGAACATCGTCAGCGGCTTGCGCCGTCTCTTCCGGCATCATGTGGATGTACTTCCAGTCCTGGTCATACTGACCGTTTTCCATGATCGCCAAATCCACTTCGCCAAACTGTTCGCCGATGGCTTTAAAGTGCGGGCCGTAGCCGCTGTCGCCGCTGTAGTAAATTTTCTGCTGCGGGGTAACGAACATAAAGCTGGCCCACAGGGTCTGGTTGCGCTTGAGGCCGCGGCCGGAAAAGTGGCGCGCGGGCAGGACGTGTACCGTCAGCTCATCGCTCACCTGCAGCGACTGATTCCAGTCCGCCTCGCTGATGATCGCGCTCTCCATTCCCCAGTAGCGCAGGTGCGACCCCACGCCCAGCGGCGTCACCACGCGCTTGACCTTCGGCATCAGAGCTTTGATGGTGGCGTAATCGAGGTGGTCGTAATGATCGTGCGAGATAATCAGCAGGTCGATATCCGGCATGCCCTCTGCGTGCCACGGGTAATCCCCGGCAAAGGCCTTATTGATAAACGAGAACGGCGCGGCATAGTTGCTAAATACGGGATCGATCAGGATGCGTTTGCCCGCCAGCTGCAGATACCAGGAGGAGTGACCGAGCCAGACCATCACGTCCTGCCCTGACGGCAAGCCCGCCAGATCGGTGTTCACCAGCGGCAGCGGCTGGGCCGGTCTGGCATTTTCACGTTTGGCGACCAGAAACTCCCACCACGCGGCCAGCATATTTTTTTGCCCGGTAAAGCCAGGCGTCGGAAGCTGATTGTGAAACTGACCGTCGTGATAGTGCGGCGACTGCTCCACCAGGCTGAGCTGCGCGCCCTGCGGCGCCTGACCAAATCCGGCATTTAACACAAACGGCAAAGTTGTTGCTGACGCTAATAACATGATGGCGACCACGCTGAAAGTGACACGGTTCATATCCTGACCTGGCGAAATCCCCCTTCCTGGAGGTTTTTGTTATAAGGCTTGATTATGAGTGAGTAAGCACTCATTATTAGGAAGAAGCTGAAAGTCGTCAAGACGATTTTCAAATTTTGACAGACAGCGTTGCAGCGCCCATGCCGGGCGTGCTTAGATCGTGGTTTTATTATGAGTGAGGTAAAGTGTAGTGGCTCGTCCTAAGAGTGAAGATAAAAAGCAAGCGTTACTGGAGGCCGCAACCGCCGCCTTTGCCCAATCGGGAATCGCCGCCTCAACCTCCGCCATCGCCCGCAGCGCCGGGGTTGCCGAGGGTACGCTGTTTCGCTACTTTGCCACCAAGGACGATTTGCTCAACGAGCTTTATCTGACCATAAAAGCAGACCTGGTTCAGACAATGATAGCGGGTCTCAACCCGAACGAAACCCGGCCAAAAGAGAACACGCGCAATATCTGGAATAGCTATATCGGCTGGGGCGTACGTAACCCCATGGAGCATAAAGCGATTCGCCGGATGGCGCTGAGTGAACGGATCACCGACGAAACCCGCAACCGCGTCCAGGAGATGTTTCCCGAGCTCAATGAACTGTGCCAGCGCTCAATCAAACCCGTTTTTCAATCCGACGAGTACCGTACCTTCGGCGATGCGTTGTTTCTTTCGCTGGCCGAAACCACCATTGAATACGCCAGCCACGAGCCGGAGCGAGCCGTCCGTTTTGTCGAGCTGGGCTTTGAAGCCATGTGGCAGGCCCTTGCCGAGGACAATAGCTGATGGATCACCGCTCGCTGCATGACAACGCGCATCGTATCGCGCTGGAGCTCCCCTTTACCGAGCACTGCTGGCCGTTTGGCCCGGAGTACGATGTGTTTAAAGTCGGCGGGAAGATTTTTATGCTCACCGCGACGGTACGCGGTCGCGCGCTGGTCAACCTGAAGTGCGATCCGCAAAAATCGCTGCTTCATCAGGCGATTTACCGCAGCATCGAGCCCGGCTATCACATGAACAAAAAGCACTGGATCACCGTGGTTCCCGGCGAGGACATCAGCGTCGAGTTACTAGCGGAGCTGATCGATGATTCGTGGAATCTGATCGTCGATAAACTCAGCAAAAAAGAGCAGCAGCGCCTACGTCCGGGGTGATTTTCAGCGCTGCGCGATAAGTGTTATCGCATTTTTGCCCCTTATCATTTGCCCGCCATCGCTGTACTCTTCCTTCACGAAACGCACCCGCAAGGGGTTGTAAACAGTGAGGAAGAGTATGGATATCGTATCGGTTGCCTTAAAGCGTTACTCCACCAAGGCATTTGACGCCACCAAAAAGCTAACTGCCGAGCAGGCGGAAAACCTGAAAACGCTGCTGCAGTACAGCCCGTCAAGCACCAACTCCCAGCCGTGGCACTTTATCGTTGCCAGCAGCGATGAAGGCAAAGCGCGCGTCGCCAAAGCGGCGAGCGGAACCTACGTGTTTAACGAACGTAAAATTCTCGACGCCTCCCACGTGGTGGTGTTCTGCGCCAAAACCGCGATGGACGACGCCTGGCTTGAGCGCGTGGTCGATCAGGAAGAGGCCGATGGCCGCTTCGCTAACGCCGAAGCCAAAGCGGCAAACCATAAAGGCCGCACCTTCTTCGCCGATATGCACCGCAAAGAGCTGCACGACGACGATCAGTGGATGGCGAAGCAGGTTTATCTCAACGTCGGCAACTTCCTGCTGGGCGTGGCGGCAATGGGCCTGGACGCCGTGCCGATTGAAGGCGTCGATTTCGCGATTCTCGATGCCGAATTCGACCTGAAAGCCCAGGGCTACACCAGCCTGGTGGTGGTGCCGGTCGGCCATCATAGCGTCGAAGACTTCAACGCGACGCTGCCGAAATCACGCCTGCCGCAGGCGACGACCATTACCGAGATTTAATTCCCTTCAGCCGGGAACGCCCGGGTCATGGCGCAGCTGCGCCTCGCCCGGGGCTTTCTTCCCCCCTCTCTTTCCCCCCTCTTTTTCTGCCGTTTGTGCCAGGTTTCCGGCGCTAATAAGCCCGCTTGTGCCAGGAATAACACCTTTAGTGTGAACCAACCTCTTTAATTAATTGATAAATAATATTTTTTATTTCTGGCATGCCCTTTGCTCTTAACAGATACCACTATCTGGATGAAGGAGAAACCGGGTGAAACATATCTATGTGGCCAGCCACGGCCATTTTGCTCGCGGACTGGTGAACAGTTTGTCGCTGCTGATTGGCGACGAACACGGCGTTATCCCGGTCTGCGCCTATGACGAAGATATCGTGACCACCGAACAGCTGGAGCAAACCCTGGAGCATCTCATCGTCCAGGCGAATGGTGATGAAGTGGTGATCTTTACCGACCTGCTTGGCGGCAGTATCAACAATAGCGCCGTGAGCGTCTTGATGCGCCATCGTAACGTTTTCGTGGTCGCCGGCATTAATCTGACTCTGCTGCTGGAGTTTCTGCTGTGCGAAGAAGCCACTACCGAGGCCGCGATTGTCTACGCCACCAGCGCGGCGCGTGAATCCATTGTTTTCATCAACCCTCTAATAACACAACCATCCTCTGACCCACAGGGAGAATCTCATGATTAAACTCGTGCGCATTGATTATCGGCTGCTGCACGGCCAGGTGGTTTTTGCCTGGACCCGAGCGCTGGATATCGACCATATCATCGTCGCTAACGCCAAAGCCGCGGCGGATGCCTTCATTACGATGTCGCTTAACCTGGCCAAGCCGGCGGGCGTCACGCTGGACATCGCCACCGTTGAACAGGCGGCGGAAAAGCTTAACGGCGGCAAGTTGGATCATAAAAAAGTCATGGTGGTCCTTGGCAATACTGCTGAAACCCTCGCGCTGGTGGAAAAAGTCCCGGGAATTAACGCCATTAACTACGGCGGTCTGCCGCAGAAGGAGGGCGCAAGACAATTCGGCAAGGCCATCTATCTGACCGAAGAGGAAATCGCCGATAGCAGAGCGCTGAAAGAAAAAGGCATTCGGCTGGAGATGCGTCAGGTACCCGCCCACTCGGCCGAGCTCCTCAACGAACAAATTTAACTTCGGAGGTCACTATGTTGCTCACCGCAACGTTACTCGGACTGATTGCCGCCCTGGGGATCCTCGATGGCCGCCTGCTTGGGGTATCGATGATCGACCGGCCACTGGTGATGTGCGCCCTCACCGGTCTGGTCTGCGGCAATCTGCATGAGGGGATTCTGATTGGCGCTACGCTGGAGCTTATTTTTCTCGGCAACGTCGCCATCGGCGCCGCGCACCCACCCGATATCGTGACCGGCTCCGTACTGGCGACCGCGTTTTCGATCATGTCCGGCCGCGGTCCAGAGGCTGCGCTCACCATCGCCATCCCCGTCTCAATGCTGGCGCAAACGCTGGGCATTCTGGTACGCGTGGTGAACGCCCGCTTCGGTCATCTGGCGGACCGCTATGCGGCGCAAGGTAATACCCGGATGGTCGGCCTGATGCACCTCGGCGGTCCGACGCTGCTCTATTTTTTAAACGGATTTCTGCCGGTTTTTTTCGCCATCCTGCTCGGCTCTTCGGCGGTTAGCTGGTTCCTTGAGGCGATTCCGCCGGTGATCACCAACGGATTGATCGTCGCCAGTAAGATCCTGCCGGCGCTCGGCTTCGCCCTGCTGATCAGCATGATGCTCAGCAGCAAACTTATGCCGTACCTCGGTCTGGGATTTCTGATAGCGGCCTACACCAAGCTGGATATTATCGCCATCGCACTGTTCGCCGTGGTGTTGGCTTTTATCATCAGCCAGTTTCTTAATCTTAAGCAGCAGGAGAGCTAATCATGAGTGAAATGATGCAGACCCTGTCAGGCGCCACCCAGCCGCAAAGCGATGACGCAAGCCGGGTCACCGCTCGGGATTTACGCAGCGTGTTCTGGCGCTCTTTTACGCTCCAGGGCTCGTGGAACTACGAGCGCCAGCAGCATATGGGCTACGCCTTCGCAATGTCGCCGGCCCTGAAGCGCATCTATCAGGACCCGACGGAACTGGGGCGCGCCCTGCAGCGCCATCTGGTGCTGTTTAACACCACGCCGCACCTCTCCACCTTTATCTTCGGTTTATCGATTGCTATGGAAGAGGAGAATCAGCGCAATCCCGAATTTAATGAAGAATCGATAAACGCGATTAAAACCAGCCTGATGGGGCCGCTGGCGGGTATCGGTGACTCCATATTCTGGGGGTCATTAAAGGTGATTGCCGCCGGGATGGGGATTTATTTCGCCCAGCAGGGCAGCCTCCTGGGACCGATAATGGCGTTGTTAGTTTATAACCTACCTCATCTGCTATGCCGCTGGTATGGGCTGAAGCTCGGCTATCGGGCTGGCACCACCTGGCTGATGCGGATTTACCAAAGCGGCCTCATGGATCGGGTGACCTATATCGCGTCAATCGTTGGCCTGATGGTCGTCGGCGCGATGACCGCCAGTATGATAGATATCACCACCCCGCTCAGCTTCACTGCCGGGCAGACGACTATGAAGGCACAGGAGTTTATCGACAAAATACTTCCTTCGCTACTGCCTCTGCTTTTCACCCTTGGGATGTACAAGCTGATCCGTAAGGGAGTCAACATCAACTGGATCCTGTTAGGCACCATCGCGTTTGGCATGGCGGCCAGCGCGTTAGGCCTGCTTTAAGAAGAGGAATATTACCCATGCACGTAGAAGACTATATGAATGAAACCCCCGCTCGCCTGCTCGCTATGCTAACGCAGACGCGGGCAGATCTCTGGCAAGCGGCGAAAGCGCTGGCGGATCGCGGGATCTCTCGAATCATCCTGACCGGTTCCGGTACGTCTTACCACGGCGCGCTGACCGCGCGGTCGTTTATGCAGCAGTGGTGCGGCATCCCGATCGATGTGTACTGGCCCTTCCTGCTGGACGAGATGGCACTTTCCCTCAGCGACAAAGCGCTGGTCATCGGCATTTCTCAGGGAGGCGGTAGCCTCTCCACTCTCGCCGCAATGGAGCGCGCCCGGGCAGCCGGGCACCTTACCGCTTCCATGGCCGGGGAAGCGCCAGCTGCCATCGACCAGGCGGCAGATTTGGTCCTGACGGTCCCCTGTGGAGAAGAGCGCGCCGGCGCCAAAACCAAAGGTTATCACTGCACCATACTCAACCTGATACTGCTTGCGCTTGCCGTCGCCAGCCGCCAGCAGCGCCTGAGCGATGAGGAGCGCAAGGCGCTACTCGTCCGCATGGAGAGGACGTTTAATCATTTGCCGACGCTCATTGAGGCCTCGCAGGCGTGGGTTCTCAATCACGCCCGGCCGCTTATCGACAGCGCAGATATTCGCCTGACCGGCCCGGCAGGGCTGTTTGGCACCGTTCAGGAAGGCGCGCTAAAGATGCTTGAAACGCTGCGCTGCCCGGTGGCCGGCTATGAATTTGAGGAATTCATCCACGGGATCTATAACGCCTTCGATGAACGTTCAACCCTGATTATGCTCGATCCGCATCCCGATGAGCGCCAGGATCGTCTGGCGGAAATACTGTCTGGTTGGACGCCGCATATTTATCGCATTGGCCCGCATGTTGACAATAACGGTAAAAACATGCCCTTTACGTTTATTAACGATCCAGACTTTGCAATCTTTGAATATATTATTCCATTGCAAATGGTTTGCGCCAGGCTACCGCCAGTGAAGGGTGTCGATCCCGCAATACCTAAGGATCCGCAGTTCCACCAGAAAATGATAAGTAAAAAACTTAATTAAATAATGCCCTGTAATAGTTATCCGCCATGCAGCGGAGGACCCTTTACATCTCAAGGAGATCAATATGTCTATAGCTCAGAAAAACGCCCACCATATTATTCGCGATATTTTAACCAGGCAACGTATTGAACGCGTGTGGTTTGTTGGCTGCGGGGGTTCGTTGACCGGCTTCTGGCCGGGGAAATATTTTCTCGATTGTGAAGCGAAAAAGCTGGCCGTCGGCTATGTGACCAGTAATGAATTTGTCCACGCGACGCCGAAAGCATTAGGGGAAAATAGCGTGGTGATCCTTGCCTCTCAGCAAGGCAACACCGCTGAAACGGTCGAAGCCGCCCGCATCGCGCGTCAAAAAGGCGCGGCTACGATTGGGCTGGTATATACCCCCGGCACGCCGCTGTGCGAACACAGCGATTACACTATCGAATACTGCTGGGCCCGCTATCCCGAAACTGTCGATCCGACACAGCAAAAAGCGGCGTACAGCCTGTGGCTGGCGCTGGAGATCCTGGCGCAAACAGAAGGATACGACCATTACGCTGAGATGGTCAGCGCCTTTGCCAATTTTGAATCCGTGGTGCGCGGCGCTCAGCAGCAGGTGCAAGCGGATGCGCAGCATTTTGCCGAGGCCTGGAAAAGTGAAAATGTCATTTATATGATGGGTAGCGGCCCTTCGTTCGGCGCCGCGCATCAGGAATCCATCTGTATTCTGTTGGAGATGCAATGGATTAACTCCGCCAGCATCCATAGCGGCGAGTATTTCCACGGCCCCTTTGAGATTACCGAACCGGGAACACCGTTCATTTTATTAAAAAGCAGCGGCCGCACCCGTCCGCTGGACGATCGCGCGATCCGCTTTATCGAACGCTATCAGGGAAAACTGCAGATTATTGACGTGGAAAAAGTGGGAATTGATACGCTTAACGCCAGCGTGCGCGAATATTTCTGCGGCCTGCTGCACAACTGCGTTCTTGATGTGTACAACCTGGCGCTGGCCACCGCCCGCAACCATCCTCTGACCACCCGCCGCTATATGTGGAAAGTCGAATATTAATTCGCTAACTCTCTGCCAGCCCCGGCGACCTGCTCCGGGGCTGCGCTGAGGATTACCAGCGAAAATCGTCAATGCGTAATTCAAAAATATCGTGAATATAACCAATTTCCGCTACCGGCAGCGTCACATTATAGAGTATTTTCAGGCGCTGAAACGAGTGGTTCACCATAGCAATAAATTCTCCGTGCTGGCGAGAAAATTGCTCAAGATTTTTATAATGGGTAATTTCATTACGCATTACCAGACGCTCAATCATGCAGCTGAGATGCACATACAGGCTAATAATTAAATTATTATTAAAATTAAAGCTAAGCGTGTTTTGCCACTCTGCAATAATAGTCTCAATATGGCTCATCGTTTTTCCGGCATTCAGTATCGTCAAGGAGTTGACGACGTTATGCAGCGAAAACTCACGAACCATATTTTTATTAATCAGCGCAATTTGCTTCTCATTGAGATAGCCGCTTAAGAGCTGACTGAGATGCCGATGCCCCTGCTCGCCCAGCAGCTCTTCAATACCTACCCATGGCACCCCCGCCAGCTGTGGGTCGTGCGTACCCACAACCGCAATCACTTCATACTGGTGGAGCAACGATATCGCCGTGCGGCTATTTTTTAAGCGCGTATACTCGCAGGCGATAATGTTAATATCAAAGTCGCTGAGCAGGCTCTTCTCCATCAGATTTTTAAATTTAAACGCAGTACCGATTCCGGTAATGCAGGTCACCAGCAGAGCACGCTCTTTTTTTTCTGTCGGCCAGAAGACATCCCAGCGCGACTGATTGAGCGGCACGATCTCTTCGGCAATATGTTCGATATTTTTCCCCAGCGCGATCTCGCTGGCGACGTTCAGCGCCATGCGCGTCGTGACGTTATCCACCACCACCAGCGGGCCGTTAATCACCGACAAAAGCGCATCGGCAATCTCTTTGGTATAGCCCATATCGATAAGCACCATGACTCCGGCTCGGGTATCGGTATGCTGGAGATAATCAACCACGGCGCGGCTGACGTCGCTGAACGCCACCTCCATCGGCATGTCCATCGCCTGGTAGATCTTCTCGCCAATCAGGCGATTGGCGACTCCCGCAATGCTGCTGGCGGTCGAATAGCCGTGGGCGATAATCACCGCTTTCACTTTTCCGCCGCTGGTCGCATCAATCGCATTGCTGACGATAGCGGCAACCGCCAGGCGGTCAAGCGTATCGATGAGCAGATCGTATTTGTTATTGACGACATCCAGTAGTTTCCCCGCGATACGCTGCGCCAGCCCCGCTGAGGACTCCAGCCAGCGCTGCATCACCAGACGCGCGGGCTCGGCAACGCTGCGCGGAGCAAGAGGCAGGCTGGTCAGGTAGCGGCCAGTAAGATAGGCGAATTCTGCATTCAGCTGGAGATCGTAATTGGCGGCGATCGCCTTGCCCACATCCTCAATAAAGCGCAGCCGCTTGTCCTGAAGAGAGACCGCGCTCTCCTGATTCATCAACGCATCGAGATAGAACGTCACGTTTTGATAAATGAGCTTTTCAAAGGTCCTTGCGCTGATATTGTCCTTCCCGAGTTCCTCGCACAGGCTGCAAATATTTTCCGTTAGCCGTTGATACTCATGATGACGACCGGAAAACAAAGGCTGCGCGTCGCCATCGCGGTAAATCATGACCCGTTCGCTATTTTGCTGAAGAGAAAAAGGCGCATCCGCCAGCAACCGGTCGGGCAGTAAACCCGCTTTTATCTGTAAAAGATCGCTATCCCGCTCGCCAAATGTCCAGGCGCTGGCGCAAATATTGCGGATCAAATTCTCTAGTCCGCCGACGTTACCCTCGAGCGTTTCGCGCATCAGCTGGCTGATGATATCGCCGTCCAGCGCCAAATCGTGATGTAATCGCTGCGCTTCACGGCGAAAAAAGTGATGGATAAACGCCAGTCTTTCATACTGTCCACGCTCGGCGATCGGCAGGATTTTGACGATCACTGGAATACGACGAATAAAAGTTGCCAGGAAGTGCTTTTCCAGATCCTCCGTTGAAGCAAAAATCAGCCGTACCGTGGCGCTGCGCTCCTCGCTGCTCTCCCCCAGTCGCCGCCAGCTACCGTTATCCATAAAATGGAACAGTTTCTCCTGTCCTTCGGGGGGCAGACGATGAACCTCATCAATAAACAGTACCCCGCCGTTGCTGGTCTCGATAAGACCGGGGACTGATTTATCCGCACCGGTAAAGGCGCCCTTCGCGTGACCGAATAATTTCGAGGTCAGCAGCTCTGGATTATTCGCGTACTCAGCGCAGTTAAACACGGTAAAAGGCGCATCGGTAGGCAAAACGCCCTGTTCCATCGCATAACGCCAGAGCTGGCGCGCAAGGAAACTTTTCCCCGTGCCGGTGGGACCGCGCAGCAGAAGCGGTAGACCTGCGCCGGGGTAGCTGATGGCGGCCTTACACTGCCGTAAAGCTTCCTGCAGGCTGCCCTGAGCGCCTATCAGCTGCGCCAGACTATCCTGGCGCTCAGCGCACAGGGCCTGAAGGGAAGCGTATTCGCCGTGTCGAACCGCGAGGCGGTGGTGGTCGCGCAGCGCGGCAATGGGTAAAAACAGCACCGGGCGACCATTTACTTTGACCACCCGCTGCTCGCGATGGAGATTATTCAGATGATGGCTGATGATACTGCGTTTTTGCTTCAGGCTATCGGCAATCGCCATCGCATTAAACTCGCCAAGCGCTTCCGCGGTCAGCGGTCGCCCGACGATCCGTTGTTCTAGCTGGCGAAAAATCGACTCCTTATTCATCTTGCGCCCCTGTCAAAAGCGTAAAATTCGCTTATACGACAATTCGCGTAAGACGTCGCTGCCCCCTGCCACACTTCTTAAAAAAGCTTAATTATTCATGGGTTACCGTGCAGCCACGCCAGCGCCCGCTCGCCCGTTTCATCCATCGGCAAATAGACCAGCAGGCGCGAACCGTTGCGCGGGGCCGAGTACCAGTACATCTGCTGCAGGCTGAAGCGTCCGAGCTGCGGATGGTTAAAGTGTTTCACCTGATTCTCCACCCTGCGCACCTCATAGCGCTGATGCCAGAGCGCCTCGAACTCCGCCGACGCGGCGAAAAAGCGCGCCAGCTTATTCTCCCACAGCGGATCGCCGCGGTGCTCCGCCATCGCCGCGCGGAAATAGGAGACAAACGTCGCCAGCACGTCGCGATTCTCGATGCGGCTGCGCCAGGTTTCATTGGTCAGATACAGATAAATGCAGTTGCGATCCTCTTCCGGAATGGTGGCGAAATCGATGCCCATCAGGCGGCAGAAGCTGTCGTTCCACGCCACAATATCAAAGCTCGGCTTCTGAATACTGGCGGGCTGCGGCATCAGGCTATCAAGCATCCGCCGGGTGCCGGGGCTGATGCCTTCGCATACCGTGACCTGCGCGGCTTCCGGCGGCGTCAGTCCGGCCAGGACAAACAGATGTCGGGTCTCCAGCGGGCTGCACTGCAGCGCGTTCGCCACCGACACCAGCACGGCCTCGGACGGATTCACTTCCCGCCCCTGCTCAAGCCAGGTGTACCAGGTGACGCCGACCTCCGCCAGCATCGCCACCTCTTCCCGCCGCAGGCCCGGCGTGCGCCGCCGGCCGACGCGAGGTAACCCCAGGCGCTGCGGATCGAGGCTCTCACGCCGGGCGCGCAGAAACGCCCCCAGCTGTTTACGGCCGTCATCGGGCGCGGCGATCGTCGATTCACGTTGCGGCATGGTCGTCATAAAACCTCCAGCATGGTAGTGCCAATACCAGTATAAGCAGGAACTGGTACCCGTTTAATTTATCGGTGATGCTACGGCCATCCGCTGAATGACGCAATGGAGAGATCCGATGAATTCGTCTGCTGTTTCACCCGGCCGCGCCGGTTTATTCCTTCTGTTGACCGGCCAGATGCTGCCGCTGATCGACACCTCGATCGCCAACGTCGCGCTGGACTCCATCACCCAGTCGCTGAACGCCAGCGCCACCCAGCTGGAGCTGATCGTCGCGCTGTACGGCGTCGCCTTTGCCGTTTGCCTGGCGATGGGCAGCAAGCTTGGCGATAACTATGGCCGCCGCCGTCTGTTTATGTGGGGCGTGGCGATTTTTGGCGTCGCCTCCCTGCTGTGCGGGATGGCGAACTCCATCTCCACGCTGCTGGCGGCGCGCGCGGTCCAGGGCGCCGGCGCGGCCCTGATCGTGCCGCAGATTCTCGCTACGCTGCATATCACCCTCAAAGGCACCGCCCACGCCCGGGCCATCAGCCTCTACGGCGGCATTGGCGGAATCGCCTTTATCGTCGGTCAGATGGGCGGCGGCTGGCTGGTCTCGGCGGATATCGCCGGTTTAGGCTGGCGAAATGCCTTCTTTATTAACGTGCCGATCTGCCTGCTAGTGCTGGCCTTCAGCCCGCGATACGTCCCGGAGACCCGGCGCGAAGCGCATTCGCGCATCGACTGGCAGGGCACCTTCAGCCTTGCGCTAATCCTCTGCTGCCTGCTGTTTCCGATGGCGCTGGGGCCGGAGCTGCATTGGCCGTGGACGCTGCAGCTGATGTTAGCTGCGGTACTGCCGCTGCTGGTCTGGATGCGGGCCAGCGCGCTGAGCAAACAGCAGCGCGGCGAGCAGCCGCTATTGCCGCCTCGCCTGCTGAAGCTCACCAGCATTCGCTTTGGCATGGCCATCGCCCTGCTCTTTTTCAGCGCCTGGTCCGGGTTTATGTTCTGCATGGCGCTGACCATGCAGGCCGGTCTGGGGATGGCGCCGTGGCAGTCCGGCAACAGCTTTATCGCGCTCGGCGTGGCCTACTTCATCTCCGCGCTGTACGCGCCGAAGCTGATTGCCCGCTACAGCATGGGGCGCATTTTGCTGACCGGCCTGTCGGTGCAGATTGTCGGCCTGCTGCTGCTGAGCGCGACCTTTTATCGCCTTGGTATCCACACCACCACCCTGGCGCTGGTCCCCTCCACGGCGCTTATCGGCTACGGGCAGGCGCTGATCGTCAACAGCTTTTACCGTATCGGGATGCGCGATATCAGCGCCTGCGACGCCGGGGCCGGGAGCGCGATTCTCAGCACTCTGCAGCAGGCGACGCTGGGCCTGGGCCCGGCAATTCTCGGGTCGCTATTCTTAACCCTTGCCCAGCGCAGCGGCGGCGACTATCCCCGGGCGCTGATCGATTTCCTGGCGGTGGAAGTGGTGATGATGCTGGTACTGGGCGCCATCGCGCTGTGGCTACGCCATCACCTTAACGTCCGTCCGGCGGTAGCGACCCCATAATTCACAACGGCGTAACCTGCGATTTGCATAATAGACATCCAGCGGTCATGATAACCGCTGGATGTAAAGGAGACGTTATGCAGGAATTCATATCGCAAATCGCCGCATTAGGCATCAAAATTACCCCCACCACCTCACTCATTATTATCTTCGGCATTATTTTTCTGACGGCGATTGTCGTTCATCTTATTCTGCACAAAGTGGTGCTGCGCACCTTCGAAAAGCGGGCGAAGGCCAGTAGCCACCTGTGGCTGCAAATTATTACCCAGAACAAACTGTTTCATCGTCTGGCCTTCACCCTGCAGGGGATTATCGTCAACGTGCAGGCGGTGTTGTGGCTGCAAAAAGGCAGCGAGGCCGCGGAAATACTCACCACCTGCGCGCAGCTGTGGGTGATGATCTACGCGATGCTATCCTTCTTTTCGCTGCTGGACGTGGTGTTCAATTTATCGCAGAAATTCGCCACCGCTTCTCAGCTGCCGCTTAAAGGGATATTTCAGGGTATTAAGCTGGTCTGCGCGATTATTGTCGGCATTCTGGTTATCTCCTTACTGATTGGCCAGTCGCCGGCGATTCTGATTAGCGGACTCGGCGCGATGGCCGCGGTACTGATGCTGGTATTCAAAGATCCTATTCTTGGCCTGGTGGCGGGAATTCAGCTCTCCGCCAACGATATGCTCAAGCTCGGCGACTGGCTGGAGATGCCAAAATATGGCGCCGATGGCGCGGTGATTGACATCGGCCTGACCACGGTGAAGGTACGCAACTGGGATAACACCATCACCACCATTCCAACCTGGTCGCTGGTTTCCGACTCGTTTAAAAACTGGAGCGGTATGTCGGCATCCGGCGGTCGCCGCATTAAGCGCAGCCTGAATATCGATACCACCAGCATTCATTTTCTTGATGAACAGGAGCAGCAGCGCTTAATTCAGGCCAGGCTGCTGAAGCCGTATATGGATTCACGTCATCAGGAAATCAGCCTGTGGAACCAGCAGAACGCCGCCGATCAATCGATATTGAATCAGCGCAGGATGACCAATATCGGCACCTTCCGCGCCTATTTGCAGGAGTATTTGCGTAATCATCCGCGCATCCGCAAAGATATGACGCTAATGGTGCGCCAGCTGGCGCCGGACGCCAGCGGCCTGCCGATTGAGATTTACTGCTTCACCAACACCGTGGTGTGGGCGGAATATGAAAGCATTCAGGCGGATATATTCGATCACGTCTATGCCGTGGTTGACGAATTCGGCCTGCGGATCCATCAGTCCCCTACCGGTAACGACATTCGTTCGCTGGCGGGCGCGGTGTCTCAGTAATATCCTCAGGCACTGGCGCGGGAAATGACGCGCCAGTCCATCATCACCCGCTCGACCGCGGCGTCGGGATTGTCGATTCTTTTCATCAGCAGCGTGACCGCCGTACGGCCAATCTCGCGCGAAGGCTGTTCCACGGTGGTCAGCTGCGGCGATACCACTTCAGCCAGTTCGGTGCCATCAAAACCGACCACCGCAATATCTTCCGGCACCCGCATTCCGGCCTGAGCGATAGCCCGCAGCGCGCCCGCCGCCAGCGAATCAGAGACGGCAAACACCGCGTCCGGCTGCTCTTCCTGCGCCAGCAGCATCTCCATCGCCTGTTTACCGGCCGCGGCGCTCAGATCGCTGGCGTAGATCACCTGTTGATACGCCAGTTCGCGAACGTGCAAAACGCTTTTATAGCCGCGCTCGCGCAGGCGCGAGTAGCGATAGCTGAGATCGTGGTTGATTAAAGCAATGCGTTTACGCCCGCCGTCAACCAGCCGGGAAACGGCGCCCTGCGCCGCGTCGACGTCGTTGATGCCGACGCAGGAGATGCTGCCGTTATCGGCATATTCCGCGCACTGCACCCAGGGCGCGTCGCCGATCATGGTGGTGAGTTCCGGCAGGCTGGAGAGCGCGTTCATGGTGATGATGCCGTCGACCATTTTGCCGGAGAGCAGCTGCAGCCCCGAGGTTGAACGGGCTAAATCCGAACCTGAATTACACAGCAGGATCCGGTAGCCGTTCTTTTCCGCCTCTTCTTCAATGCCCTTGACCACCTCGGCGCAAAAGGGGTTGGCGATATTAGAGACCATCACCAGAATCATATTGCTGCGGGCCGTTCGCAGCTGGCGGGCCAGCAGATTAGGCTGGTAGTTACTCTCTTTGATCGCCTGCAGCACACGTTCGCGATTCTTCGCTTTAACGGTATCGCTGTTATTCAATACCCGCGATACCGTCGCTACCGAGACGCCCGCCAGGCGAGCGATTTTCTGAATTGACATAGAGGCTGCACTTCCCGCATAGACGTTATATTTCGCAGGCTATCATAAATGAGCCCCGCCTGCGCCGTCAGCAGGTTTTGCGATAATCGACGGGATTGATTAGCACGCTAAGGTCGCTATCATGATAGCGCCGGCGTTGTTTCGCGAGAGATGAAACGTACGCCGGCCGTTGAACATCATCGGCATATAACTGGGGTATCTCTTGAACACAATAAAAAATATTCATATCGCGGCGGCAGTGATCGCCGACGGCCAAGGACGCTGTCTTTTAGTACGCAAACGAGGGACTGAGTACTTTATGCAGCCCGGTGGAAAACCTGAAATCGGGGAAGCCCCGGAAGCGGCGCTGATCCGCGAGCTCGAAGAGGAGCTCAACTTCATCGTCTCACCTGAAGAACTGGTCCCGTTAGGCCGCTTCACCGATACGGCGGCAAACGAGCCGGGCCATACGGTCTCGGCGGATATCTTTCAGATAGCCACCAACAGAGCGAGCTTTACACCGACGGCAGAAATAGAAGAAGTTATCTGGTATACGCCGGGCCAGGATCGGCATATTAAGCTTGCTCCTCTTACCGAGAATCACCTGCTTCCTCTGCTGAAAGGGGCGTAAGCGCCCGGGGCGCATCGAAAGTATTGGCTAATTTGTCTGTACATTCACGCTGCCATCGTCCCGGTGGCGCTACGGCGGCCTGCAGGCAGAGCCCGTTCAGGCTGCAGCGCCCCGTCTCCCCGAGAAGCATTTGTCCGCTTCTTCCGGTTAAGATTTAGCACATCCTTCTGATTCGCTCCTTTTCAAGCGCCGGCGCGTTTTAGTTCTTAAAAACGCCCTGTTTTGTACGCCAGATCATATTTCGCCAGACAGTCCTTTCCCCCATAATCCAAAATATCGCAACTTTCCCTTACAAAAAACAGGTGATTACAGAATAAACACCACAAAATAAAACAAACCAGAAACATAAAATCAACAAACAGCGATGAGATAGCATTTTTTTTGACTTTTTGTGCTGTTTTTTTTTAACCAATCCCCACTCATTCAGCGAGAAAATTCCTGGTCACCATGGATAATTCTTAAGGAGCGATCGACATAAAATCCTGCCCCTTAAGATTTTTCTTATTCAGAATAGTAGGTTAGTATCAATCCAGTCAATTTCAGCTCTTAAGAATTTACACATTTTTCATCTATATAACTCTCCAGAAATTAAAGTTGTCACATTTATTAACTAGCCATAATATAGCCACATCATTGAACGATAGGGTAATACAATATAGGGAAATAAATCGACATATGGCTCCGCAGAAATATGAGAAGGTATACTGCATAAGCTGTCAGTATCAGTGCGAAATCTATCCACGACCTACGATAAAATCGATTAACTGCGCTGAAACCCGCTATTGCGTATGGCCCGATAAAAACATCTATTTAAAAAATGGTGTGCATTATTTTTTAATTAACAAGCACTACAACTTCTCTAATTCTGGATATATTTTTGTTGATTTTTCTCGCTACAACATCAGATTATTCACCAATGACAAATGGATTGAATATCTTCTCAAAACAGGATTACGGGTAGTTTTGATTGCCGACAGATTAGCGCAGCCGCTGGCGCTGTACTGGAAACACCGCTGTCAGCAGATAGTTTCGATTATCAATACCAGCGATACCCGAAATGAGATTGAAAAGAAAATACAGCTTTCATTTCTCGGCCAAAAAGATGGACGAGGCTATCGCCAAAAACTCAGCGTTCAAGAGGTATTGGTGCTCGATCTTTTACTCGCAGAGAAGTCGGTTAAAGAGATAGCAAAAGAATTGCAGATGGCAGAAAAAAGGATCTACGCAATCAAGCTCAGCTTGCAGAATAAGATGGGAGGCAGAGGGAAGTTAAACATTATTCTATCTGGATAAAGTCATTATCAGTATTTGTAGCAATAACTCCATAAATGGAACTAACTTAATTATTCTCAGGAAATTTAAAATGAAAAAAATCGTATTAGCGGGTGTTGTAGCTGCGGCTCTTATCTCTACCAACGCAATGGCTAACGTGACCACTTCCGCCACTGCCAGCTGGGATGCAAGCGCAACTAAAGACACCACCAGCGCGCTGGTTGTCACTCCGCTGAAATCCCTGAACTTCCAGTACGCTGAAGGGATTAAAGCGTTTAACTCTCAGAAAGGCGCTTTTGACATCACCATCCAGGGCCAGTCTGGCGCGACCGACTTCACGCTGACCTCTCAGATCGTCAGCAACACCCTGAGCCGTACCACTGATGCCTCTACTCTGGCCGTCGGTGTGAGCTGGAACGGCAACGCGTTGAACAAAACCACCCCGGTAACGATGATTGATACCGCCAACAACATCTCCGCGGGTCTGGATGCGCTGGCTGTCGCTACCGCCTTCGCAGGCGCCGATCGCGTCAGCACTCAGGGTAACTTCGATTTCACTATCGACTCCGCGACTTCTGACGGCAGCACCGCCGCTGAGTTCAAAGATTTAACCGACGGTTACTGGAGCGGCGACGTTCGCGTTCAGTTCAACGCGGAATGGACTATCTAATCAGGTGTAGCCAACACCTGTCCGGTATGACAAGGAGGCTTCGGCCTCCTTATAAGGATGCGCCATGAAACTGAATCCATTATTACTCTCTCTCTTCTTATTCACCGTGACGCCCTCCTCCCATGCAATTAATGTCGGAGACGTCACCTCAATAATGGGGCCGGATGCCTCGACTCTGGCAAAAGAAATCATTAATACCACCGATACGGCGCGTTACGTTAGCGTCAGCGTGGAGCGTATCTCATCGCCTATGGCCGGCGGCAAGGTTATCCCGATGGCGAGCAGATCGGAATTATTATCAACGCCAGCCAGCCTGATATTACCCGGAAATGCCAAAGAGAACTTTCGTTTTTTTTACAAAGGACCTCAGGACAACCAGGAACGTTATTACCGCATATCCTGGACCGATGAGCCGGTGACCGAATTCGAAGCCAGCAAGAAGAAAAAACAGGGTGAGGCAACGACCTCTGCCATTATTGGTACCATTCTGGTGGTCGCGCCGCGTGAAGAAAGATTTGACTATCGTCGCGATAATGACACGGTCACCAATACCGGCAACGCTTCATTCCGCGTTATCTCCTACGGGCCCTGTCGTGATAAAGCGAAGGATGAGGGTCAAGGCTGCCGTGAACGCTATTATGTCATGCCTGGTGTCAGCGTAAAAATAAAGCATACCGATCTCACCAACAAACAAACGCGAATTGGAATATGGCACGGTGAGCAATATATAAATGTAAACTGAGTAACATTATGGATAATCTTGGTTATGTCAAAGGGACGTTGTTCGCTGGGTTATTGATCACGGTAAACCAGGGTTGGGCAGCTAATGCTACAGCGCCAGTGAAAGTCAGTAACTATGTTATTCCTTCGGTATTTGCTAACGCGTTATATCAGGGCATGACGGTCCCTGTTTTTATTCGTTATGAAGGCGATAATAGTACCCAACGCAGCCAGCAAAAAATCGCCGATGCTGTCCTCACAATCAAGGATAATGAGTTTCGCCTGAACCAGATCGCGCTGAGCGATCTCCCTGAGCGAACCGAATTATCACCGCAGATAAAATCGTTGCTCAACGAGATGCAGGACAAAAGCATCGGCGACGGTCAGCGCGTTTATATCAACAAAGACGCCTCACTTTCACTCGATACGCGTTCCTTTTATCTTGAGCTGACGGTTAACCGGGCAGCCATGCAGGCCGCTATTTTGCCGCGTACCAACATGCTTGGGGAATCCACTGCTCAGAATCTCTCGAGCGTGCTGAATTACTCGATGGGGAGCTATTACAACAAATATGAGAATACCGATAACGCCAGCAGCTACCTGACGCTGGACAATACCTGGTCGCTGCGCGAGCACCATCTGAACTTTAACGGTTCCCTCTACGGAATTGGTACCGGCAACCAGCAGGGTAAACTGTATCGCTCGATGTACGAACGTGACTATCAGGGACGCCGCTTCGCCATGGGAATGGTGGATACCTGGAATCTGCAATCGATCGCCAGCATGAGCGCCCTGAACTCCAGCCGCATTTACGGCATCAGCTATGGCAATAAAAGCAGTTCCCAAACGCAAGACAATACGCTTGCTCTGGTGCCCGTAACGGTGTTCCTGCCGGCCGCCGGTGAAGTGCACGTTTACCGTGACGGTAAACTGCTCAGCATTCAAAACTTCTCCATGGGCAGCTACGAACTGGATACGTCGCGCCTGCCGTTTGGCATCTACAACGTTGATATACAGGTGGTCGTTAACGGGCGCGTGGTCAGCAGCCGGACGGCGAACATCAATAAAACGTTCGCCCGGAAATCGAGCGTCACCGGCGATCTCTCGTGGCAAACCTTCGCGGGCAGCCTCGAATACAACAAGATGGACTATCGTCACAACTACAACATCAATTATGGTACACGGAATACGTGGATAGCCGGGATCGCCGCTGCAACCAGCCAACCCTGGCTTTCCGGCGTGAATCTGAAAACCACGCTCTACGGTTTTGACAATAACGGCGTCAATGAAACGGAAGCGAACGTTATTTTCAACAACGCGTTCAGCTTTAACCAGCAGGGGCTGCTCGCTACCGACGGCAGCTGGCAGAGTACCTCCACCTTCAATATGAGTTTACCGGACGGGTACGGCAACCTGTGGGGATCGCGCCAGTACAGTTCCATCGGTAACGCGCTACCGATGCAGCAAAACGACTATGTGACCGTCGGCGCCAACGCGAACCTGCGCAAAATCGCGCCGTTCCTCGGTACGCTGAGCGTCAGCCGAACCAATAACAAATATACCGGGAGCACCTATACCAACGTCGATTACGATCAATCGCTGCTAGCCAATCGCTACGCGACGATTTCTCTGCGCGCCGGTATTCAGAATTATCAGTACAACACCCACGAAAATCTGCGCGATAAGTACGTCAATATTGACGTTTCTATCCCCTTCTCCGCCTGGCTTAGCACCGGCGTGTCCAGCCAGAACGGTAACATGCTGGCGAACGCCACGCTGCGCAAGAGCTTTGACAACAGCGCCATTACTCAGGTGGGAGCATCGGTTTCAAAACAGATTAAACAGAACAAAAATGACGATAGCCGCTATCGCACCGACGATTACGCCGCCAATGGTTACGTCAGCTATGACACCAAATATAACGCCGGCACCGTCTCCGTCAGCCGCTCATCGCAGCACAGTTCAAACTACAGCCTGAGCTCGCAGGGCAGCGTGGCCTGGACGGAAAAAAATATCTATGCCGGAAAAGGCACCCAAACCGCGGGCCTGGTGGTGAATACCCATTTCAGCGGCAAGGGCAGGATGATGGCGCAGATCAACGGCCAGAACTACCCGCTGACCGGCAAAAGCAACTTCATCAGTCTTCCGCCTTACGCGGAATATAAAGTGGAGCTGATGAACGACAAAAATTCGGAAGACAGCGTCGATATCGTGACCGGCCGACGTAACAAAGTCGTGCTCTATCCCGGCAACGTCAGCGTGCTTAACCCGGAAGTCAAACAGCTCGTCACCGTCTTTGGCCGGGTGAAAGACCGTCGCGGCGGTTACTACGCCAACGCCGATATTCATAACCACATTGGTAAAACGCGCACCGACGAACTCGGCGAGTTCGCCATGGACGTCGATAAGCGCTTCCCGGTAATCACCCTGGTCGATAAATTCGGCGGCATCTGCGAAGTGGATCTGGATCTGACAGAGGCGAAAGGCGCCGTATGGGTCGGTGAGATCCCTTGTGAGATCCAACAACAAACGGCATCAGTGACTGGAGATGTTAAGAATGTCTATTAAACCCCAGGCCATCATGCTGCTGGCCGGCTGGCTGCTGGCCGCGCCGGCTATGGCGCTCACCGCTACCAACGACGGGAGCGGCAGCAACACCTATATGTTTATCGACAATGATGTCGATGATGAATATTTCATCACCACCAGCTCCCTCTCCCCGCGCTTCACCGGGGCCAATATCTGGACGAAATATAAAACGAACCAGCGTAGCCTGGGGTATTTGGGCAACTCGGGCTGGAGTTACAGTAACCGCTATTTTGATCTCTGGATCGACAACTCCCCCATTAACCAGCCGTTTCTCGGGCTCCGCTGCATGTCTACTGGCGCAAACTGCCCGGCTTCCGGCTATATCCCTGCGGATGTCCTCGACAAAGACGGTTACTATCACGCGATGTCCGGCAACAGCGTAGCAAACGGGTACTACGGCGCCGGAGTGCTGAGCCAGTCGGCCTATGAGTATTTTCGCAATCAGCCGGTGGGAACCATCGATAGTTTGCAGCTTAATCTCTGCTATATGGACTCCAAAGCCGATTATGACTTTGCTTCCGGCGTTCGCTGTAAAGATCTCCCCAGCGGAGGAAAGTGGGTTTACTATACGATGAACCTCGAAAAGGTGTCGCATCTGACCTTAAACAGTACCGGATCTATGGCGGAAGTGTGGATTGCCAGCGACGGTACGCCAAGCGTTAACCTCGGCTCTGAATTGTGCCAGATGGGCGTAGTCGGGAGCGCTTCCGGGATCATTTGTAAAATGGTGTCTTACAACTTTCAGGAGAGCAAAACCCTCACCACCTCACTTGATTTCCGGATGGTTATCGACACGGCGATGCTGGGATTTTCCCCTTCTTCGTCTGACGTAAAGTACAGCGGTGATGGGGCTAGCTGGACTAATTTCGGTACTGCCATTACCTATAACAAGGTTTTCAAGCCGTCAGGCGAGTACGTCTACGTATTCCTGTCCAACGCCTTTTTCCAAAAAGCCCTCAAGGCAGGAACGGATTTAACCAACAAGAATGAACTGTTTACCTTCTATTTTGATAACTCCGTCACCCCGCAATCGGGTTATTATCAGTTCACGCCTTCCACATTAATTAACATCATCCCGCGGGAATACGGCATCAGCATTGTTGCCAGCGACGGGCGTTCTCATCCCAAAGCATCCGGCAAGATCGGTAGCGAAGAGCCCATCACTTTTGAATATAAAGTCACCACCTCCGCGTCGCGTCAGGCCGACAGTATTACCGCCCAGGTCATCGGCGACTCCATCAACATATATGGTCTGCCGTACTGCCTGTTTACCTCAGCGGACGAGACGCTAAAAGTCCCCATCCCGGCCTACCTCGAATGGACGTCCGCTGCCGGTAAAGCGGTAAAAGTCCGCAACAGCTGCGGCGAAGATCCTGTCGATATGACCAACGCCGCCTGGGTACAGACGGCCTGGAACGCTAACGTCAACGATGGTTTCTTTTTTACCACCACGCTGAAACTGCTGTTTCCGATGGATGACCCGCATTCACAGTTCACCACCGATGGACATGACTGGATGGGGACCGTCAGCGCCACCGGGGATGTAAAAGTGACCGCCACATGGGTCGGCGTCGATCGGGGGGTATGATGCAAAAAATCCTGGCCATCGGATTGTGCGGGCTGTGTGTCCAGCCCGCTTCCGCGGTGTACTTTGATTCCATCATTTATGATATGGATGCCAGTAAAGATTTTATCTCCCGGCCGCTAGTCAACGATACAAAAAGCACTAACTTATATACCATTTCGGCTTACAAAATCTCCCGGCCGGGCAACGGTGATGAAATACCGGTGCCCGGTCAGAGCAAAGACCTGGTCTGGTCGCCGCTGCAGTTCACCGTACAGGCCAAAGGTCAGGAATATTTTAAACTCTATTATCGCGGGCCCAAAGATGACGTTGAGCGATATTATCGGGTGATCTTTAAGGAAACGCCCGTCACGGTTTTCCCCTGGCGCATGGATCAGAAAAAAATGGCGGTTGTCCCTTCGGTGTCGATGAGCACGATTCTCATCGTGCGCCCCCGCAAGACGCGATTCCAGTATGAAATTAACGAAGCCACGGGCACCATTAAAAACACCGGCAACACCTATTTTAGAGTCATTCTGCAGAAAGGCTGCAATGGTGACGATGAAAGTTCAACGCAATTTTATATGCTACCAGGGGAGAGCTGGACAGGCCCCGAAGCGAACAATAGCCACAGGAAATATATTGTCGCATTAGGCCGCTATCATCAGTTAGGAAACGGCTGTTTTATAGATTCGCCGGGTTAAGCGCTGCTAATCCAGAGCGGGTATGGTATGCCTGAAGCGCAGCTCGCGCAGGCGATTGAGTCCGCCGAACTTCTTGCATAAAGAGTATTGAAAGCGGTAGACGCTGCGGGTATCGCACGCCATGATGCGGGCGATATCCTGACTGGAATGCCCGTCTGCCAGCAGGCGCAGCGTCTTCATTTCATGCTCAGTCAGCGACGGGGTGCGCCGACAGCGAAGATTCCGCCCCAGCATGATGCGTTTTATTTTCTTGATTAAGCTGCTCAAGCTATCGTTGACCTCCACCACCGACCATAATAATCCGGAGCGCAGCATCCAAAAATTAGCCATGGGCAGCATGCTTTTATCCGCGAGTAAAATAATCTTCAGACCGGTCTCCTGCAGTTTTTCAGCCCAGCCCTCATGCAGAAAA
The DNA here is from genome assembly GCF_033843325.1 of Klebsiella sp. JN_Kp126. Lineage (NCBI taxonomy): Bacteria > Pseudomonadati > Pseudomonadota > Gammaproteobacteria > Enterobacterales > Enterobacteriaceae > Klebsiella > Klebsiella sp. JN_Kp126. The sequence continues at coordinate 167,600 of NZ_JAWXQV010000040.1, read as the reverse complement.
TACAAGATATTGTCGAGGGAGAAGTCCACCACCACCATTCCTTCAGGCAGAAAACAGGTGAGTTCACGAAAAACCAAATCATTGACCGCTCGCTTAAAAAAATAGTTTTTATCCGGCCATACAGAAAACTTCCTCTCTCCGCAAAGGGATCGCTCCATTTTATCTTCCGCTTCAATAGGGCAGTTTAAACCACACGCCATACATTTAATCTCACGGTTACCTGCCGGCATTACATTTACCTCTTGAGTGGCTAAAAAATACTTTCAAAAAAGATACATACGTAATACCAAACATACTATAAACAAAAAAAATTGCTGCTATTATATTTACTGTAAACAAAGAAAAAAAAGACTAATCTATAATTCCAGACCTTAGGGAAAATAACATTAACACATTTCATTAAATATTTTAATAAAACACCCACTGAATTTAACCATATCATATTACATAGAAAAATATATCCCATACTGTAAGCGGGCGTAATATTCATTGTTACTTAATTTATAATCACACGATGAATATTTTTCACAGGCTGCCATTATATGTTGGTTCCTCTCATTTAGCCCCCTTTTACCGCTGCCGGAAATGCTTCCGCCAGCCAGTCGATAAATACGCGTAGCCGGGATGTGACGTGGCGATTTTGCGCATAAACCACGTGAAAGGGATAAGGGGCCGGGCGCCATTTGCTGAGTATTTCCACCAGTGTTCCGTTCGCCAGCGCATTTCTCAACGAATATGAGAAGGTCTGCACAATACCCAGCCCAGCCTCCGCAGCCGCGATATGCGCGTTGCTCTCATTTACGCCAAGGTGATGTTCCGTTTTGATCTCCTGACTGATGCCGTTATCCAGAAAGCGGAACGGGAAGGCTCTTCCGCTGGCGGGAGACAAATAGCTGACCAACCGATGTCCGTTCTTCAGCTCATCGGGATACGCGGGAACACCATAAAGCCTGAAATAGCCCGGCGTAGCGCAGGTCACAATCGTTGCTTCGCCGATTTTGCGTGCGATCAGCGTCGAGTCGTCCAGCGGCCCTCCTCTAATCGCGCAGTCGATATTGCCGCTGATAAGGTCCGAGGGGCTGTCAGCGACCGCCAGATCGATGCGGATATCCGGATAGGTCGTCATAAAATCAGCCAGCAGCGGGATCAGCACGTCGCGAGCGGTGGAGCCGCCTACCGCGACGCGCAGGTGGCCCTTTGGCTTATTGCGGGAAGCGCGAAATGAGGCATCAATCTCGTCCAGCTCTTTCAGAATCCGCACCGCTTTTTCATAGTATTCACGCCCTTCCGGCGTGACGGTAATGCGTCGGGTCGTGCGCTGCAGCAGGCACACGCCCAGATGCGATTCAAGCTGTTGAATGGCTTTACTGAGGGTGGCGTTGGGCATATTCAGGGAGTCTGCGGCCCGGGTAAAACTGTTGGCTTCGACAACGCGCGTAAAAACTTTAAGGGCTGAAAACCGATCCATTATTCATTTTTCCTGATAATAGCCGCTGATTATTCACCGGAGTGAAGAGTGTTTTTCACATTACTCCGTTTTTTGCATCCGTGGCTGACGGTAGAGTGACTCCCGTACTCAGTCGCCAGGTGGTCACGGTAAGTGGATGACTCAATTGGCATATTCATACTTTAGTTAAGGAAGTGCACCATGAGTAAAAAACTTTCGGCAAAAATCGCGTTAGTCACCGGCGGCACCTCGGGCATCGGCCTGGCATCAGCCCGGGAGCTGGCCTCGCAGGGAGCGACGGTCTATATCACCGGTCGCCGTCAGGAAGAGCTTGACGCGGCGGTCGCGTTAATCGGTCCCGCCGCCAGCGGGATCCGCGCCGATGCCTCGGTATTAAGCGACCTCGATAGGGTGTTTTCGACCATTGCCAGCGAATCAGGGCGAGTGGATGTGCTTTTTGCCAATGCGGGCGGCGGCGATATGATGCCGCTGGGCGCCATAACGGAAGAGCACTTCGATCGCATTTTCGCTACCAACGTGCGCGGCGTGCTGTTCACCGTCCAGAAGGCCTTGCCGCTGTTGACCCAGGGGGCTTCCATCATCCTTACCGGCTCGACGGCGGCGGTGAAAGGCACCGCGAACTTCAGCGTGTACAGCGCCAGTAAGGCCGCCGTGCGTAACCTGGCCCGCTCATGGGCGCTGGACCTGAAGGCGCGCGGTATCCGCGTGAATGTGGTCAGCCCGGGGCCCGTCCGTACGCCCGGTCTGGGGGGACTTGTCACGGAAGAGCAGCGTCAGGGGCTCTTCGATATGCTGGCCGCCGACGTCCCGCTGGGCCGCATTGGCGAGCCGGAAGAAGTGGCTAAAACGGTGGCTTTCCTGGCCTCTGACGACGCGAGCTTTATTAACGCCGCTGAAATCTACGTTGATGGCGGGCTGGCGCAGATCTAAAAAATGCTGCCTGAAGACCCTTGGATTCATGGGTCTTCAGGTGCTACCGTACAGGCATAATTAGCCGTTTTGTTCTGTAGCCGAATGATCGGTGTACCTGTTCTAATAATTATGGATGATGATATCAATGAAACTAAAAATAGCGCTTATCGCGCTCGGCTGTTCGCTTGCCGCCCTTTCCGGCTGTACCTCCTCAAAATCTTCCCCGGAACGCCACGCTTACTATTTTGTCTCACACCGCAGCGATTTCGTCGGCGGTAACTTCGTTAGTAACCGTCAGGAAAACTACCGCTTAAATCTGCCGAACTTTACCGACATCTATGCCCGCGGCCAGCAGGACAGAAAGTCGGGGATGAGCGAAAGCGACGCCCGCCGTACCGCCGACGCAATCAGGCAGCAGGTGGCAGAGGGCACAAAAACCCAGCACGCATTTACCGGTAACGTCAGCGATAAATGGGATAACGAAATGGAAAATAAAGACGCCGTGCTGTTCGGTAATGAACTGGCCGGAACGTATCTCGACGGCTATTTTGGCGTGAAATAACCCAGCGGGTGCGCGAAATGCGCACCGCGCCTTCGGCTTACCTTTCCACCTTCACCCAGCGCTGCTGCTGATGGCTTTTCACTATCGCCGCAATGATGTACATCACGTCCGCCCCCTCGTAGAACGAAGCGAAACGCCGTGACGATGCCGGCGGCATCTCACCGGCGCGCACCGCCTGATAAAAGCTCAGCATCATATTTTTAAACGCATCGGGCCAGCCTTCATTATGCCCGCCGGGGAAGTGGGCGCTGGCGGCGGCCTCGCCGAGCATCAGGCTCGGATCGTCGCTCAGCAGCTGGTTTGGCCCCTGGCGATGGCCAATCCACAGCCGCTGCGGCACTTCCTGATCCCAGGCCAGCGAACAGCGGCTGCCGCCGATCTCCACCGTCAGGCCGTTTTTTCTCCCGGCGCTGACCTGCGAAACGATAAAGCTCCCCTTGCTGCCATCGTCGAAGCGAAACAGGACCGACCCCAAATCTTCGGTATCGACGGGCCGCGCTTCATACGCGATATCATCGCGATGCTGGCTGAACGTCGCGTCGCCGGCCACGGGCGCCTGGCGCGTCGGCCAGACGATGGAGAGATCCGCCATCACCTCCACAATGCGTCGGCCGGTCATAAACTGCACCGTATCGCACCAGTGGGAACCAATGTCGGCCATCGCCCGCGAGGCCCCGCCCTGCGCCGAATCCACCCGCCAGTTATAGTCGGTCTCCAGCAGCATCCAGTCCTGCAAATAGCTGCCGTGCACCGCAAACAGCCTCCCGACATCGCCGTTGCGCATCATCGCCGCCGCCTGCTGCACCATGGCAAACTGGCGATAAACAAAGCTGACGCCATGAATCACCCCGGCGCTTTCCGCCAGCGCCACCAGCTCACGGGCCTCCTCCGCGGTCATGCAGAGCGGTTTTTCCGAAAAGACGTGCAGTCCGGCGGAGAGGATCTGTCGGTTAATCCGCGCATGCAGATGGTTCGGCGTACAGTTATGCACCACCTGCAATCCGGGATGCGCCAGCAGCGCCTCAACGCTACCGTAGGCGTGCGCCACGTTGAGCTGGCGCGCCTTCTGCTGCGCCATCTCCAGCGAACCGTCGCACAGCGCCACCACCTCGATGTCGCCCACCCGGCGCAGCGCTTCCAGATGCGCCGGCCCGATAAATCCGGAGCCAATAATGCCGACCTGAATCATTATTCCCCCTCCTTGCCTGTGGCGAAATCATCAAACGCCCGCCCGGAGACCGGGATGATATGGCGGCGGATAAACTCGCTGCCTTCGCGCGCGCCGACCTCCGCGTCCTTCAGGCAGCACTCCCACTCCAGCACCGCCCAGCCGTCAAAATCATACTCGGTGAGCTTGCTGAAAATCGTTTTGAAATCGATCTGCCCATCGCCCAGCGAACGAAAACGCCCCGCCCGCTGCTGCCAGTTCTGATAGCCGCCGTAGACCCCGCTGCGCCCGTCGCGGCGGAATTCGGCATCTTTGACGTGAAAGGCTTTGATTCGCGAATGATAGATATCGATATACGCCAGGTAGTCCATCTGCTGAAGATGAAGGTGGCTGGGGTCATAGAGCATATTGCAGCGCGGATGGTTATCGACCCGCTGCAAGAAACGCTCGAAGGTCACGCCGTCATGCAGGTCTTCGCCGGGATGGATTTCGTAGCAGACATCCACGCCCTGTTCGTCAAAAACGTCCAGCAGCGGTCGCCAGCGCCGGGCCAGTTCATCGAAGGCCTCATCGAGAAGTGGCTGATTATGCGGCGGCCACGGATAAAAATAAGGCCACGCCAGCGCCCCGGAAAAGGTGGCATGCGCCTTCAGCCCCAGACGCGCCGAGGCCACCGCCGCCTGGCGTACTTTTTCTACCGCCCACTGCTGGCGCGCCTGCGGGTTACCGCGCAGCGCGGCGGGCGCAAACGCGTCAAAGGCCGTATCATAAGCCGGATGAACGGCCACCAGCTGCCCCTCAAGATGGGTGGACAGCTCGCCGATCGCCAGGCCCTGTTCCGCCAGGATGCCGCTCACCTCATCGCAGTAGGTCTGGCTCGCGGCGGCGCGTTCAACGTCGAAAATCGCCGGATGGTTACAGGGGATCTGCAGTGCCTGATAGCCCAAACCGGCGGCCCACTGCGCCAGGCCCTCCAGGGTATTAAACGGCGCCTGCGCGCCGATAAACTGCGCCAGGAAAATGCCCGGTCCTTTGATTGTTTTCATACCACCTCCTGAAAAATTAACGCTGCTCTTTCTCGTTGTACTGGAAAGAGAAAAGGAAAATCAGCGCGATAACCGCAGCGGCCACCGCCGGGATCCACCAGAAGGTCACCCACGCCTGCGGTACGCTCTGGCCTGCCACCAGATGGTTGTACAGCGCGCCGGAGATCTGCGACCCCAGCAGCATGCCGATACCGTAGGTGAACATCACGATCATGCTTTGCGCCTGGCCCTTCACTTTTTCACCGGCCACGCGGTCGGTATAGATAAAGCCGACAACAAAGAAAAAGTCATAGCACACGCCGTGCAGCAGGATGCCGAGATAGAGCAGGAAGCGCCCCTCTTCGCTGACCCCCAGCGCAAAGAAGGCGTAGCGCACGAACCACGCCGCCATGCCGATCAGCAGCATGTATTTCACCCCGAGGCGGCGGAACAGCAGCGGGATCACCAGCATAAAGAAAATTTCTGACATCTGACCGAACGACATCGCGGTGCTGACGTCCGCGATGCCGGCATCCGCCAGATAAGAGGCGGTATAGGCGTAGTAGGTCCCCAGCGGAATCGAAATCAGCGTCGCGCAGAGGGAGAAAATCAGGAAGTGGCGCGTTTTAAGCAGCGCGAAAGCGTCGGCGCACAGCAGATCGCGAAACTGGACCGGCGTCCCTTTCGCCGGCGCCGGCGTGTGCGGTAGCGTCAGGCTATAAACGGCCAACGCCGCCGAGCAGAGCGCCGCCAGGGTAAAAATGCCGGTGGTATCGGAGATACCGGTGACGCCGATGAAGATACCGGCGATAATCCAGCCGATGGTGCCGAAGACGCGCACCACCGGAAAGGTTTTATCGACGTTCGCCAGGCTGTGGAAAGCGATGTTGTTGGTCAGCGCCAGCGTCGGCATATAGCACAGGGTGTAGCCGAACAGCAGGCCAATCAGCAGCGCGCCGTTTTGCGCCACCAGCGCCTGCGGGACAAACCACAAAATAACCGCTCCGGCCAGATGCATCACCGCCATCACCTTCTGCGAAGCGAAAAAGCGATCGACCAGCATTCCCAGCACAAATGGCGAGAGAATAGAGGCAATCGGCCCGGCGGAGAAAGCATCGCCGATCAGCAGCGACATCTCGTAGCGGGTCATCACCAGCCCCAGCGTCACCGACCAGCTACCCCAGATAAAGAACTGCATAAACATCATTAACGACAGCCGCGGCACCAGAAAACGGTGGGCTACGCGGGGACTTTCACGACCTTCGGTTGTTGTGACCATTTCGACCGCCCTCAAAAAGTAATCGATTACAAATACGCTCAAATAAAAAGTAATCGATTACAAAAAGAAGATCGCGGGCAAAATACGCTAAGCGCGAAGAAGATCACAATAAAAAGAGATAATGCCCCGCCGGACGACGGGGCGATCGTGCTACGCCGGACGGCGCAGGGTTTTAAAGGCCACAAACAGGAACAGGATCCACACCGGCAGCAGAATCGCCGACAGGCGCATCCCGTCAATGGTGCACATCAGCACCAGGATCAGCCCCAGAAAGGCGATACAGATATAGTTTCCGGCGGGCGACAGCAGCGCTTTAAACTTCGACTCGCGCCCCTTGCGCCGCTGGGCGGCGCGAAACTTGAGGTGCGCCAGGCAGATCATAATCCAGTTCAGCAGCAGCGTTGCTACCACCAGCGCCATCAGCAGGCCGAGGGCTTTCTGCGGCAGCAGATAGTTAAGCAGCACCACCAGCGAGGTGATAATCCCCGAGAGCAGCAGGGAGTTAACCGGCACGCCGCGCTTGCTGACGCGGGCGAGAAACTTCGGCGCATTGCCCTGCACCGACAGACCGAACAGCATCCGGCTATTTGAGTAAACGCCGCTGTTATAAACCGACAGCGACGCTACCAGAATCACGAAGTTCAGCGCGGAAGCCACCACGTTGCTGTCGAGATTATGAAAGATCATCACGAACGGGCTGCTGTCGGATTTGATTTCCACCCACGGATAGAGCGCCAGCAGAACCACCAGCGAACCGATATAAAACAGCAGAATACGGTATACCACCTGGTTAACCGCTTTCGGGATGCTCTTTTCCGGGTTCTGCGCTTCCGCGGCGGTAATGCCGATAAGCTCCAGTCCGCCGAAGGAGAACATGATCACCGCCAGCGACACGATCAGGCCGTGCCAGCCGGTGGCGAAGAAACCGCCGTGTTTCCACAGGTTATCGATTCCCGCCTTGCTGCCGCCGTGTCCGCCGAACAGCATCCACAGGCCAAAGCCGATCATGCCGATAATCGCCAGCACCTTAATCAGCGCGAACCAGAACTCCGCTTCGCCGTACAGGCGCACGTTCACCAGGTTTACGGCGTTGATAATGATGAAGAACGCGGCGGCCCAGATCCACGTCGGCACATCCGGCAGCCAGTACTGCATATATATCCCGGCGGCGGTCAGCTCCGCCATCCCGACCAGCACGAACATCACCCAGTAGTTCCAGCCGGAAAGAAAACCGGCGAACGGGCCCCAGTATTTATAAGCAAAGTGGGCAAAGGAGCCTGAAACCGGTTCTTCGACGACCATTTCGCCCAGCTGGCGCATGATCAGAAAGGCGACGATCCCGGCGACGGCATAGCCGAGCAGTACGGCCGGTCCCGCCATTTGAATCGCCGGCCCGATGCCGAGAAACAGGCCGGTACCGATGGCGCCGCCAAGGGCGATAAGTTGAATATGTCGGTTCTGTAAACCGCGATGAAGCGTCGGGCCGCTTTCCTCTACGGCATCCGACGACGTTGACGCGTCTTTCACGTCGATCCCCTGTGTGTTTATATGAAGGGGCACCTTTTAACACTAAGCCGGGCCGGTCGCAACCCGCAGGAAACGAGCCGCCCTGCCCGCTCCTGCGGTTTTGCCTTAAAATTCGTAGCCGACCGAAACCTTGAACGTGCGCGGTTCGCCGCGGAACAGATAGGTTCCGCTGTCGTCCGCGCCGGACCAGTAGTTCTCATCCGTCACGTTATCGACGCCCGCGCGTACCGTCATCTGATTCTGGTTCTCGTTAAGCGCCAGACGATAGCGCACGCCGAGATCCAGGGTCGTGAAGCTATCAATCTTCTTGCTGTTCGCCTGGTCGGCATACTGCGAACCCGAGTGATTGAGGCGTGCGGTGGCGGTCAGGCCGTCGATAGGTTTGATGTCATACTCTGCGCCAAGCACCGCGTAGAAGCCCGGTACGCCGATGGCTGTTTTACCATCATTGACGCCATCCTTGGTTTTCGACAGTTCGGCTTTCAGCCAGGTCGCGCTGGCGTTAAGGCGCAGGCCGTACAGCGGTTCGCCGAAAACGTTAAATTCCACGCCGCGATTGCGCTGCTCGCCGTTGAGGCCATAGCGTTTCTGGCTATCCAGGAAGGCGGAAGGCATTTTAATTTCAAACAGCGCCAGCGAGCCGCCAATGCGGCCAAAATCCGCCTTCATCCCGACTTCGTTTTGTTTTGAGTGAATAATTCCGACGCTTTCCCCATAGTTAGCGGCGGAGGTTGGCGCATTGCTGCCCGGCTGCAGGGCTTCGGTATGGTTAGCGTATAAAGAGAGAACCTGCCACGGCTTATAGACCACGCCATAGGTCGGCATCCAGCGGCTGTCGTCATACGCATCGCTTTGCAGGCCGGTGACTTTATCGTAGTTGCGCACCACCACTTTTTGATGACGGGCGCCGACGGTGAACAGCAGCGTATCGTCCAGCACGCCGAGGGTGTCGCTCAGCAGCCAGCCCTGGGAACGGGTGCGGCCGCTGGTGAGCGGATCGCCATAGTCGCCGCCGAATGATGCGTTCGCCGGGGGCGCAACCGGACGGGTATCGTAGATATTCACCAGCGGATTATCCGCCGCCTTCGACATCCGCCACGCGGTTTTGTCGTTCTGGGTTTTCGCCGAATAGCCGACGTTGACCTTGTGCGACACAAAACCGGTGGCGAATTCGCCGCGTATCCCGGCCATGCCGCTGGCGGTATCCATATAGCGGTTGGTGTCCAGGCGCCCCGCCGTGGCGTTGCCCGCCCGGTCAATCAGCTTCGAGGCACTATAGAGACCGATTTCATGGGCATGCTGCGCCCCCAGAGCGGCATAGGCGGTCCATTTATCGACAATGTCGTATTCCATTCTCAGCATACCGAACTCATTTTCGATATCGCTGTAAGCCCATTTTTGCGTGTAGTTGTGGGTGTTATCCGGCAGGCGCGGAATAAAATCGACGCCCGAAATGTTGATGCCCATCGGGCTACCGTGGAAGGTTTTTTTCTGATAGCCAAAGTCAAACGAGCTGCGCATCCGTTCGCCGCGATAATCGAGCCCTATGGAGGCCAGCGTGGTTCTGCGCTTATCACTCTCCACCGCCGCCTCGCCTTCGCGGTGCACCAGATTCACCCGCGCGCCGAACTGGTTGTCGTCGCCAAAGCGGCGGCCCAAATCCAGCGTGCCGCCGACCTGAGAATCCGAGGTATAGTCGACGCCCACGCGGGCGGTCGGGGTATCTTCCGCGCGCTTAGGCTCCAGGTTGATCATCCCGCCGACGCCGGAGCTGGCCGCACCGTTAAGCAGAGCGTTGGCGCCTTTAAAAATTTCGACCAGCTCAAGCATGGCGGTATCCACCACCTGACGCGGCACCACGCCCGCCAGCCCGCTCAGGGTCATATCATCGCCGTCAAATTTAAGGCCGCGAATGCGGTAGGTCTCGGCGTAGTTACCGTAGCCCTGCACCGGCTGAACCCCGGCATCGTTGCTGACCACATCGGCGATGGTTTTCGCCTGCTGATCCTCGATAAGCTTCGAGGTATAGCCGATGATGCTAAACGGAACGTCCATCGCGTTTTGTTCGCCGAGCATCCCGAGACGGCCGCCGTTGGCTATCTGACCATCGAGATAGGCGGGCACTATCAAATCGCCGCCGGCTTTAAAATCGCTGGCGGATGCGGCCTGAACGACCATCGTTTCTTCGCTTTTCTGGCGTTCGGCGACGTTTTCCGCCGCCGTTGCCGAATGGGAGATTGCGCCAATGGTTAACGCCAGCAGCGTTTTCCGCAGCGGGAAAGCCGGTGCGGCGCAGCCGCTTAAGTTGGCAGAGACGGCCAGCGCCGGGAGAGTGCGTTTCATAAGATCAGTCCTGAACAAAATCAACGATCCGATAGTGACTCCGCCGCCGAAATTCGCGTTTCCGGTCTTGCGCCTGTGAGCCCCATCCAGTGCCTTCGCCGTTTCCCTGTGAGCCCGCGACGTACGCAGGTTATCTCCTGATAAAACCGCAAACAAGAAGAAGAATGAGAACTATACTCATTATCTTATCGTAATCAAGCCTGGCTTTTGCCGTCTGGAAAAACGTTTCATTTTTCGCTGAAAGGGATTCGCCGCAGAGGTTTGGGCGGAAGGTGAGGAAGCGAGCGCAGCAAAACGCGGAGAGACAAAAGGCCGGAACCCGACAGGCTCCGGCCTCAATCACTACGCGCTGGCGGTATCCAGACGCGCCAGCTGCCCGGCGCTCAGGCTCAGCGCGGCGGCGCGAGCAAAGCTCTCCACCTGAGCGAGGCTGGTGGCGCTGGCGATGGGCGCCGTCACGCCGTCGCGGCTCATCAGCCAGGCCAGCGCGACTTCGGCAGGTTTAGCGCCGCTTTGCTCCGCCACTTCAACCAGGGTATCGACAATACGCAGCCCGCGAGGATTGAGATATTTGCCGATGCCTCCCCCGCGCTGGCTTTGCGCCAGGTCGGACTGCTGGCGGTATTTGCCGGTCAGGAAGCCGGACGCCAGGCTGTAGTAGGTCACCACGCCGATATCGCGGCTGATGCACAGGTCGCAGAGCGCGCCCTCAAAAGCCGAGCGATGATAAAGATTGTATTCCGGCTGCAGCACCTGCCAGGCCGGCAGGCCGCTTTTACGCGACACCTCCAGCGCGCCTGAAAGCTGCTGCGCATCGAGGTTCGAGGCGCCCATGGCGCGGATTTTCCCCGCCTGCTGTAGGGCATGGAAGGCGTCGAGGGTTTCGGCGACCGGCGTTTCCGGGTCCGGCCAGTGGGCGAAATAGAGGTCAATATAATCGGTATTCAGGCGTCGCAGGGAGTCGTCCACCGCCTGCTGGATCCAGGCTTTTTTCAACCCTTTATGACCGGGAAGGCCTAAATCGGAACCCACTTTGGTGAAGAGTTTTACCTTATCGCGCATGCCTGGCCGCGCCTGTAGCCAGCGGCCGATAATGGTTTCAGACTCGCCGCCCTGGTTGCCATCCGCCCAGCGGGAGTAAACATCCGCCGTGTCGATAGCATCGAAGCCGTGGTCTATAAACGCATCAAGAATGGCAAAACTGGTTTTTTCATCGATGGTCCAGCCAAAAACGTTACCGCCAAACACCAGCGGGGCGATGGAAAATCCGGTTTTGCCCAAGGGACGTGTCATCATGCCGTTCACTCCTTATCGCTTATATTCAGTATCCTTCGGAACGCCGTGAGGGCCAGAAAAGGACAATTACGGGATAGTAAGAAAAGGAAGCTTGAAGCGGGCTATCCGTGCCCGCTGAATGCATAACAACATTATGTCCCGGAATAGACGTCAAAGCTAAAATATTTCCCGGCTAACTTTTTATAGGTGCCGTCGGCGAGAATAGTGGCAATCGCGCCGTTTATCTCCTGGCGCAGAGCATCGTCCTCTTTGCGCAGGCCAATCGCCGCGCCGGCGCCGAACAGCTTGTCGTCCTTCAGGTGGCCGCCAACGAAGGCAAAATCTTTACCCTGCGGCTGCTGCAGGAAGCTGTAGTCGGCCATCATCCCGGAAAGCACCGCGCCGTCAATACGCCCGGACTCCAGATCCTGAACCACGCGATCCGCCCCCTGATAGGCGACGATATTGATCCCCGCCGTGCGCCAGTGCTGGTTAACGTAAGTCTCCTGCGCCGAGCCCTGCTCTACGCCGATGGTTTTGCCCTTCAGCTGCTCGACGGTATTCCCGGCCAGGGTGTTTTTACGCGCCACGAGGAACACCGGGCCGTTGTACAGCTTGTCGCTAAAGCCGATCTGCTCTTTACGCTTCTCGGTCATATACATGCCGGAGAGGATCGCGTCGAACTTACGCGCCTTCAGCGCCGGAATAATGCCGTCGAAGTTGCTTTCCACCCACACGCACTTCGCCTGCAGCTGGGCGCAAATCGCGTTGCCGAGGTCAATATCAAAACCCGCCAGCTTACCCTGCGGATCTTTCCATTCAAACGGCGCGAAAGTCGGATCGACGCCAAAGCGAATTTCCTTATTTTCTGCGGCCAGGGCTGAAGTTGAGGCCATCAGCGCGACCCACAGCAGAAGTGATTTTTTCATTATTTACGGACTCCAGAGATCAACGGCAGTGTGTTTCAACTAACCGGGCGAACAGCGTCGCGCCGGTAGAAATAATGTCATCATTAAAGTCATAGCCGGGGTTGTGCACCATACAGCTGCCCTTCCCGCCTTTCTCGCCATTGCCCAGCAGGAAGTGGCAGCCGGGGCGCTGCTGGAGCATAAAGGCGAAATCTTCGCTGGCGTTCATCGGCGAAATGGATTCCAGCACGCCCTCCTCGCCAAAGACGTCCAGCGCCAGCGCTTTGGCGAATTCGGTCTCTTCGACGCTGTTGGTCAGTACCGGATAGGAGTCAAAAACCGCTACCTCGCTGCTGGCGCCGTAGCTTTTGGCGGTAAAATCAGCGAGCTCCTTGATCCGCTTAATCAGCAGGTCGCGAATTTCCGGCTTCATCGCCCGCACGCTCAGCTCCATCACCACGTTCTCAGGGATGACGTTGGAGGCGATACCCGCCTGGAAGGTGCCGACGCTCACCACCGCGGTTTCGCCCGGCGGTACGTTACGCGCAACGATGCTTTGCAGATTCATCACCAGCGCCGCGCCGGTAACAATGGGATCGACGGTGCGCTCGGGATGCGCGCCGTGGCCGCCGTAGCCGGTAATGGTGATTTTTACCGTATCCGCCGAGGCCATAAAATTCCCGGCGTAAAAGCCGATTTTCCCCACCGGCAGGCCCGGCATATTATGCAGGCCGAAGATGCGCTCGCAGGGAAAGCGCTCAAACAGGCCGTCTTTGATCATTAAATCCGCGCCGCCGATCGCTTCTTCCGCGGGCTGGAAAATCAGGTGTACCGTGCCGTTGAACTGGCAGGCCGGCGAGGCGATATATTTCGCCGCCGCCAGCAGAATGGTGGTGTGGCCGTCGTGGCCGCAGGCGTGCATTTTTCCGGCCACGGTGCTGGCCCAGGGGAGATCGGTCGCTTCGAAAATCGGCAGCGCGTCCATGTCGGCGCGCAGGCCGATAGTGCGCGGCGAATCGCCCTTGCTTAACGTTCCTACCACCCCGGTTTTCGCCAGTCCGCGGGTCACCGTATAGCCCCACTCGGTCAGTTTTCCGGCCACCAGCTCGCTGGTATTAAACTCTTCCAGGCTTAATTCCGGATGGGCGTGCAAATAATGACGGATCGCAATCATTTCATCTTCGGTGGCTTTAATTTCAGGAATTACACAGTCGGTCATGCCGGTCTCCGGGATATAGAATCAGGTGCTAAGCTTTAATAACTTAACGTGCTAAGGGTTTATTGCAAGCAGGATTTCTTATTCCGCGCGGGGTTTTCATCTGATTTATTCATAGCGATTTAACGGCGAAGCGGACGAGTTTTACTATCACCTGAACCAGGAAACGTCTTACATTCTCTGCCTTTTATTAATCATGAAGCACAATACTCATTTATAAAGCCTAAATAAGCAGATAAAACATCAAAGAAGAGGCGCAAGGATGATATTTTCAACTTTGCGGTTTTTAAGCGGATTTGATGTGAGAACAGGGGCAGGTGGGCATCGCCCGATAGCGCCAGGCTGGCCGGACTACCGTCCCGCAGACGCGGAAATCGGTAGCGCGAACAGGTGCACAGCACCGCCTCCGGAGGAGGCGGTTGCGAGGTTAAAGCAGAAAAGGTTAGTGGCTCAGCGCGCCGTTAATCAGGATCGACGTAATAATCCCGGTCGCGGCGGCAATCAGCACATAGTTACCGTCAATATAGGACCAGTGTTGTCCGTGCGGCGGTGCCGGTAATCCGCGATCGTTCCAGTCGTTTATCCGGTAATCATTGCCGCGATAATGTTCCGGAGCCGGCTGACCTTTGCGAAAATCATGGCCGTTCCACGCGAAATGGTCCCGCTCATGGCGCTCCTGATGAGGATTGCCCTGCGGCCCCTTGTCACCGCGCGACGGGCCACGGTTATCGTCGTTACCCTGATGATTGTTGGCCTGCGGCCCCTTGCCCGGCCCCTGCTGACGGTTGCCGTCCGGGCCACCGCGGCCGGCGTCTTGCTGCCAGACCTGCTGCTGACCGCGGTTGTTGCCGCCAGGACCATCCGCCCAGGAGACGGAAGTCAAAGCACAAGATAGAATAATCGCCAGTGAAAGAATCTTTTTCATAATACACCTCCTGATATATTTCCTTTGTACCGGGAAAATGTGGAGGAATAGTGAGTAACAATATAACCAGGACAATTCCTGGCTTATACCTTTCATCTTTTAAGGCGCATGTCCTGGCTGGATGCATTCCCCCGTTCACCTGGCGACCGGTGCTCCCGGGGACTTATAAATTCGCCGCCGCAGTGCGGCTAAAAATCCAGGGAGAGAGCATGATAACGTTTTTAAAATATTATCCCGACGCTGAACAAAGCGCACCAAATAACAAAAAAGGCCGCTTTCGCGACCTTTTTTAGAAAATAGCCAGAGATTACTCAGTGACTTTGGTTTTTAGCTCTTCGGCACCCTGCTTGGTTTTATCCCAGCCTTCTTTGCTGACCTCTTTGGTCTTATTCCAGCCTTTTTCGGTGCCTTCTTTGGTCGCGTTCCAGCCCTTCTCAGTCCCTTCTTTGGTCTTATTCCAGGTTTTCTGCGCGCCTTCGCTGACTTCGCTGCCTACGCTGTCGCTTTTGCCTTCTGCCGCGTGTTTGGCTTTCAGCTGCTGCTCTTCACCCTGGTGCTGGGCCTCGTGCAGTTTTTCTTTCGCGGTGTTCGCCCCTTCATGGGCCGCCGCGACGGTATCGTCGGTTGCGTGTGTCGTTGTTGCAGCAAAAACAGGAGCTGCTACCAGAATCGCAGATAACGCAATCATTGCTTTTTTCATAATGTCCTCTCTCGCTAACGAACTTAATGTTATGAGTCGCATTTAGCATGGCACAAGATTTTACCGCCTGGCTTTAGGGATTGTTCTTAAAACTGATTTCGGACTTTTCTATCGACTTTTGGTCTGCCGCGTCCCGCTTCTGAATGCGCGAATAAATTCCAACAAATTTGTTACATTTTAAGTCATTTGCCGTTGATATACTTGCCGTTTATGTTTACACGAGAATAATTCTCAGAATCATTATATTTATAAATTAGCAAACGGAACGCATATTATGGCAAGAAAATCAGTAGGTTCGTTCATCCTTACTGCCCTGATTTCCACTCCTCTCTGTAGCTTTGCCGCGCAATATCCGCTCACCGTCACCGATCTCGACGGCCGCGCGATTACGCTCCAGCATGAGCCACAGCGCATTATCCTGCAGGATGGTCGCGATATTATGGCCATGGCCCTGCTCGACCGCGACAACCCCTTCAGGCGCGTCGTGGCATGGAATAACCTGGCCAGAAAACAGGACATCAATACCTGGAAAATGCTGCAAGAGAAGTGGCCGCAATCCGCTCAGATCCTCGATATGGGCTTTAGCGATAAGGGCAACGTTGACCTTGAGAGCGTCATTTCCCGCCAGCCGGACCTGATGATCGCCCAGCTTCGCGCGAAGCCCGCGCTGGAGGAGAGCGGTGTCATCAGCAAGCTCAGCGCGCTGAATATTCCCGTGCTGTTCGTCGATTATGAAATCAACCCCGGCAAAGACACCGCCCCGAGTATCGATCTGCTGGGGAAAGTCCTTAACCGTGAAGAAAACGCCAAAGCCTATACCGACTATTACCGTCAGCAGCTGGACGCCATCCGCCAGAAAACCGCGAACATCACGCCGAAGGCTAACGTTTTTGTCGAGGCGCTGGCGGGTAATAGCGATGCCTGCTGCTTTACCCACGGCCACAACGGCTGGGGCGGTCTGGTCGAAGCCGTCGGCGCGAACAATATCGGCTCGCAGCTGCTGCCGGGCGCTTCCGGCTTTGTGTCGCTGGAAAAAGTGATTAGCATGAAGCCGGATGCCTATATTATGACCGGTTCAAAACGCGGGAATAGCCAGGTGCTGCCGCTCGGTTTACAGGCCGATCCCCAGGAGGTCAATCGTCAGGCGGAGCGGCTGCTGTCGCGCACCGGCGTGAGCAACATCCCGACGATTGAAGCAAAACGCGCTTACGGCATTTACCACCACTTCTACAACCATCCGTGGAATATCGTCGGTATGGCGTATCTGGCGAAGGATATCTATCCCCAGACCTTCAGCGACCTCAACCCTGACGATAGCTGGCACTACATTGTCCGTCATTTCACCACCCTTCCCGATCTGCCGTTTGTTTTTTCCTGGCAACAAGGTGAGTAATTAGCCATGAGTCTCTCTCCTGAATCCGATATCGTCGCGTTCGGCGTCGATAGCCGTGACGTAATGGCAAACTACCGTCACATTGTGCGCCGCCGCGCCATCATGCTGCTGCTGCTGACGCTGTTGATTGTCGCCTCGCTGCTGCTCGACTTCGTGATGGGACCATCCGGCCTGTCGCTGCAGGCGCTTTGGCAAACCCTTACCGACCCGGCCAGCGCCAGCGCCGGGACGCGGGCGATCGTCTGGGATATCCGCATGCCCTATGCGCTGATGGCGATCGTCGTCGGCCTGGCTCTCGGCCTCGCCGGGGCGGAAATGCAGACCATCCTTAACAATCCGCTGGCGAGCCCGTTTACGCTCGGCGTCTCCTCGGCGGCGGCATTCGGCGCGGCGCTGGCTATCGTGCTGGGGATAGGGATTCCCGGCATTCCCGGCCAGTGGTTTGTCTCGGCCAACGCTTTTATCTTCGCTCTGCTGGCGGCGCTGCTGCTGGACGGCATTACGCGCTGGACCCAGGTCGCCACCTCCGGCGTCATTCTGTTCGGGATCGCGCTGGTGTTTACCTTCAATGCGCTGGTATCGATGCTGCAGTTTGTCGCCAATGAAGATACCCTCCAGGGGCTGGTGTTCTGGACGATGGGCAGCATTGACCGCGCCTCATGGCAAAAGGTGGGGATCCTGCTTGCGATACTGGCGGTCGTCATGCCGCTATCAATGCGCAGCGCGTGGAAGCTGACCGCGCTGCGCCTCGGCGAGGACCGGGCCGTCAGCTTCGGCATCAACGTGCGCCGCCTGCGCCTGACCACCCTGCTGCGCATCAGCGTTCTGTCGGCGATTTCGGTGGCGTTCGTTGGCCCAATCGGTTTTATCGGCCTGGTGGCGCCGCATATCGCCAGGCTGGTTTTCGGCGAAGATCACCGCTTTTACCTGCCGGCCAGCGCGTTAATCGGCGCCCTCGTCCTGTCGCTGGCTTCGGTTGCGGCAAAAAACCTGATTCCCGGCGCAGTGATTCCGGTGGGCATCGTCACCTCGCTGGTGGGGGTGCCTTTTTTCCTGAGCATCATTTTGCGCCATCGGGGGCACGTATGAGCCATGTTGTATCCGGACTGGCGCTGACCCATTTCAGCGCCGGTTATCCCAGACGTCAGGTGATTCGCGACCTGACGGTACCGCGGCTGCAGCGCGGTAAAATCACCGCGCTGCTCGGCCCCAACGGCAGCGGGAAATCCACCCTGATGCGGGCGATGGCCGGGCTGGGGCCGTCCGCGGGCGAGCTGTCGCTGGACGGTGAGAATCTGCTTGCCCTCCCCTTTGCCCGGCGTGCGGAAAAAGTGGTCTACCTGCCGCAGACGCTGCCCGCCGGCGTGCACTTGCGGGTGCTGGAGTCGATTATTGTCGCTCAACGCGCCGCCGGAGGAGCGCACAGCCCGGAAAATCAGGCGCAGGTGATGTCGCTGCTGCGCCAGCTAGGCATTGAACATCTGGCGCTGAGCTACCTCGACCGGCTATCCGGCGGGCAGAAGCAGCTCGTCGGCCTGGCGCAATCGCTTATCCGTCAGCCAGCCCTGCTGCTGCTGGATGAGCCCCTTAGCGCGCTGGATTTAAACTATCAGTTCCACGTGATGGATCTGGTGCGTGAGGAGACGCAGAGGCGCAACATCATCACGCTGGTGGTGGTTCACGACATCAATATCGCCCTGCGCCACGCGGATCACGTGCTGATGTTGAAAGAGGGACAACTGCTGGGGGACGGCGCGCCGGCCGAGGTGATTACCCCGCAGGCTCTGGCGGCGGTTTACGGCGTGCGCGGGCGCATCGAGCCCTGTTCTCAGGGGGTGATGCAGGTGATTATCGACGGTCTGGCGGCGGGGGCTTAAGCGGCTGCGGCGTTGAACATCAAGCCCTGAGATCCCCTCTCTCCAGGGCTTTGCCGGAGGCGGCGCGCTGCGCCTCTCCGGCCTACCGCGTTATGCCGCCATCTCGCCCGCCGCCACCGGAAGCCCCTCCCGCCTGGCCGAATCATCGCTCTTTTGCTAACCAGCTCACGTTTTTATGCCCTGATTGGCACTTTTCCGCCCGTGACGTTCCCCTCATTCTGTCGCTATGCTTTAATGTGCTAAACCGGTTTAATTAAGTTTAGCTATGGAGAATTTTCAACATGAATGCAAAAGTTTGGGTTCTGGGAGACGCGGTAGTGGACCTGCTGCCGGAGAGCGAAGGCCGCCTGCTGCGCTGCCCCGGCGGCGCCCCGGCTAACGTGGCGGTCGGTATCGCCCGCCTTGGCGGCGACAGCGGATTTATCGGCCGCGTCGGCGACGATCCGTTTGGCCGCTTTATGCGCCATACCCTGCAACAGGAGCAGGTCGACGTCAGCCATATGCGCCTCGACGGCCAGCACCGTACCTCCACCGTGGTGGTCGACCTGGACGATCAGGGGGAACGTACCTTTACCTTTATGGTGCGCCCCAGCGCGGACCTGTTCCTGGCGGAAGAAGACCTGCCGCAGTTTACCGCCAACCAGTGGCTGCACGTCTGCTCCATCGCGCTCAGCGCCGAGCCCAGCCGCAGCACCACCTTCTCGGCGATGGAAAGCATCAAACATGCCAGCGGCCGGGTCAGCTTTGACCCCAATATCCGCCCGGACCTCTGGCAGGATCAGGAGCTGCTGCACGCCTGCCTCGATCGCGCCCTGCGCATGGCCAACGTGGTGAAGCTGTCGGAAGAGGAGCTGGTATTCATCAGCGGCAGTGATGATTTAGCCTACGGAATCGCCAGCGTGACCGAACGCTATCAGCCTGAACTGCTGCTGGTGACCCAGGGCAAAGCCGGCGTACTTGCCGCCTTTCAGCAGCAGTTTACCCATTTCAGCGCCAAGCCCGTTGTCAGCGTGGACACCACCGGCGCGGGCGACGCATTTGTCGCCGGACTGCTCGCAAGCCTTGCTGCCAACGGGATGCCGACGGATATCGCTGCGCTGGAACCGACGCTCACGCTGGCGCAAACCTGCGGCGCCCTGGCGACAACGGCGAAAGGCGCCATGACCGCCCTGCCATACCAGCGCGATCTTAATCGCCAGTTTTGATCCTTCAGGCCGCCGCGCGCGGCCCACTTTGTTGCATCCATCACATTTATTAAACCGGTTTAGCAAAATCCATTTCAAAATGTTAAGGGTCATGCTTAACATAGCGCCTAAACCGGTTTAGCAAAAAACAACATTTTACATTTTCCTTTCGGGATGCAACCAGCATGTATAAAAAAAGCACACTCGCCGTCCTTATCGCTTTGCTAACCGGCGCCGCCTCAGCCCACGCGCAAACGGATCTCAGCACGATCGAAGCCCGTTTGATCGCCCTGGAAAAACGCCTGCAGGAGGCGGAAAACCGGGCGCAAACTGCGGAAAACCGCGCCGAGTCGGCGGAGAAACAGGTCCAGCAGCTCACCGCGCAGCAGCAGAAAAATCAGGACACGACGCAGGAAGTGGTTCAACGTACCGCCAAACTCGAGAAGAAGGCCGATGAGAAAAGCGGCTTTGAGTTTCACGGCTACGCCCGCTCCGGCGTGATAATGAATGATTCCGCCGCCAGCACCAAATCCGGCGCCTACATGACGCCAGCGGGGGAAACCGGCGGGGCTATCGGTCGTCTGGGAAACCAGGCCGATACCTATGTTGAAATGAACCTTGAACATAAGCAGGCCCTGGATAATGGCGCGACGACCCGTTTCAAAGTGATGGTCGCCGACGGACAAACCACTTATAACGACTGGACGGCAAGCAGCAGCGATTTGAACGTTCGTCAGGCCTTTGTCGAACTGGGTAACTTGCCCACCTTCACAGGGGCGTTTAAAGGCTCCACCCTGTGGGCCGGGAAACGCTTCGACCGCGACAACTTTGATATTCACTGGATTGACTCTGACGTTGTGTTCCTCGCCGGTACCGGCGGCGGTATTTACGACGTCAGGTGGAACGACAGCATCCGCAGCAACCTCTCGCTTTACGGGCGCAATTTCGGCGATATTGCTGACTCGAGCAACAGCGTGCAGAACTATATCCTCAGCATGAACAACTTCATCGGTCCGGTGCAGGTGATGGTCAGCGGGATGCGGGCAAAAGACAACGACGACCGTCAGGATACCAACGGTAACCCGGTCAAAGGCGATGCGGCAAATACCGGGGTACATACGCTGCTCGGCCTGCACAACGACAGTTTTTACGGTCTGCGTGAAGGCACCAGCAAAACCGCCCTGCTCTACGGTCACGGCCTGGGCGCGGAGGTTAAAGGTATCGGCTCTGACGGCGCGCTACGGTCGGGAGCCAACACCTGGCGCTTCGCCAGCTATGGCACCACCCCGCTCAGCGAAAACTGGTCTATCGCCCCGGCGATCCTGGCGCAAAGCAGTAAAGGCCGTTATGCCGATGGCGACAGCTATCAGTGGGCCACGCTCAACATGCGCCTGATCCAGGAGATCAACCAGAACTTCGCTCTCGCTTACGAAGGCAGCTACCAGTATATGGATCTCAAACCCGAAGGTTATAACGATCGTCATGCGGTAAATGGTAGCTTCTACAAGCTCACCTTCGCCCCGACATTTAAGGTCGGCAGCATCGGTGATTTCTTCAGCCGCCCTGAAATCCGCCTTTACACCTCGTGGATGGACTGGAGCAAAAAACTGAATAATTACGCCAGCGATGACGCGCTGGGCAGCAATGGTTTTACCTCGGGCGGCGAATGGTCGTTCGGTATGCAGATGGAAACCTGGTTCTGACGGTGAATGCCTGACGACAGGCCCCTCCGGGGCGACGACGCGCCTTTCATCGCCCCGGACACAATAACGACGCAGAGACTGCGCCCCCGTTAACGCGGGACGACAACACGAATTTTTTTACGCATTCAGAGGGTACTATGGATTTTGAACAGATTTCCCGCTCGCTGCTTCCGCTTCTGGGAGGCAAGGAAAATATCGCCAGCGCCGCGCACTGCGCCACGCGCCTGCGCCTGGTGCTGGTCGATGACGCGCTGGCAGACCAGCAGGCTATCGGCAAAATTGAAGGGGTTAAGGGCTGTTTCCGCAATGCCGGGCAGATGCAGATTATTTTCGGCACCGGGGTGGTGAATAAAGTCTACGCCGCCTTTATTCAGGCGGCAGGTATAAGCGAATCCAGCAAATCGGAGGCCGCCGACATCGCGGCGAAAAAGCTTAATCCTTTCCAGCGCATCGCGCGCCTGCTGTCGAACATCTTCGTACCGATTATCCCGGCTATCGTCGCCTCCGGCCTGCTGATGGGCCTGCTGGGGATGGTCAAAACCTACGGCTGGGTTGATCCGAGCAACGCCCTCTACATCATGCTGGATATGTGCAGTTCGGCGGCGTTTATCATTCTGCCGATCCTGATTGGCTTTACCGCTGCCCGTGAATTCGGCGGTAACCCCTATCTCGGCGCGACGCTCGGCGGCATTCTGACCCACCCGGCGCTGACTAACGCCTGGGGCGTGGCCGCCGGTTTCCATACCATGAACTTCTTCGGCCTCGAAATCGCCATGATCGGCTATCAGGGGACGGTGTTCCCGGTGCTGCTGGCGGTGTGGTTTATGAGCATCGTTGAGAAGCAGCTGCGCCGCGCGATCCCCGATGCCCTGGACCTGATCCTGACGCCGTTCCTGACGGTGATTATTTCCGGTTTTATCGCCCTGCTGATTATCGGCCCGGCCGGTCGCGCGCTCGGCGACGGCATTTCGTTTGTCCTCAGCACCCTGATTAGCCACGCCGGCTGGCTCGCCGGGCTGCTGTTTGGCGGTCTCTATTCGGTTATCGTCATTACCGGTATTCACCACAGCTTCCACGCCATCGAAGCCGGACTGCTGGGCAACCCGTCCATCGGGGTCAACTTCCTGCTGCCGATCTGGTCCATGGCCAACGTCGCCCAGGGCGGCGCCTGCCTGGCGGTATGGTTTAAAACCAAAGACGTCAAAATCAAAGCCATTGCGCTGCCCTCGGCGTTTTCCGCTATGCTGGGCATCAC
Organism: Klebsiella sp. JN_Kp126; assembly: GCF_033843325.1. Taxonomy (NCBI): domain Bacteria; kingdom Pseudomonadati; phylum Pseudomonadota; class Gammaproteobacteria; order Enterobacterales; family Enterobacteriaceae; genus Klebsiella; species Klebsiella sp. JN_Kp126. The sequence continues at coordinate 144,880 of NZ_JAWXQV010000040.1, read as the reverse complement.
CGAGGCGGCGATTTTTGGTATCAACTTACGCTTCATGAAGCCGTTTATCGCGGCGCTAATCGGCGGCGCGGCGGGCGGCGCGTGGGTCGTGTCAGTGCACGTCTATATGACCGCAGTCGGCCTGACGGCGATTCCCGGCATGGCCATCGTGCAGGCCAGCTCGCTGCTGAACTACATTATCGGCATGGTCATCGCCTTTGGCGTCGCTTTCGTCGTCTCTCTGCTGCTGAAATACAAAACGGACGCTGAATAATGTCACTACCATCACGTCTGCCTGCGATTTTGCAGGCCGTTATGCAGGGCCAGCCGCGCGCGCTGGCCGATAGCCATTATCCGCGCTGGCACCATGCGCCGGTGACCGGGCTGATGAACGACCCCAACGGCTTTGTCGAGTTTGCCGGGCGCTATCATCTGTTCTACCAGTGGAACCCGCTCGCCTGCGATCATAAGTTCAAGTGCTGGGCGCACTGGAGTTCAGAGGATCTGCTGCGCTGGCGGCATGAGCCTATTGCGCTGATGCCGGATGAAGAGTACGACCGCAACGGCTGCTACTCCGGTAGCGCGGTGGATAACAACGGTACGCTCACCCTGTGCTATACCGGCAACGTGAAGTTTGACGACGGCGGCCGAACCGCGTGGCAGTGCCTGGCGACGGAAAACGCCGACGGTACCTTCCGCAAAATCGGTCCGGTCCTGCCGCTGCCGGAGGGCTATACCGGCCACGTGCGCGACCCGAAGGTCTGGCGGCATAAAGACCGCTGGTACATGGTGCTGGGGGCGCAGGATCGGCAAAAGCGCGGTAAGGTGCTGCTGTTCAGCTCCCCGGACCTTCATCAGTGGCGCAGCGAGGGCGAAATCGCCGGCTACGGCATTAACGGCCTGAGCGACGCGGGCTATATGTGGGAGTGTCCGGATCTGTTTCCGCTCGGCGACCAGCATATTCTGATCTGCTGCCCGCAGGGGATTGCCCGCGAAGAAGAGCGCTTCCTCAATACCTATCCGGCGGTGTGGATGGCCGGTAGTTTCGACGACCATCGCGCCGCGTTCAAACACGGCGAGCTGCACGAGCTGGACGCAGGGTTTGAGTTTTATGCCCCGCAAACCATGCACACCAGCGATGGCCGCCGCCTGCTGGTCGGCTGGATGGGCGTCCCGGACGGTGAAGAGATGCTTCAGCCGACGCTTGCCAGCGGCTGGATCCACCAGATGACCTGCCTGCGCGAGCTGGAATTTATCGACGGCCGGCTCTACCAGCGTCCGCTGCGCGAGCTGACCGCCCTGCGCGGGGAGGCGCACGGCTGGCAGGGGAACGCACTGCCGCTGGCGCCGATGGAAATCGCCCTGCAAACCGCCGGCGACGACGCGCTAAGCCTTGATTTCGGCGGCGCGTTAACCCTGGAGCGCGACGCCAGCGGTATCCGTCTGGCGCGACGCAGCCTCGCCAGCGACGAAATGCACTATCGCTACTGGCGCGGCGAGGTGCGCTCGCTGCGGATTTTCATCGATCGGTCGAGCGTGGAGATTTTCATCAACGACGGCGAGGGGGTGATGAGCAGCCGCTGCTTCCCGGATTATCCGGCGCAGCTGATTTTCTCCGGCAGCGCGCCGGATGCATTCTGCTACTGGCCGCTGCGAACATGCATGATAGAATAAGCGTTTTGCTTTCAGGCTCATGGCGTCGTAATGAAAACCAAACGCGTAACTATTAAAGATATCGCCGAACTGGCGGGCGTTTCCAAAGCGACCGCCAGCCTGGTGCTGAACGGTCGTGGCAAAGAGCTGCGCGTGGCGCAGGAAACGCGCGAGCGCGTGCTGGCGATTGCCCGCGAGCAGCACTATCAGCCGAGCATTCACGCCCGCTCGCTGCGCGATAACCGCAGCCACACCATCGGCCTGGTGGTGCCGGAGATCACCAACTACGGCTTTGCGGTCTTTTCCCATGAGCTGGAGATGCTGTGCCGCGAAGCGGGCGTCCAGCTGCTGATCTCCTGTACCGATGAAAACCCCGGTCAGGAGAGCATGGTGGTCAATAACATGATTGCCCGCCAGGTCGACGGTCTGATCGTCGCCTCCTGTATGCACAACGATGCCGACTACCTGAAGCTCAGCGAACAGCTGCCGGTGGTGCTGTTTGACCGCTGTCCTACTGAAAGCGCGCTGCCGCTGGTGATGACCGATTCGATTACCCCAACGGCGGAGCTGATTTCCCGCATCGCGCCTCAGCATCACGATGAGTTCTGGTTTTTAGGCGGCCAGCCGCGTCTGTCGCCCTCCCGCGATCGCCTGGCCGGGTTTACGCAGGGTCTGACTCAGGCGGGCATTGCGCTGCGCCCGGAGTGGGTGATCAACGGCAACTATCACCCCAGCTCCGGCTATGAGATGTTCGCCGCCCTCTGCGCGCGTCTGGGCCGGCCGCCAAAGGCGCTGTTTACCGCCGCCTGTGGTCTGCTGGAAGGGGTGCTGCGCTATATGAGCCAGCACCATTTGCTGGATTCAGACATCCACCTGGCAAGTTTTGACGATCACTATCTCTACGATTCGCTGTCGCTGCGTATTGATACCGTCCAGCAGGACAACCGCCAGCTGGCCTGGCACTGCTACGATTTAATCAGCCAGCTGATTGACGGCAATACGCCTGAGCCGCTACAGCGCTACCTGCCGGCGACGCTGCAGTTTCGGCATCGGTGATACTACGGAGGTTTAAAAGGTTATCGAAACGCGTTAACGGACTATTTGTCTTGCCGCGTTGAAAATGCAGTGGCACCGGGCGCGTTAAAGCCACGACTTACGTAGTCTCAAAATCTCTTCTGGCGCGCCTTCAAATATGAAAGGATTAAAAAACATCCTTCCCCAGAAGAGTTTTCTGTCCACTTCACTTGCAAACCAGGGGCAGGTACAATTGCGCCTCTGACTAAAGGAAGCTCCGGCACATAAACCGCTATCGCCTCTTTCCGCTCCAGATAACTGCGGCCGTAGTTGAAAATAAACCGACCGTTGTCTCTGCTTAACACTCCGGCGACAACGGGTTCTGTTGCTCCAGGCAGCCAGATCCAGACATACACTTGCTCAAGGCTATTCTCAGAAGTCATCATTTATCACCTTCCTTGAGTGATGAACCGCACGCGGCATTAATGACAGCGTTTTCTCTGCATTAGCAATATGTAACGCCAGAGCAGAACGATCTGGCGTAAACAGCGGCACGCCCACTATTGTCGCCAGTTCAAATACCGCGCCAATCGCACATCCCATATCGCCTTCCTCAGCACGATAAACCAGCCCACGCGACACGCCAGCACGTTCTGCCAGCTCCTCGATAGTGAGTCTGGATTCTATGCGTGCGGTGCGGATCATCATTCCCAGCAACCGTGCTGCATCGCGACTGTAACGAGAGTAGGTTCGGGTTGACGGCTTTGCCATAATGCTTCTCTTGTCTTATTAATAGAACGTAGTTAGCGATTATAACCTGTTTATAGAACACTACAAATGAGCCAACTCAGTCAATCCAAAGAGCTCATGTCCCATAAAAAAAACAGAAATAGCTATTACGCCCCATTAAAAGAACACAATCACGCATCCAGTCCCGCGATCCGCACCAGATGAACGGTGAGCCACAGCAGCTCGTTGCCGCCGAGGGTGATATCGAGCTGGGCTTTGACGTAATCGCGGATTAGCAGCGCGCAGCGGTATGCGTCCGGATACGCCTTAATCACCTGCACCAGCAGAAAACTGTCCCGCGCGCCGTCCAGCTCCCCCTCCTGTAAACGCTGGAGGAAAAACTGCATATGGACCAGAAAGCGCGAGTAGTTAATCGAGTCGGTGTCTATCTGCTGCTTAAAGTGGTACTGCACGAGATTAAAAATATCCTTCAGCATTTTCACCGACTGCATGGTCTGCGCCACGTCGTCGCCCTCGCTCTGGCCGTTTACCAGATGAAAGGCGATATTCCCGGCTTCCTCCTCCGGCAGTTCGATCCCGTACTGCTGGCGAATAATCGTCACCGCCTCGCTGGCGACGCGGAACTGCTGCGGATAAAAACGCCTGACTTCCGGCAGCAGGCGATTTTGAATGGCGATCCCTTTACGGCTGCGCTCGATGGCAAAGGTCAGGTGGTCGGCGAGGGTAAAGAAAATCTGCTCGCGAACCTTGCCGGCGAGCTGCAGATTGGCGCGGGAAATAATCATCGCCGCCATTTCGATGACCTCATCCGGAATGGCGGAGAGCGCCTCAAGATAGCCGCTGCGCGCGCCGAGCGTCTGGGTCACGAACAGCTTCTCTATCTTCTCCGGGGCGATCTCGTCCCCGGGTCTGCTATTGAAACCAATGCCTTTCCCCATGACGATAACCTCCCTGTTATCGTCGTCCATAGAGAGCACGAGGCTATTATTGAGCACCTTCTGAACAATCATCTCTGCGACTCGTCGTGGTTGCCGTTCTGCGCGATGACATCCTTATACCACCAGAAGCTGCGTTTGCGGATCCTTTGCAGGCGCTTCAGGTCATCCTCGCCGCGATCGACATAAATAAAACCGTAGCGCTTGGCGTATCCCTGGTGAGTGCTGACCACGTCAATCGCCGCCCACGGGCAGTAGCCCATCAGCTCAACGCCGTCGGCTATCGCCAGCCGCATTTGCTCGATATGCGCCTGTAAGAAGGCGATGCGATAGTCGTCATTTACCGTCCCGTCATGCTCCAGCTTGTCCGGCGCGCCCATCCCGTTTTCGCTAATCAGAATCGGCAGTCCGTAGCGCTCGCACACTTTACGCAGCGTCAGGCGCAGCCCCACCGGGTCAACAACCCAGCCGTAAGGGGTTTTGCCAACCCACGGATTTTCCGCCGGACGATAAACCCCCTCTTCACCCAGCATAATTTGCTGATCGCCCGCGCGGGGCGCAACGTCGCCGCCGTCGCCCCGGCTGGCGGCAATGGTGGCGGTCGAGTAGTAGTTAATGGCGATAAAGTCCGGCCTCCCTTGCTGCCAAATCAGGGCATCTTCCGGCTGCACCTCCGGCGCAAGGCCGCGATCCTGCATATAGGCCCACGCCAGGGCGTTGTAGCGCCCATGCACCGCAACATCCAAAAAGCTCCAGCAGCGCAGCGTCTCCCAGTTATGCGCGGCGATGGCGTCCTCCGGCTTACAGCTTTCGGCGTACATCGACGTGGTATTTATCGCCGGGCCGATGCGCAGCCCGGGGAACTCACGGTGGCACAGGGCGAAGATCTGCGCCTGGGCCAGCATCATCTGGTGATTCTGCTGGTACAGCGCCTTCTTATCCGGCAGTTCACGATCGGCGGGCACGCCAATCGCGCCGGGATGCAGAATCATGGTGTTCTGTTCGTTGATGGTCAGCCAGAGCGGAACTTTGGCGGCAAATTCGCTGAACAGCAGCCTGGCATAGCGCACGAACGCCTCCCCGGTTTTGCGGTTCAGCCAGCCGCCTTTCCGCTCCAGCGCCCACGGCAGGTCGAAGTGGTAGAGCGTCACGATGGGGGTAATCCCGTGGCGCGTCAGGGCGTCGATCAGGCGGTGATAAAAGGCCAGCCCGCGCGGATTCACCGCGCCGTCGCCGTCCGGTATCACCCGCGACCAGGCCACCGAAAAGCGGTAGGCCTTCAGCCCCATCTGCGCCATCAGCGCTACGTCCTCCTCCACCCGGTGATAGTGGTCGCTGGCGATGCGGAAGTCCGCCGTTCCCGGCGGATGGCTGAGCATGTCGACCACCGACGGCCCTTTACCGTCTTCATTCCACGCGCCCTCAACCTGATAGGCCGAGGTGGAGGCGCCCCATAGAAAACCGTCCGGGAACCGGGCCTGCTGTTGATAAATCATACCTGCGCCTCCTTAGCGGATTGCACCATCAGGGGTTCGCCGTAATCCACCTGCGCGGCGGCGGTGAAGCGCAGAGCGCGCTGCGCGTCGCCGTTGACCACAATCACCGGGGTAATCAGGTCGTATCCGGCCTGTTCGATGGCGGGAATATCAAAGCGGATCAGCGCCTGTCCCGCTTCCACCCTATCACCCACCTTCAGCGTAGAGCTAAAGTGCTGGCCGTTAAGATTGACGGTGTCGATACCGATATGGATCAGCAGCTCAAGACCGCTGTCGCTCTGCAGGCCAACGGCGTGGCAGGAGGGCAGAAACATCATTACCGTGCCGCTAAACGGCGCGCGCAGTACCCCTTCTTCGGGACGAATCGCCAGCCCCTCGCCCAGCAGGCCGCCGGAAAAGACGTCGTCGTTCACGTCGCTGAGCGCCACCACCTGGCCGCGCAGCGGGCTGAAGACTTCCGTCTCCCCCTCGCTTGTCGGGCTGACCGCAGGCTGCGGCGTCTCGCTCACCGCGTCTTGTTCCTCAGGAACGTCTTTAAAAGCGATAAACCAGGTCAGGGTAAAGGTCACCACGATGGAAATCGCGCAGGTCACCAGCGCATGGACGATGTTCATCGGGTTTTCGCCGATAAACGCCGGCAGCGCAGCGAGGCCTGGCGAGACAAACGCGTAGCGCACCAGCCCGCTCACCCCGGCGTAGACCCCGGCGCAGCCGCCGCCGATCATCGCGGCAATCAGCACCCGGCGGAACTTGAGCAGCACCCCGTACAGCGCCGGTTCGGTGATCCCCAGCAGCGCGGTAAAGCCCGACGAAGAGGCCAGCTGGCGCAGGTTGCTATTTTTGGTTTTCAGCGCCACGCACAGCGTCGCCGCCCCCATCGCCACGTTGGATGCCAGCATCCCCGGGCCGTTAATCATCTCGTAACCGCTTTTACTCAGCTGACCGGTGGCGATCGGCGTCATCGCCCAGGCGGTGCCGGTAATGATCAGGAAGGGCTGCAGGGTGCCCATCAGCATCGGGATTAACCAGCTGGCGTGGCGGTCGATAGCGCCCGCCCCGGCGGCGACCAGATCGTTAAGCAAAATGCCCGCCGGGCCGACCACCACCAGCGCCAGCGGCGCGGTAATCAGCAGGATCAGCATCGGCTTAACGAAAAACTTGATAATTGATGGCGACACTTTTTCGGCGAAGCGCTCCACCCACGACATCAGCCACACGGTCAGAATAATCGGCAGCACCGAACCGGCGTAATCGGAAAGCAGGACGTTGATGCCGACAAAATCGACCGCTTTACCGGCCGCCAGCATCTGGCCGATGCCCGGATGCAGCAGCACGCCCGCGAGGGTCATCGCCAGAATCGGATTGCATTCAAACTTCAGCGACGCGCCGTAGGCCAGCAGCACCGGCAGGAAGAAGAAGGCGGCGTCGGCAATAATATTCAGCAGCTGATACGTCGAGCTGGTTTCGCTAATCACCCCCGTGAGCTTGAGAATGGCCAGCAGCGCTTTAATCATCCCCGCGCCGGTAATCGCCGGGATCACCGGGGTAAAGGTGGTCGAAATGACGCTGATAATCCGGGCGACGATGCCGGCCGGCTTCGCGTTTTTATCGCCGCCTGCCGGGCCTTTCTTCTCCGGCAGCGCCTTATTAAGGCGCCGGTAAACCTGCTGCACCTCGTTGCCGATCACAATCTGGAACTGGCCGCCCTTCTCCACCACGCTGATCACGCCGGGGAGGGAGCCAATCTGCGCATCGTTAACCTTTGCGCGGTCGTTGAACTCCATGCGCAGCCGGGTCGCGCAATGGGTGAGCATGCGGATATTTTCCGCACCGCCCACCGCGTGGAGGATTTTGTCTGCTGTTTCGTTATAGTTCATAGTGTTCCCTGGTGTTGGGGCAAAAAAAAAGACCAAAACAGAGACGCTCCCCTTGGCGGGAGAGCATTTCTATTTTGGTCTTGCCTGCTTTCGCAGTAGCACGCCATCATAAAAATGGGTTATTTCGGCGGATTATCTAAGCGCCCCTGCGTAATGACAATGGCGACCGAACAAAAGTGTGAACTGGATTAAGTAAATTCTTACTTAAAATAATTTATGGCCTACGGCGATAGCGGCTGCAGGCCATAAAAAATTAATGCTTTTTGCGGTTGCGGCGCATATCGATAGTCACCGCCGCGACGATAATGATGCCTTTGATAATATCCTGCACGTAGGCGTCGACGCCGACAAAGGTAAACCCGCTTTTAATCAGGCCAAGGATCATCGCGCCGATTAAGGTCCCGGTGATGCGCCCCACCCCGCCCATCAGGCTGCTGCCGCCGATAACCGCCGCGGCGATAGCATCCAGTTCGTAGGACATGCCCATGCTCGACTGCCCGCTGCTGACGCGCGCCGCCAGCACCACGCCAGCGAGGCCGGAGAGCGCCCCGGCGATGGCATAGACGATCACCAGGTATTTATTCACGTTGATACCGGAGACCTTGGCCGACGTCATGTTACCGCCGATAGCGTAAACGTATTTACCGTAGCGGGTATGCTTCAGGGCGATATGGAAGACCGCGGCGACGACGAAGAAAATAATCACCGGCATCGCCCCCTGGCCGATGGCGGTAAAGCTGTCGGATAAGAAGCTGATTGGGTTGCCCTGAGTGTAGTACTGCGCCAGACCGCGCGCCGACACCATCATTCCAAGCGTCGCGATAAACGGCGGGATGCCGGTGCGGGTCACCAGAAAACCGTTGGTTAAGCCGCACAGAAGACCGACGCCGATGCCGGCGCCAATCGGGATAATCGCCGGCATATTGACCAGCGACGGGAACATCGGCGACAGGCTATCGGAGGTTTGCGCGAGGCTTGCCGCCACCACGGCGGCGAGAGCGATCACCGAGCCGGAGGAGAGGTCAATGCCGGTGGTAATAATGACCTGGGTGACACCGACGGCGATAATACCGATAATCGCTACCTGCAAAACAATTAATATCAGGCGATTGGTGTTTAATAAAAAGGACTGGTCGCGGACGTACCAGCCGGCAATTTCAAACGTCAGGGCAATCACCAGCATGACGATAAATATCCCGGTATCTTTCGGCAGCCGGTGGCGTAATTGCCCAAAGAAAGAGGGTTTCTCAGTGATCGGGGTCGCCGTTATTTTCATATTGCTCATTCTCTGTGCCTCAATGGGATGCCAACGACAAAATGGTTTCCTGGTCGGCGTCCTCTTTATTGAGGATGCCGGTAATACGCCCTTCATGCATGACCATCACCCGATCGCTCATCCCGAGAATCTCCGGCAATTCTGAAGAGACCATAATCACCGCCACGCCGCGGTTGGCCAGCTCGCTGATCAGATGGTAAATTTCCGCTTTCGCCCCGACGTCGATTCCGCGCGTCGGCTCATCGAGAATCAATATTTTCGGCTGGGCCAGCAGCCAGCGGGCAATCAGTACCTTCTGCTGATTACCGCCGCTGAGGTTATTAATAATCTGATCCATGGTGGGGGTTTTAATATTCAGGCGGCGGATCTGCTCCATGCAGTCTTCGGCCATTTTGAGGTGCTGAACAAAGCCGGTTTTACCGATATATTCCGGCATTTTGACGATGCTCATATTCTCCAGCACCGACAGCACGAGAAACAGTCCGGACTTTTTGCGGTCTTCCGTCAGCAGCGCCATCCCTTTTTCAATCGCCGTCGAAGGCGAGTCAATCGTGACCGGCACTCCCTCAATCAGCACTTCGCCGCTATCGGCTTTATCCATGCCGAACAGGCTCTCCATCACTTCGCTACGCCCGGCCCCCACCAGCCCCGCCACGCCGAGGATTTCGCCGCGGCGTACGCTAAAGTTGATATCGTGAAAGACCCCCTTGCGCGACAGATTGCGGACGGTCAGCACCTCTTCGCCAATGGCGTTATTGAACTTGGGAAAGAGCTGGGTGAGCTCCCGGCCGACCATCTGGGTGATCAGCGACTGGCGGGTAAACTCGGTGGTATGTTTACTGCCGACCCAGGTGCCATCGCGAAATACGCTGATCTCATCGGTAATCGCGAAAATCTCATCCATTTTATGGCTGATATAAATAATGGCTTTTCCCTGCTGGCGTAAATCGCGAATAATGGTAAACAGATGCGCCACTTCGCTTTCGGTTAACGCCGAGGTCGGCTCATCCATAATCACAATATCCGCGTTCCACGAAACCGCTTTGGCAATTTCCACCATCTGCTGGGAGGCGATACTTAACTCCCCCACCAGCCGGTCGGCGGATAGCCGGATATTGAGTTTATCCAGCAGATCCTGCGTCTGGCGGGCAAGCTGGCGATGATCGACAAAACCGTATTTCATCGGCTCGCGGCCGAGCCAGATATTTTCCGCCACCGTCATATGCGGCACCAGATTCAGCTCCTGGTGGATCATCGAGATCCCGGCGCGCAGCGCGTCCATCGTATCCTGAAACTGGACCGGCTCCCCTTTAACGCGAATCGCGCCCTTATCGGGACGGTAGATCCCGATCAGGCATTTCATCAGCGTGGATTTTCCGGCGCCGTTTTCGCCCATCAGCGCGTGCACCGTCCCCGGGCGCACGCGTAATGAGACGTTGTCGAGCGCCTTCACGCCGGGGAAGAATTTGCTGATCCCTTCGGCTTCAAGTGCAAAAGCGTTCATACTTCACCTCCGTACCCTGAGCGACTATTTCTGGTTGCGATTAACGAACTCAGCCATGTTGTCTTTGGTGATCAGCTGGTAAGGGACATCGATGATCTTTTCCACTTTCTCGCCGTTGGCCAGCTTAATGGCGGCATCCACCGCGCCTTCGCCCTGCCCTTTGGCATCCTGGAAAATCGTGGCGATCATCTTGCCGTTTTTGAGCATTTGCAGGGCATCCGGCGTCCCGTCCACCCCGGCAATCAGGATATGGTTCGGATTTTTACCCAGCGCCTGCAGCGCGCCGATGGCCATTTCATCGTTGTTGGAGGCGATGGCCTGAATGTCTTCGCCGCTGGTCATCCAGTTGCTGACCACGTCAACGGCATCGTTGCGGGTAAATTTCGCGGTCTGCTTCTGCACGATTTTGATATCCGGGTACTTCGCCACCACCTCTTCGACGCCTTTGGTGCGGTCACGGGTCGATTCATTCGCCAGGTCGCCGAGCAGAATGGCGACGTTCCCCTTGCCGTTCATCGCTTTGGCTAACGCTTCCATCTGTAAGCGCCCCGCCAGCACCGAGTCGGAGCCAACGTAGGCCATTTTGTCGGTCAGCTGCGCCTGCGGGCGGCGGTTAACAAAGATCAGCGGAATGCCCGCTTTAGTCGCCTGGTCCATAATCGGTTTGACCGCGTTGGTGTCGACCGGGTTGACGATAATCGCGTCGACGCCCTGGCCAATAAAGTTCTGCACCTGCTGTAGCTGCTGGGAGACGTCGCCTTTGGCATCTTCCACCTGCGCCTTAACGCCATCTTTTTGCATCTCTTTTTGCATTGCGGTGCGCAGAATCGTCAGGAAGTTGTCATCGAATAGCGCCATGGAAACACCGACCGAAATATCTTTCGCCATCACGACCGCTGGCAGCATGCAGGCTATCAAAGAGGCAACAACCGTTTTCTTAATATTCATCGTTGATCCTTTATTTTCAGGTACATCGGTTAGGTAAGGTAAAATGAAAAAATAGTTTCATTAATTGTGCGTTAAGCGCCTGCTTTTCCAGCTTTTTGAAAAAACAGCCCGCGCGCTGGTGCATTTTTTGTTGTTGATCGAAATCACAAAATTCAGTTGTTTTAAAATGGTTTTTTGAAACATTAGTCCATTTATAGCGGAAGAAAAATTCCAGACCATTTATTTCATTAACAACACATATGAAACTTTTATAAGTAAATAACTGAAATGAAAATTTTAAAACTGCGTGTTAACAGAACTTTGACACACATCTAACATTGACGCATAAATGCGCAAAAAATGAGAGGCAGGCGACGGTTTGCCGCGCGGCGCGCCGATAGCGGCAGCGGTTTAAAACGAGACAGGATATAGGGTGTAAAAGGGGATGTCGCCCCGCGGGCGGCGGGCGCTCAGTCGACGTTTTCAGCGCTGTAAAGGATAAATTCGACCTTGCCGTCGCTGAAGAGATGCGGCTGATAGCCGGTTTCCAGATGGCGCAGGGCCAGCTCCACCGCCAGACGGGCATGCTGGCGCGGGTTTTGATCGATCGTCAGCGCCATTCCCCCCAGGGCCAGCTGTTCACGGGTGGTGCTGTAGCGTTCATGGGTCATCCAGCAGCACTCGCCGTAGCGGCGATGGCGAGCCAGCGCCTGCGCCACCTGCGTGTTGCCCAGCCCGGTATTGTAGATGCCCACCACGTCGCGGTTGCGGCGCAGGGCCTCTTCCAGCAGGCGGTCGATTCGCTGTCGGTTGTCCTCCCCCGCCAAAACCTCGCCCAGCAGCAGATGCGGAAAGCGCTGGCTAATCACCTCGCGAAATCCCTGAATCCGTAAGCGATGAGCGCTGAAGTCCTGGCGCCCGCTGAGCATCAGCACTTCTCCAGGCCGGTGCGCCATTAACCCCATCATCATGCCCGCGGTGCGGCCAGCCTGCTGCTGATCGATCCCGACGTGGCAAAGCCTCTGCGCGCCGGGGAGATCGGTGACCAGCGTAATCACCGGCACGTTCGCCTCGCGACACTGGCGCAAGGCGTCATAGACCCGCGGATGTTCGTTGCCAAAGACAATCATCGCATGGCGCTTTTTGCTGCTGCGGATAAGGCTTTTCGCCAGCTTTTCCGGCGCGGACTCCGCCACCAGCGTGCGGTGCAGCGTCAGTCGGCGATAGCCAAGGCTATCCGCCACGTCGGCGAAATCCTGCGTCAGACGGGAGAAAAAGCGCGAATCGTTATCGCTGAGAAACACTTCTATTTGCCACGGGAGACGGCGCTCTTCCGGCAGAATGCGCTTCAGCCCGGCCTCCCGCGCGGCCTGCAGCACCCTGCGCGTGGTTTCCGGCGACACGCCGCCGCGTTCGTTAAGCACCCGGTCAACGGTCGCGACGCCCACGCCAATCCGTTTAGCCAGCGCCTCCAGCGAAATGCTTTTCATCGTCTCGTCTCCCCCATGATGGAAATCCATCAAAACGCGTGTGTCGGTCAGTGTAGCAAACGGATTACTTTGGCAACGCTAAATCCCTCTTTCTGGAGAAAAAAATGACCTGCATTCGTTTTGCATTGTTGGGTAGCGGTTTTATTGGCCAGGTTCACGCCGCCAGCCTCGCTCGGCATGAGCGGACCGTTCTGGCCATGGTGGCCGACGCCGATCCCGAGCGGGCGAAAGCGCTGGCTTCCCGCTACGGCGCGCGGGCGGTAACCGTCGCCGAGGCCATCAATAGCGACGCCATTGACGCGGTACTGATCGCCAGCTCGACGCCTTCACACGCGGCGCTGCTGGAAGCCGCCGCGCGCGCGGGAAAAGCGGTCTACTGCGAAAAACCGATCGATCTTTCGCTGGCCCGCGCCCGCCAGGTCGTCGAGAAAGTGCTGCCGCTCGGGGTACCGGTGACCGTTGGCTTTAACCGCCGCTTCGACACCAGCCACCAGCAGCTGCGCCGGGAGATCGAGGCGGGCGCGATTGGCCAAATCGAACTGGTTCAGATGGTGTGTCGGGCATCGGTTATGCCGCCGCTGGAATATCTGCGCAGCTCCGGCGGCCAGATGCGCGACCAGGCGATTCACTTCTTTGACCTGCTGCGCTTTCTTACCGGTGATGAAGTGACGACCGTCGCCGCGCTGGGGGCTGCGCTGGCGCTGGCGGAAATTGCCGAATTCGACGATGTCGATACCTCTATTGTCATGCTGCGGATGCGCGGCGGCGCGCTGGCGCAGCTGGACAACACCCGGCGCACCGGCCACGGCTACGATGAGCGCATTAGCCTGCTTGGCCCGCAGGGGGTGATAGAGTCCGGCAGTCAGGCAGCGCGCGGCGTCACGCTGTGGCAGGGAGCGCGCTGCATTCAGCCCGGACTCTATCCGGACTGGTTCAGTCGCGTCGAGGGGTCGTACTACGCGCATCTGGATGCTTTTGTCCGCTCGCTAGGCGGAGAAGCGGTGCCGGACCTGCCGGGGCTGCTGGACGGGCTGCGGGCGCAGGCTATCGCCGAAGCCGCCGTGCTTTCCCTGCGGCAAGGGCAGTTTGTCAGCGTCGAACCGCTGGCGTAAAAAAGCCCCGTATGCGGTCGGCATACGGGGCAACGGCGCGCCGTTAACGCTCCTCGTTAAATATCACGCCAATCTGCCGCCGCACTTCGTCCATCACGCTCAGGTTTTCCAACACCCTGGCCAGCGGGCGGATCGGCGAGTCCGTAAGCCCTTGCCCCACGCACCAGGCAAAATGTTCGGCCTGATAAAACAGCTGGTCGTAGCGGTTGCGCGGCTCCTCCCAGCGCAGCACCTGCCCGCCCTGGCTGGCGGCGAGGGTAAAATTCCCCGGCGCGTAGAACTGCCCGTCGAGGGTAAGGGTCGCATCGCGCCCGGCCACCACCGCGCCGCCCGGCGTGTTGCTGAACAGGGTGGTATTGAGCAATCCCTGTAAGCCGTTTTCCCAGTTAAACAGCATCGAAATCTGCCCGTTGACGCCTCTTTGGGCGGGACGCCCGCGGGCGATAATGTCCTGCGGCACGCCGCCGACCATCACGCAGAATGAGGTCAGATAGCTGCCGAGATCCATCATCGGCCCGCCGGCGAGATCGGCATTAAAAATGCGATGATCCGGGGTAAAAAACTCGCCGTGATCGGCGAGCAGCGTGTGCAGATCGCCCAGCACGCCGTCCTCCAGCAGCTGGCGAATCACGTCATACTTCGGCGCGTAGTCGCACCACATCGCCTCCATCGCCAGCGTCCCCTGCTTCATGGCCTCCGCTTTCAGCGCCGCGCCTTCCCGCCGGTTCAGCGCAAACGGCTTTTCAATCAGCACATGTTTGCCCGCCTGCAGCACCCGCAGCCCGTCGGGAAAGTGGTGGTTATGCGGCGTGGCAACGTAAACCGCATCAATATCCGGTCGCGCCAGCATCTCATCCACCTGAGCATAAGCATGCGGGATCCCCCAGCGGGCGGCGAAATCGTCGGCTTTTTGCTGCGTGCGCGAGGAGACGGCAACCACCCGCTGGCGGCTGAGCTCTTTTAACGATTTCACAAAGCGCTCGGCAATCCAGCCGGGGCCAATAATGGCCCAACGCAGCGAGGGGATCGCCGAGGCGGCGGGATGGCGCGGTTTGGGTAACTGTGACGGGAACATAGCGGCTCCTGATTTTATTTTGCCGGGGAAAGACACTATAAGCAGGCGCAGAGGAGGACGAATAACGAATTTATGATGGAATTCCATCATCGACATAGTGCTTGTCAAAAGCGCGGGAGTCGCGGATAGTCCGGGCAGCTCATCACTATCAAGGAGTCTGAGATGTTGAAAAGTTCGTGGCATAAAACCGCCCTGATGGCCGCCGCCGTTCCGCTGCTGCTGGCGAGCGGTTCATTATGGGCCAGTGCCGATGCTATCCAGCAAAAGCTGGCTGATTTAGAAAAACGTTCCGGCGGTCGGCTGGGCGTAGCGCTGATTAACACGGCAGATGATTCGCAAACCCTCTATCGCGGCGATGAACGTTTTGCCATGTGCAGCACCGGTAAAGTGATGGCCGCCGCCGCGGTGTTAAAACAGAGCGAAAGCAATCCAGAGGTGGTGAATAAAAGGCTGGAGATTAAAAAATCGGATTTAGTGGTCTGGAGCCCGATCACCGAAAAACATCTGCAAAGCGGAATGACCCTGGCGGAACTCAGCGCGGCGGCGCTGCAGTACAGCGACAATACCGCGATGAATAAGATGATTAGCTACCTTGGCGGACCGGAAAAGGTGACCGCATTCGCCCAGAGTATCGGGGATGTCACTTTTCGTCTCGATCGTACGGAGCCGGCGCTGAACAGCGCGATTCCCGGCGATAAGCGCGATACCACCACCCCGTTGGCGATGGCCGAAAGCCTGCGCAAGCTGACGCTGGGCAATGCGCTGGGCGAACAGCAGCGCGCCCAGTTAGTGACGTGGCTAAAAGGCAATACTACCGGCGGGCAAAGCATTCGCGCAGGCCTGCCCGCAAGCTGGGCGGTCGGGGATAAAACCGGCGCCGGAGATTACGGCACCACCAACGATATCGCGGTGATCTGGCCGGAAAATCATGCCCCGCTGGTGCTGGTGACCTATTTTACCCAGCCGCAGCAGGATGCGAAAAGCCGCAAAGAGGTGTTAGCCGCGGCGGCAAAAATCGTCACCGAAGGGCTTTAACCCGGGAACAGGCCCCTCTGCAACACTCTGCGCTTTGTTTCCCGGTGGCGCTGCGCTGACCGGGCTACGGGTCCACCGCCGTCTGCGGGCCGGTAGCCCGGACAGATGCGCAGCATCGCCTCCGGGAAATTCAGCCACTCTGCGCTTTGTTTCCCCCGTGGCGCTGCGCTGACCGGGCTACGGGTTCCCCGCCGTCTGCGGGCCGGTAGCCCGGACAGGCGCAGCCCGCCGCCTCCGGGACAACCTGAATAGACAGCAGCCAAATATTAGTCGGTAATTTTAAACGTCAGCGCGTAAGCGCTGGTTTTCCTTTCATCGCGCGCTCCGCCCATCTGATAAACCCGCACCGTATATTTACCGCTGCTCATCAGACGTTGCTCAAAGGTATCACCGCTCAGAGAACCGTTAAAAATCGAATTATTATCAGGAGCGATAACATTGAAATAAGGATGCGGCCGCTGGCTGTTCATATTGATATGCATCATCTGGCCCGCTTTCGCCTCCAGCGTATAGTCGTTAACACCGTCACCGGTCACGGTGCTTTTTATTATCGTGCCGTTGCTACCTTTATCAAAATGAACGGTATGGTTGTTGATATTATCACTTGCCATTGATAACACTGACGTAAATAAATAACTTGCACAGATCACGCCACCAACAATTAATTTTATTTTTTTCATTTAATTAACACCTTATGTTTTTTATGCGCGCTGTTATAGCACATAAGGTGTCCGGAGTAAGCTGATTCGCAATTATTACTCGTCGGAATTAAACACGTCGAAATAAAGGCCCCCCGGTTCAGGGAAACGAGGGGACCTGGTTTTAGCGGGATTTACTTCTGCGGACGCATTGCCGGGAACAGAATCACGTCGCGAATGGTATGGCTGTTGGTAAACAGCATCACCATGCGGTCGATACCGATGCCCAGACCGGCCGTCGGCGGCAGGCCATATTCCAGCGCGGTGACGTAGTCTTCGTCGTAGAACATCGCTTCATCATCCCCCGCCGCTTTGGCGTTGACCTGATCCTGGAAACGCTGGGCCTGGTCTTCCGCGTCGTTCAGCTCGCTAAAGCCGTTGCCGATTTCACGCCCGCCGATAAAGAACTCGAAGCGATCGGTGATTTCCGGGTTCACGTCGTTACGGCGCGCCAGCGGCGAAACCTCCGCCGGATACTCGGTGATAAAGGTTGGCTGGATCAGATGGGCTTCCGCCACTTCGTCGAAAATTTCGGTGACGATACGCCCCAGCCCCCAGCTCTTCTCAACGTGAATACCGATGGATTCCGCCAGCGCTTTTGCCGCCTCGAAGTTATCCAGATCCGCCATCTCGGTTTCCGGACGGTATTTCTTGATCGCTTCGCGCATGGTCAGTTTTTCAAACGGCTTGCCGAAGTCGAACACCTGGTCGCCGTACGGGACTTCGGTTTTCCCCAGCACGGTCTGCGCCAGCGTGCGGAACAGAGATTCGGTCAGTTCGATCAGATCTTTGTAATCCGCATACGCCATATAGAGTTCCATCATGGTGAACTCAGGGTTGTGGCGCACGGAGATCCCTTCGTTACGGAAGTTGCGGTTGATTTCGAACACCCGTTCGAAGCCGCCGACCACCAGCCGTTTCAGATACAGCTCC
Source organism: Klebsiella sp. JN_Kp126 (assembly GCF_033843325.1). NCBI lineage: Bacteria > Pseudomonadati > Pseudomonadota > Gammaproteobacteria > Enterobacterales > Enterobacteriaceae > Klebsiella > Klebsiella sp. JN_Kp126. The sequence goes on along the minus strand of NZ_JAWXQV010000040.1, from coordinate 127,126 downwards.
GGCGCGATGCGCAGATACATATCCAGATCGAGCGCGTTGTGATGGGTGATAAACGGACGCGCGGAGGCGCCGCCGGGGATCACCTGCATCATCGGAGTCTCGACTTCCATAAAGCCGCGCGCGACCATGAACTGACGCATGGTGGCGAGGATCTGCGAACGCACCTTGAAGGTGTGGCGCGACTCTTCGTTGGAGATCAGATCCAGATAGCGCTGACGATAGCGCGCCTCCTGATCCTGCAGGCCGTGAAACTTGTCCGGCAGCGGGCGCAATGCCTTGGTCAGCAGGCGCAGCTCGGTGCAGTGAATGGAGAGTTCGCCGGTCTGGGTTTTAAACAGCTTACCGCGGGCGGCGATGATGTCGCCAAGATCCCATTTCTTAAACTGTTCGTTGTAGACGCCTTCCGCCAGATCGTCGCGCGCGACGTACAGCTGAATGCGGCCGCCGACGTCCTGTAAGGTGACGAAAGAGGCTTTCCCCATAATCCGGCGGGTCATCATGCGGCCAGCCACGGCGACCTCGACGTTCAGAGAGGTGAGCTCGTCGTTTTCCTTACCATCAAATTCCGCATGGAGCTGATCAGAAGTGTGGTCACGGCGAAAATCGTTCGGGAACGCCACGCCCTGCTCACGCAGCGCGGCCAGTTTTTCACGACGGGTTTTCAGTTCATTATTAAGGTCAATTGCCTCATCGGCACCTTGTGCTTGTTGTTCAGACATGTTGGTTCCTCATAACCCTGCTTGCAAACTTGCTTCGATAATTGAACCAGGTCACTCTCCAGCGCGGCCTGTTCCGGCGTCGACGCCAAAGAACAATCTTAAGGAGCCTGGCTTCAATTCCGGCTGATTTCGCTCAGCCATCGCTTCAGTAACAGTTTTTTATCTTCGGCTTCCGCGCCTGCCAGAATATCCTCCTCCTGTTCAGTAAACGGTGCAAGGAGCGGCTTGCCGCTCCACTGTTGGGGTTACCGATCCCCGGCTCGCGGCGTAAACGCCTTAGCCGGGCTACCAGGCAGCACGATTTTGTAGCCCCGGTAAGCCGGACCTGTCGCCAGACGGGGCTAGGCGCCGCCGCCGGGAAGTTCACCGGCGGCCGCGCGGCGTTTGCCGACGCTAAACGCGGCGGCGAAGGCGACGACGACAATCACCGCCACGCAGCCCAGCGTCCATTCGCCCATCTGGGCAAAGAAGTGCTGATACGCGGCAATCGCCGTATCGCTGATCTGCGACTCGGTGGTCTGCTGCGCCACCACTCCCGCCAGCCAGTTGGCTACCGCACCGGTCGCCAGCATATAAATCCCGGTCAGTACTCCGGTGACGCCGGGCATATTGAGGCGGGTGATCTGCGCCATCGCTACCGGGTCGATAAACAGTTCGGCAAAGCCCATCAGCGCCAGGCCGGCCACCATCATGCCCATTGATGCCTGCCCTTCCGCCGCGCCGTGGCGCGCATTAAGCGCCAGCAGCATAAAGCCGCAGCCCATCAGCACCAGGCCAAAGGCGAACTTCAGCCACACGCGCAGCGCCGAGCGGGTCGCGCCTTCCGGCCGCATCAGCCACGCCAGCACGACGCCAGCCGCCATCACCGCCACGGCGTTAACCGACTGGAACAACGCGGTCGGCACCTCAATATTCAGCAGACGACGGTTAACAAAGTGGTCGATGAACAGGCTGATCGAACTCCCGCCCTGCTGCGCCAGAACCCAGAACAGAGTCCCGGTCAGCATCAGCAGAACGATTTGCCACAGCGCGCGGCGATGCTCCGGCGATTTGACCATAATGCGCGCTACCATCTGGGCGGCGAACACGCACACGATCGCCAGCAGATAGCCGGACCAGTTATTCTCCAGCAGCAGCGTGAAAAACACCGGCGCAACGCAGAGCATCACCACCAGCCAGCCCCAGGTCGGCAGCACAAACTTTATCGCCCGCAGCGCCTGTTTATCGACGCCGCGCGCGTGGCGGAAGTAGCGGCTACCGCTGAGGAAAATCATCAGGCCGACAAACATGCCGATTCCCGCCAGCGCAAAGCCGATATGCCAGCCGTACCACTGCGCCGCCAGCCCGCAGGCGATAGGCGCGGCGATGGAGCCGACGTTACCGGCGGCGTACAGCAGCGAAAAACCGCCGTCGCGGCGAGGGTCGTCAACGGCGTAGAGCTCGCCCAGCAGGCAGCTGATGTTGGATTTGAACAGGCCGTAGCCGCAGATAATGATCGCCAGCGCGAGGTACAGGCTCCAGGTGGAATCGGATTCCACGCCCAGCACCACATGGCCAAGCGTCATTAACAGCGCGCCGGCAATCACCGCCGTGCGGTTGCCGAGCAGGCGGTCGGCAAGCCAGCCGCCGAGAATAGGAGTGACGTACACGAGGGAAGCGTAAGCGCTGAACAGGCTGATAGCGTGGCTGTCATCAAAGCCGAGCTGATGGGTGAGGTAGAGGATGAGTAAGGCACGCATGCCGTAAAAGCTGAAATATTCCCAGATTTGGATCGCAACGATGTAATAAATCGCGCGCGGCTGTGAGGGTGTTTTCATGTGTTCTCCTTGCAGCGTGAAAAAGGGAAGTGGCAAGCCACTTCCCTGTTGTGCATCGATTATTTGTTATTTTCTTCTTTCAGCACTTTAACGGTGTAACGACCATCCGCCTGACGATAGGCGCCGTGGATATCGGTTTCGAAGCCCGGATAGTGGGCGCCGATTTCGCACAGCATCTGCAGGAATTCCAGCACCGGACGGCTCTCTTCGGTGATCATTTCACCCGGCATCACCAGCGGCACTCCCGGAGGATACGGCAGGATCATATTGGCGTTGACGCGGCCCACCATCTCTTCGAGATACACCTCTTCGGTCTGACCGTGCAGCTCTTTCTGGAACGCGGCGTACGGCGTGATCATCATGGTCGGCAGCACTTCGAACGCGCGGAACATCAGATCCGGCAGGTTGTGGTGCTCAATCAGTTTATGAATGTTCTGCGCCAGTTCCTGAACGCGCATGTTTTCGTAGAATTCCGGATCTTCACGATACAGCGACGGCAGCATGTTTTTCACCCGCAGGTTCAGGTCGAACGCGCGTTTGAAATCGGTCAGCGCACGCAGCAGGCTCAGCGCTTTGGTTTTGTCGATACCGATACTGAACAGGAACAGCAGGTTGTACGGACCGGTTTTTTCGACCACGATACCGTGCTCGTCGAGATACTTCGCCACGATGCTCGCCGGAATACCGAACTCATCCATGGTGCCGTCTTTCTTCATCCCCGGAGTCAGCAGCGTGACTTTAATCGGGTCGAGATACATGTGCTCGTTATCGATGTTTTTGAAGCCGTGCCACGCGCTGTCGGAGCGCAGCGGCCAGCATTCAGCGCCATCGATATGTTCCGGCTGCCAGACGTCGAAGAACCAGCCGTCGGACTCGCCTTTCAGACGTTTGATCTCTTTACGGAACTTGATTGAACGTTCGATAGAGCCGTCAATCAGGCGCTTACCGGCGTTGCCTTTCATCATCGCCGCCGCGGTTTCCGTCGAGGCCACCACGCCGTAGTGCGGAGAAGTGGTGGTGTGCATCATGTAGGCTTCGTTAAAGGTTTCTTCGTTCACGTCGCCTTTAACGTGAATCATCGAGGCCTGAGAGAACGCCGCCAGCAGTTTGTGCGTGGACTGGGTTTCGTAAATCACTTTCCCTTCGACGCGGCCGCCGCTCATCCCGCATTTGCCTTCATAAATCGGCGAGAAGTTGGTGTAAGGCACCCACGCGGAGTCAAAGTGGATGGATTTCACATCCAGGGTTTTCTTGATGTAGTCCGTGTTGTACAGCAGACCGTCATAGGTGGAGTTGGTGATAACCGCGTGCACCGGCCAGGTCGCGTTCGGGGTTTCTTTCACGCGCTTCGCGATGGTCGCATGCTGGAATTCGCTCTGCGGGATACCGCCGAGGATACCGTAGGCGTTGCGGGTCGGGCGGAAGTAGATTGGCGTAATGTCGCTCATCATCATCAGATGGGTCAGCGATTTATGGCAGTTACGGTCAATCAGCACGGTGCTACCGGCCGGGGCGGAATACATGCCGACAATTTTGTTGGCGGTAGAGGTCCCGTTGGTCACCATGTAGCTGCGTTCCGCGTTGAAGACGCGGGCGATGTACTCTTCCGCTTCTTTGTGCGGGCCGCTGTGGTCCAGCAGAGAGCCGAGTTCAGAAACCGAAATCGAGATATCGGATTTCATGGTATTGGAACCAAAGAAATCGTAGAAGATGCTGCCGACCGGGCTTTTCTGGAACGCGGTACCGCCCATATGGCCTGGGGTACAGAAGGTGTATTTGCCTTCACGCACGTATTTAAACAGCGCTTTGGTCAGCGGCGGCAGAATGGTGTCGATATACTCGTCGGTATTCTGTTTGATTTTGTTGGCAATATCTTCCGCTGCGCCCAGCGCATATTCGAAGAAGCGAACCTGCATCCGCAGATCGTTGAGGCTCACGTCCAGCGTTGAGTAAGTGTTCGCAAAGGCGTACAGCGGCATGTATTCGTTCATTTTGCTGATGTCTTCGCACAGTTCGAGATTGTATTTATCCCAGTCGAAGATCACGCCGCACAGACGCGCATTGTTTTCGATAAGTTTTAATAAGTCTTCACGGTCGTTCGGGTAGACAATACGGAAGTCCAGGCGTTCGAGGGCGCGATGCAGTTCACGGATGGGTTCTTCTTTGAAGTAGACACCCATGTGATTCATGATTGCGATAACGTTCATAGTCAAATCTCCAGATAAAGAAAGCCCCTCCCGCCACGTCGTGACAGGTGATGGAAGGAGCCTCAGGAATAGGGTTGCTGATTAATGCGCGCTGGCGGTGCTGCTATCAGCGGAGTTGTCGTTGTTCTGACGCTGGTGCATTTTGCGACCGTAGAACATCAGGATAATCAGGCTGACGATAAAGGTACCGGCCAGTTCGAAGGAGCTTGCCCCCATCAGGGCGATGAAGCAGAACGCGCAGCCGAGTACGGAGCAAATCAAGCTGACGAAGTTGCGTACATTGATGCCTTCGAAGCGAATCAGGTCAACGCAGGAGTAGAAGTAAGGCAGCATGGTCAGCAGTACCGCGATACCGGTCAGCTCACCGAACAGGTCAGACGCTTTGCCGCCGGTAGAGTTCATCAGGGTAATCAGCACCATCAGCGCGGTCATTTTCACCGCGGCCAGCAGCAGGCCTTTTTTCGGAATACCGTTGCTGTCGAGTTCGCCATACACTTTCGGGAAGTTACCGTCATTGGCGGCACGTACGCCGGCCTGACCCACCAGCATCATCCACGAGCCCAGCGAAGTCAGGCAGGCAAAGGCGGTGAAGGCGGAAACCATCGGCGCAGCCCAGCCGCCGAGAATGGTGGAGGCGCTCACTGCAAACGGCGCACCGGATGCGGCCATCTGAGAGGCAGGATACATACCCGCAATCACCTGGGTCGCGGCGATGTAGACGATACCGGCCATCGCGGTGCCCAGCATGGTGGCCAGCGGCACGGTGCGTTTCGGGTTTTTCACCATCCCGGTACTCACGGCGGCAGATTCTACCCCGACAAAGGCCCACAGGCAGAGCAGGATACTTTTGATTACCGCGTGGCTGTCAGTGGTGCTGGAGGTGTTCCAGTTTGCCTGATAGGTTGCGGCATCAAACCAGTGCCAGCCGACCACCGCGGTCATGACCACCGGAATAAGTACCAGTACCAGGCCAATTGTTGTCAGGCGGCTCACCCAGGTCCCGCCGAGCATATTCACGAAGGTGAATATCCATACGATGGCGATACAGGCAATACCTGCCGGCACCGGGTTATTTAAAATTGGGAAGAATGTTGATAAATAAGAGACGGCGGTAATACCGATTGCCAGGTTACCGATCCAGTTGGCGTGATAATAAAGCACGCCGGTCTGGAAACCGAACGCCGGGGATATTTCACCGGCGTAGGCAATTGGGCCACCCTGCTGCGGATTCTTGGTCGCCAGCCGGGCATAAACATAAGCCAGAGACATTGCGCCAATAATAGAAATCACCCAACCCCAGATGGCAATACCACCGATGCTAGCGAGGTTTGCAGGTAATAATGCAATACCGCTCCCCATCATATTACCGGCGACTACGCCGGTACAGGCAAATAGCCCGATCTTCTTGGCAGAACTCATGTTTGCTTTTCTCCTAAGTTTATTTGGGAGGTACAGATCATGATGATGAACCTTTTATTGACCCGACCAACTGCCAACAAGATTACGGATTAGTACGAGATAAGTCCTAAAGATAAAGTGAAATAACTACAAACATCAGACAAATGATATTTTGACCTTTTTCGCGCAACATATCAGGATGACATGTTGATATCAGGAAAAGGTAAATTTAGATGTTTTTCATTGTGTTACGAGGTCAACTTCGTGTTGAAAAAGTGTTGCATGCGGGACCGGAGTGGTTATAAACCATAACAATCTGGTGGCTCATGAGAAACATAATTTTAACCTCACCACGGCCAAAACCATGACCATGATGAGGGTTTACTTATTCTGAAGCGAGGAAGTTATCGAGATACGGAACCACGCGGGTCACGGAGGTCTGGAATACGGCGTTTTCAATCCAGTAAAATGTATTCTCACCCGGGCGTAAATTAAACGCCGTCAGGTAGGCATCGGCAGCTTCCCGGTTCTGCCCTTTCATTTCGTAGACTTTGCCCAGCAGCACGTAATTCATCCACGACATTTCCAGATCAATCCCGGCATTAATCGCGTCATAGGCTTCATCCACTTTTCCTTTGCCCAGCATATCCACCGTTTTAATCTGATAAAATATTGCCATATCTTTAATCCCCGGCATATTACCCACCCGGGTTATTTCGCTGTAAATATCGGCGAGCTGTTTCTCATCCAGCGGCTGCTGAGAATGGCGCAATACGTCAACCAGCGCCTTTTCCGCCCACGCATAGGTAAAGTCCGGCGACTGCTTATTCACGTCGGCAAGCAGGCTACTGGCTTTGCCCAGCGAATCAACGTCTCCGTTCATTAATAGCTGATGCGCCTGATAGAAATGGGTAAGCGCGATACTTTGCGACGGCTGATACTGCTTTAACATCTCCTGCATCCGCGCCGGCCACGGCTGCTTCAGCGCCTCAGAGAGGCTGCTCAGCAGGTCGTTCTGAATCGAAAGCTGATTGTCGCTGGTGACAAAGTAACGCTTATCCATCATGGTCGAGCCGTCGGCGTTATCCACCACCTTCACCGACATGAAGCACTGCTGTGCGCGATAGTGCCGCTGGTTGACGAACTCAATGGTCAGGGTTTTACCGGAACTGCTCGGCTCATTGATGTTGTAGTTGGTTTTGTCGTGCACCATAAAGGTGGAGAAGGTGTTCAGCGAGGTGGTAATCAGGCTCCCCAGACCGATGGCATAGGAGTGCTGCGATGACCAGTTGTTGCAGGTGTTGCCGCTGAGCAGGTGAATATCGACATCACGCGGGTTAAGCAGCAGCCGGGTTTTCGTGACCGGCGGGCGCGACTGCAGGGTTGACAGGGCCACCAGCGCCACGCAGCTCGCGAGGGCCAGCAGGAACAGACCCCAGACGATAAACGTGGTCAGCCGCTTGCGTTTTTCCGGCTTCGCCACCGGTGTGCTGTCTGGCGCAGACGCATCGGGCTGCGGGGAGGTCAACGGCGCCTCAAACCCGACCGTCGGCGTTTCTGCGGGAATAACCGGCGTCGGCTCCTCCCCCTCTTCGGTACACCAGATCACCGGCACCGTCAGCTTATAGCCGCGTTTGGGTACGGTAGCGATATATTCAAGGCTGCCATCGTCGCCATCTTTCAGCGACTTACGTAGCTCGGAAACGCTTTGCGTGACGACGTGGCTGGTGACAACGTTGCGGGTCCAGACATTATCGATGAGCTCATCCCGACTGAGTACTTCGCCGGGATGACGGGCAAAGAAAACCAGAAGATCGATTAAGCGCGGTTCGAGAGTTAGCTGACGCCCCTTGCGGCTAATTTGGTTAACAGAGGGAGTAACCAGCCATTCTCCAACGCGAACAACAGGTTGTTGCATAAAAAAGAGCCCCAGGACGAAAAGGGAAAGGCGCGATGATACCACATTTACCCTACCTATTAATGATAGGGGTCATGACCATGAACGCAATATATTCCTCTTCGTTTTTGATGACTGGCAAACTTTCATTTGCTAAAGGCGTCTTTTGCCTGAGGGCGATGTTCCCTGGGGCGACAAAAGCGCGCCATTTTTAGCCCTATTTTCCCGAATGTGTGACCTGAGCAAAGCTTAGGCGCGACAATCGTCGCCCATCCGTGGGGATATGCTATTTTTAGCTCGCCCGACAGAGATCGGACCGCCGAACAGATGGCCGAAAACAGTGCCTCACCCGCAGCGTAAGGAATGTCGACGATGAACTACAAATTAGATAAGCAAATTGTGCACAATGACGTGTTAAGAAATAGCTTCATTGACCTGGCGATTAAAACCTTCGATCTCTCCTTTAAAGAGTGGTACCGCAAAGGGTACTGGACCGACGCCTATATTCCCTACGCCCTGGTGAGCAACAATAAAGTGATTGCTAACGCCTCCGCTAATATTATCGATCTGACCTGGCAGGGCGAACCCCGCCGCTATATTCAAATCGGCACCGTGATGACCGATATCGATCATCGTGATAAGGGCCTGGCCGGGCAGCTCGTCAGGGAGATTCTGACGGACTGGCAGGATAAGGCCGACGCCTTTTTCCTGTTTGCTAACCCGACAACCGTTGATTTTTATCCGAAATTTGGCTTCGAGCGCACCGCCGAACATCAATATATTATGCCGGTGGTACCGGCAGCGGGCGACTTCCGCAAGCTCGATATGGACCAGCCGGAAGAGGTTGCGCGATTACAGCGGTACTATCAAAAATCGAATCCGTTTTCACAGCTGCGGGTACAGGATAACTTCGGTTTATTGATGTTCTACTGCTCCGCCTTTATGAAGCACTTCGTCTATTATTCCGACAAAAACCAGGCCATCGCGATTGCGATGCAAAACGGTCCGGCGCTGATCTGTTTTGATATTTTCTGCGACAGCGGACGCTCCCTGTCGGCCATTATTAACGAGCTCGCCGATGAAAATACGTACCAGGCTATCCTCGGCTTTACCCCCAAAGAGAATCGGACCGGCGAGTATGAGAAAATCGAAGGCGAAGATATTCTGTTTATCTACGGACAAAAAGAAAATATCTTCAAAGAGAATAAGCTGATGTTCCCGCTTTTATCCCACGCCTGAGGCTGCGCTTAACGCGTCTACGGCCCGCGACCGGGCCTTATTGCGCCAGTAACCACTGTTCAAACGCCTGTAGCGCCGATTCGTTGACGCCGTTTTCCAGCGGCCTCACCAGGCAAAAGCGCTTGCTCAGGCTGCGGACCTGCGGCCAGGGCGCAGCCAGCGTCCCGTTTTCGAGCGCTTTTTCAACGTACACGTGCGGTACCAGCGCAACGCCCTGCCCGGCCAGCGCGGCGGCTATCGCCATCTCATGCAGATCGTAGCGCACGCCCCGCGCCGGATTATCCAGCGCGATCCCGCACTCTTCAGCATAGCGCTGCCAGGCGTCAGGATTCTGCCGTCGATGAATACGCGGCAGCGCGTTCAGCTGGCTGGCGAGATCTTCTCCCGTAAGTAGCCCGGCGTGGCATACCGGCACCAGTCTCTCTTCAAACAGAAACCGCAAGCGCATTCCTGCCCATGCGGGATGCTCGAAATGAACCGCCGCGTCAAAACCGCTGCCGGTGAGGATAAACGGGTCGGTTCTGACCGCGATATTCAGCGTGATATCCGGATTCCGGCGCTGAAAATCCCCCAGTCGGGGAATGAGCCAGCGGCTGGCAAAGGTCGGCGGCGCGGCGATTTCCAGGCTTCGGCTGCCGTCCGCAGCCCCCATCAAATACTGCGTATCTCGCTCAAGACGCTCCAGCGTCTCGCGGACATGGTGCGCATAGCGCGCGCCGTTGGGGTTCAGCCGCACCCGGCTTCCCGTCCGCTCAAACAGCTTGCAGTTTAACAGCGATTCCAGGCGGGCGATTTGCCGGCTGATCGCGCCTTCGGTAAGCGACAGCTCTTCCGCCGCGCGGGCAAAGTTACCGTGCCTGGCGGCAGCCTCAAAGGCCTGCAGCGAGGTACTGCTGGGGAGTTTTTTTCGCACGAACGCCGCCTCTGCTGAAGGTTTATCAATGACGAAATGTCATTGAGTGGTGAAATAATATCGTTTTATAGCGCTTAGTGCCCAACGTAGCATGATCAAACGTCAATAACATCATTCCATCATGCAGAGGGCAGCCCATGTTATATATCGTTGAGTGCAGCTACGCCGACCCGCAAAGCGAAGCCGGCTGGAACAGGTTTTACAGCGAGGACAAACTGCCTGCGCTGGTGTCCGTCAGCGGATTCCGCGCCTCGCAGCGCTTCAGGGCGCTCTCCTCCGGCTGCCCGGTCTATCTTGCTATTCATACCATCGAGCATGGCGATACGCTCGCCAGTGAAGCGTATCGCCAGAAAGGCGGCGGCAGCTTTTCCCGCTGGCAGGCGCATATTCGCGACTGGCGGCGAAACCTGTATCGCTACGGCGGCGTCTTTCCTGCCGTCGCTGAGGGGGATGTATTGCTACTGAACCCCGAGCCGCTGGACGTCGTTGAGTCGGAACTAGGATATCCGCCGACAAACCTTTCGGCCGCCGGGCTGGATAACAACCCGCCGCAGCGCGTGGCGTACGTTCTGCCGCGCCGGGAGGCCATGCTGCTGGCGGGACGGGAAAACGTCTCGATGTATGAGCCCATGGCCGGTCAGTTGCAAAGCCCGACTGAAATACCGCCCCCATCACGCTAAGAGGTTGATATGCACAAACCCGCTTTTCTCTCCCGCCAGATTGGCGATTTTCAGGTGACGCCCCTCAGCGACGGCAGCATGGCCGCTGGCCTGGCGCTGCTGTCCGGTATTAATATCGACGATGCCGCAGACATTCAGCGCAGCGCGGGCGTCATTGACCCCGGCAATATCGACATTAGTGGCTATCTTATTCGCGGTCGGGGAAGAACGATTCTGGTCGACGCGGGTACGGGAGGCGGCGTGCTGGAAACCAGTCTGCGAGCGGCGGGGAGTGCGCCAGACGACGTGGATACTGTCCTGCTGACCCACGCTCACCCGGATCATATCGGCGGCCTGCTGGATGTCAACGGCGCGCCGCGCTATCGCCACGCCCGTCTTTATCTGCACCCTCTGGAAGCCGAATACTGGCAGGACGACGCCATGCTAAACCGGGCCAATGCGCGGGGGCAGCGCAACTTCACGCTCGCCCGCCGCACCCTGGACGCCTATTCCCGCAGCCTCGGTTTTCTGGATGAGCGCGAGGCCGTCGCGGGTATCCGCCCGCTATGGCTACCCGGGCACACGCCAGGCCATAGCGGGTTTCGCATCGACGCCGCGGCGCAAAGCCTGCTGATCTGGGGCGACATCGTCCATTTTCCGCATATTCAGACCGCCCGACCCGCCGCCGCCGTTGCTTTTGATTGCGATCCCGCGCAGGCCAGAGCGACGCGGGAAGCGATCCTCGCCCAGGCCGTCAGCGAAAACCTGCTGATTGCCGGTATGCACCTTGGCGGGTCGGGATTTGCGCATATCGTACCGACCTCGCACGGCTATCGTATTCAATATTCCGCGCCGTAAAGAGAAAGCGGGCCGGAGGTTAACGCCCTGGCCGCCTTTTCTTATCCAATAACGCTTTATTTTTCACCTGCTGAAAGATTGAACTGACTCGCGTTTATTTTTTGCCATAAATATAAAATGTCATTTTATTTTAAATGAATATGAATTTTGTTTTTACAAGCAATATGACATTAAGGGAAATTTATGCGCAATACCTTTGGACCTTCACGCAGTATCCTGGCGCTGGCTATCGCGCTGGCTGGCCTCGCGGGCGGCTGTAATGACAGCGGCGCCCCACGCGACAATCAGCAGGATGCGCCCGCCTCCGCGCCGCAGAATGTCTTCGTTCCCGCGCTTTCTGCCGATGAAAATAGCCTGGTGCTGGTTTGGGAAAAGCCGGAATCAGAGACGCAGCAGGTGGTGGACTACGCGATTTACCGTCAGGGCGAGCTGCTGGGTCTGGCGCGCGAAAATCAAAACCATTTTTCACCGGCCAAACCCTATATTGATAACTTCTATCAGCGGGTCGCCAGCGACGGCTGGCAGCAGCCAATCGACTTGCGTACCTTTACGGTCACCCACCTGGAGCCGGATACGGAATACGCATTTACGGTACGTGCGGTCTACGCCAATGGCAAAGAGTCGCCGGATAGCGCGGTGATTAAAGCGCGGACCAGCAAAACGCCGCACATCATCGAAGCCAGAACCTTTGGCGCGAAGGGTGACGGCACCACGCTGAATACCCAGGCGCTGCAGCAGGCGATCGATAGCTGCACGGTCTCGCACTATCCTCAGGGCTGTAAGGTGGTGATTTCCGACGGCGAATTCAAAACCGGCGCGCTCTTCCTGCACAGCGATATGACCCTGGAGATTGCCGCTGGCGCCACCCTGCTGGGTTCGGACGATCCGGCCCAGTATCCGCTGGAAAAAGGCTATTACCTCTATCCCTACAGCGATCATCCGCAGCCCCGCCGCCCGCCGTCATTAATTAACGTGCTGGAAGCGGACGATAAGGGCGAGTCTCCGGCCGGGACGTTTCGCAATATTCGCATCGTCGGTCAAGGCACGATTGACGGCAACGGCTGGACCCGGGGCGTCAAAAGCGGCGGCGAGGCCACCATCATCGACGAAATGGGGAACGCGCTGCCGCAATACCGGGCCAGCAGTGCGGCAAAAGTCAGCGCGGACGGCATTCTGGCAAAGCATCAGACCGAAGCGGCTATTGCGGAAGGCATCGAAAGCAATAGCGCCTATAAAAATCGCCGCTCCAGCCTGATGACCCTGCGCGGTGTGCAGAACCTCTATCTTGCCGGGCTGACAATCCGCAACCCCGCGTTCCACGGGGTAATGGCGCTGGAGTCAAAAAATATCACCCTGAATGGCCTGGTCCACCAGACCTTTGACGGCAATAACGCCGACGGCGTCGAGTTCGGCAATAGCCAGAATGCGCTGGTCTTCAACAACTTCTTCGATACCGGAGATGATTGCGTCAATTTCGCCGCCGGGTTTGGTAAAGGCGCGGAAACTTTTCATCAACAGCCGCAAAGCGGGGCGTGGATCTTTAATAACTATTTCCGCAAAGGCCACGGCGCCGTGGTGACCGGTAGCCACACCGGCGCGTGGATCGAAAAAGTTCGCGCCGAGGATAACGTCATGTATATGACCGATGTCGGCCTGCGCATGAAGAGTCGCCCCTACTATGGCGGCGGGGTGCGGGACGTGTTGTTCCGTCATAATGCGATGAAAGATATCGCCAAAGAGCCGTTCGTTTTTACTATCAAATACAGCGCCGACGTGAATGATACGACCCCTGCCGACGAGCCCGCTCAGTTCCGCGACGTTCAGGTGCAGGACGTCACCGTCGATGGTGCTTCGGCTAAGCACAGCATCCTGATTGACGGCATGACGGTAGCCGAAATGGCGGAGTCGTTTGGTATTACCTATTCTCGCGATGCCTATCACCAGAATCTGCGTTTTTCCAACGTCAGCTTCCGTAACACCAAAGCGACCAGTATCTCCTTCCTGCACGACAGTCAGTTTGATGAGGTGACGTTCGCCAATACGCCGCAGGCCTGGGCTTTTTTCGCCGTCAATGACGTGACGCTCGCTGACAGTCTGCATCAGCAGAGCATCACCCGCGGAGAAAAGGACAAACTTATCCTTGAGGGGGCAATGAAGTAATGGCGTTCCCGGCGGCGTAAGGCGCCGGGTTTTATCAGCGCTTCTGGCCTCGACAGATATCTGTCGCTCAGTGGTCCAAAGTAAAGATGCAGGTCATAACCGGCGTATTCAGCGTTCCCCGGACGATATAATTCCATTACATCCCAAATGTGCTCGCCAGCTTAGTGTTCAAGAGCGAGCGCGCAGACATGATCAACATGAGACAGATCGTGGTATAAGTCAGGTAAGGTCATTTTCTGGCGAATAACCATTTTCAAATTAACCTCAATCTTTCCCTTTTTAAGGTCTCTAATCGTAATATTTTCGATAATATTTTTTTGCTGATGAATACGGCTTATCAGCTTTTCAAGGGCCCCTCGTTCATCAAGAACCACCCGTACTTTCACTTTTCCAGGGAACTGATTTTTAGTTTGCAGGAATATAATGAACGGGCTTAATTTTATCGCCAATAAGAACAAACCCGTGGCGAAAAAAGCATGAAAATAAAAACCGGCGCCGCAGGTAATTCCAACCCCGGCTGATGCCCAGACAATGGCCGCCGTCGTCAGGCCTGAAATAGCATCGTCGTGTCGATGCAGAATCACTCCCGCCCCCAGAAAACCGACGCCGCTGATAATCTGGGCCGCCAGGCGCATCGGATCGCTACGAATGTTCATCGAAATTTCAGCATAGTATTCCGCCGACTGTATTGAAACGATGGTTAACACACAGCTGGCGACAGACAAAATGACGCAGGTTTTGAATCCGACAGGTTTCCCTTTCGATTCTCTTTCCAGGCCAATGATGCCTCCCAGAATAAACGCAATGCTGATTTTGACGATGGTCAATAACGGAAACCATCCGTGATCGACGATCGTGGCGGCCAGGTTATTCATATTATTACCTTAATGAAAGATCCGTTATCAATCAGGAATTCGCTTTCTTCAATGCGAGATCCGTTTTGCGTTTTGACAGATCGTCGCGGAAGAAAATCAGGAAGAAGACGCTCACTACCGCGGCCACACCGGCTGAAACTAACCAGAATGTTTCCCATTGCGGTAACGCTTCCGGCCCTTGCTCTGTCACGGTACTGTTAAAAATCTGCCCGCAAACGGTAGAAGCAAACAGCAGCCCGACGCCGTTGGAGACGATAAACCTCAAGCTTTGCGCCTGCGCTTTGATCTCTGGCGCGGCTTTGCGGTCGACATAAATATCGCCGACGGTAAAGAAAAAGTCCCAGCAAAATCCCTGTAACATCAGGCCAATCAGCACAAACATCATGTTGGCATCCAGCGAGGCATGAGCAAACAATAGCGTGCGGATGATCCAGCAAACGGCCCCCAGCATCAGCGTGATTTTAAAGCCGGCTTTTAGTAAGAAGAACGACAGCAGGAACATGAAAATCACTTCGCAGGCAATCCCGATCTGCATCATTGATGCGGCATTATCGAACCCCAGCGCTTTCAAAAAGACCGGAATATAGGCGGAATATGCGGTTTTGGGGATCATTAAGACAAAGATACTCAGCATCAGCACGCTGAAGCTACGATCTTTGAAGAGTGCCAGAGCATCGAGACATAACAGATCGCGCAGCGCAAAAGCGTTTCCTTTTGCTTTTGGCGGCGTATTCGGCAATGTGAAGCAATATAATCCCAGGACGACGCCGGAAGCTGCCGCAATATACCAGGTAACCGTGTTGCCGGAATATCCCATTTCACCAATGATAAAGCCGATTGCCATAAAGCCGAAGGTGCCAAAAACGCGGATGAATGGGAAATATTTAACCCCATTGATATGGCTAAAACTGATACTGTTAGCCAGCGCAGTTGTCGGATAAAACAGCAGACCAACGAGGAAAATCATGGTCAGCGTCATGCCGGTATTTTGTGCTTCAATAAATTGCGGAACAAACAGCAGAACGCCAGCATTGATTAAGTGCAGGATCGCCATGACCTTTTGTGATGCAAAGAAGCGATCGGCCACCATACCAATAAATAACGGTGAAATAATTGTCGCTAATCCGAGCAAGGCATAGGATGAGCCGATTATGGTCGCCATTCCATAGGTACTTAATACCAGCCCCATGGTCATATTCCAGGCACCCTGCATAAAGTACTGTATGAACATCATAATTAACAGGCGTGGTGTTTTATTAAGGTCCATATTGCATATCCTTTATTGGTTAATGCTCAGGTTAAGCCCGTCCCAGGCAACAAGAATGTTCTCTTTATCGCATGCTGCTACTAGCTCATCGTGCAGAAGACCGCCGCTGTGTGAAATATGCGAGACGACAAGCTGACTTGTTTTCTTCAGGCAGCCCAGTTCCGCCAGTCTGTCTCTGGCAGCGAACACCGTTTCCAGACTCATATGGTTATTGGTACGATTTTCTCCATTAAAGCCGTAGGTACACTCCAGAACGGCCAGATCGATTTTTTTTCCTTCCAGCCACTGCCAGGTGAGCTCAGGAAACCAGCCAGAGTCATGACCGTAAAATATTGACTGGCCCTCTTTTTCGATAAACCAGGTATAACAAAGCTCCCATTTAGCATGGTTAGCCAGCAGCGGAGTTATCCGATAACCACGGGTTTCTACGGTGACGAAGGGCACCAGGCAATGAAAGGCAAAGCGCTCTGCGCTATAGCCCGGCAAAACCTCTGCCGCACCGTTAATCGCACGATCGTTCCCAAAGATATTCAGCGGATGGGTAATCTCAAATCCGTAACCCTCCATTCGGCTGAAAAGATCGCCGACGTTGAAATGATCGGGATGAGTATGGGTAAACAGAAGCGACCTGATTTCAGTTGCGTCCATGCCGTCGCGCAGCAGCTGCTGGCTAAATTCCGGTGCGACGTCAATCAACAGTTCATCATCAATAATCGCGGAAGAGTGTGTACGAATGTCTTTTCCCTTACGTATACGGGCTTGCTGACAGTGCTCGCAGCGGCAAAACGGGTTAGGTATCCCTTCAGACGCTGCCGTTCCCAGAAAATGGATCTTCATGATTTCCTCTTATCACTAACAGGTTGCTGTTTTTATCATCAGAAATGTAATCAAAAGTAATTGGAACGTGTCAATTATGGTTCTGCCGTTTAACAGGAACAATGATCTTTTATCCCAGAAGTGATCACCTTCAAAAACTTATTGTATTTATCTTAAATTTCAACAAATTGTAAGCTTTACTACATGGTTACTCGTCTCAAGCCGGAAAAGATTAATATTTTTAATGTCTATAAATCACACAAATTTATTTTGTAACGTTCAAATAACACCGGCAACGATAGTTTTCAGAGGTAGGCCGTGCTAGCATCAACGCATGAGGGTAAGGATTAAAATATGCCGACAATCAAAGACATAGCAAAGCTAGCCGGTGTGTCACACGGCACCGTCTCGAACGTACTTAATGGCAGAGGTAATGTCAGCGTTGAGAAGATTGAAGCGGTTCAACGAGCGGCTAAGGAAGTGGGCTATCAGTTAAATGCGCAGGCGCAATCGTTAAGAGCCAGTAAAAGCCAGGGGGTGGCGCTACTACTGCCAGACATTAATGCGGAGCAGTATTACCAGCTTTACCGGGGCTTACATCAGGTCTGTCAGCCATCATTAAGCGAACCGCTGGATCTTTACCTGACCAACGATCTGCCCAGCCTGGAACTGGAGATTCTGCAAACGCTGGCGGCAAAATCTTACCAGACCATTGTTACCGTCAGCTGCCTGAGCAATAGCCAACCTTATTATGAAATGCTTAAGCTGCCCGCGGAACAGATCCTTTTTGCGTACCGGCAACCTGCCGGAGCTGACAACTATTTCAGCCTCGATTACGTCACTGCGGGTGAACACCTTGCGAGAAGAGCGCTCGCGCAGCGGCCGGGCCATATCGGTATCTTCTGCGAACCACTTGAATATGCTCATAGCGCATGTTTTATGCAGGCGATACAGGAGACCTGC
Organism: Klebsiella sp. JN_Kp126; assembly: GCF_033843325.1. NCBI lineage: Bacteria > Pseudomonadati > Pseudomonadota > Gammaproteobacteria > Enterobacterales > Enterobacteriaceae > Klebsiella > Klebsiella sp. JN_Kp126. The sequence continues at coordinate 109,338 of NZ_JAWXQV010000040.1, read as the reverse complement.
CGGACAGTAAGTCCGCAGACTAAGCTCACCGTTTTATCCTCGCAGGCGGGCGAGTCTAACACCGTAGCGTTTGATTTTTTCCGCGGCGTTCCCCCCGATATTTTCATCACTCAGGATAGTGATAAAACGCGAGCCGTGACGCAGGCAGCCTGGTTTGGTAGCGTGCAGTCCTGTCCGCAGATACTGCAGTTGAGTGATAATCTTCCGGCAGCCTTCGACGGCGTCACAAACTACCAGATGGACTATGGTCGCCTGGGTACCGCCATCGCTTCCCATATTCGCCAGCCTAAAAAACAGGTAACGCATCGAATTCTGACAAATAGCGGATTTTCATTAGATGGCCAATCCGTCCAGCCGCCTGAGACTGAGGCGACGCTGAATATGTTAATTTTGCCCAGTCCCTCAACCGATGCGCTGAAAAAGCTGTTACCTCACTTTTATCGTCAGACCGGTATCAAGGTAAATCTTGCGGTTTATCCTTATGATGAAGTGTTTGAAATTCTTTCCCATCTTCATCTGCATCCGTATTACGATCTCCTGCGCATCGATATGGCCTGTTTTCCCTGGTTTGCAGAAAAAGCGTTATTGCCGCTGGAGTCGATTTCCCCTGCGCTGCCGCAGCTGCTGACTCATTTTTCTGACCAGATTCAACAGCACTTCAGCATGGTGAATGGCACCGCGTGGGCCATCCCCTTTGATGCCAGTATGCAGCTCCTGTTTTACCGACGCGATCTCTTTGAAGATGCGACGATAAAACGGATGTTCTACGAAACGACGGGCAAAGAGTTAACCCTACCCGAAAACTTTGCGCAATTTGATGAGTTAGCGGCTTTCTTCAGTCGCCAGCATCAGCCGGATAACAGGCTGCGCCCGATGGGCACGGCGGTGACCTTAGGCAGCTCAGGGCTTATCGCCACGGAATATCTGCTGCGTTACTACGCGCTCGGCGGACGTCTGGTTCGCGAAGGCGAACCAGTTCAACTGGAGACTTCGCTTGCCGCTACGGCGCTTGAACAATACCTGCAACAGCTCTCCGTCGCCGTGAATCTCTCAGGAGAATGGTGGAGTGACGCCGTTAAGCAGTTTGAGCGAGGCAACCTCGCCATGTTGATCATGTATCTCAATTTGTTCAACGACGTCGCGCATAGCCCTATCGCCCCCACTATCGGCTATGCTTCAGTCCCGGGACAGCTTCCACAGTTGGGAGGCGGATCCATTGGGATGTCCCGCTACAGCAAAAAGAAAAAGCAGGTTGAACAGTTCTTCAACTGGCTTTATTCCGATGAAATTGCGCGTCATCTGGTTCTGCTCGGAGGAAACTGCGCCTGGTCAGGGGTTTGTCACGATCAGAACGTCCTGAACCTCTATCCATGGTTTAATTTATTGAATGAAAAGGGCATGGTCGGGATAAGAGAGTCGCAGGGTACGCAGGGTAAGCCCTTCAACCTGCGCCAGGCAGAAATTATTATCGGCCAGGGCGTGACGAACGCGATAAATGGGATTATGGATGTCTCTCAGGCCGTGGAATACATTAACAGGCGAATAAAAAATGAAACCGGCGCCTGAGGCCAGGAAAACGAGCGTGCCTCTGCCCTTTTTCCAGAGAGTCTGCGTGTTGCTGGACTCTCTGAAACCAGGTTCCAGCGCAAACTATCGTTGAGTTTCCAGCGGAGATAAATATTTATATTTGTTGAGATTGACGCCAGCGTTTAATCATCTCTTGAGTGACTTCTTTCTTATAACAAACTGGCGCATAGCCTCCTGCTTTACTCCAGGTACTGCGCCTGCCGCAGGCACTGCCGTTTCTCGCCCGATTAAACGGACAAGCGCAAACGCCGGGGTAAGAAGCGATAGAAGCCTTAATAATTTGCTGCTTAACTTGATCATCAGTTAATTGCGGTGTTTTAGCAGCAGCAGCGCCGACGATAAAAGTGCACAGCAACACTAACACGGCGGTAACGGGTCGTTTAACGGCCATAATGATTGCTCTTGTGAGAGAGGACAACTCAAATTACGCGGCAGCAAGAAACAGCATATTGATCTTTCTCAATAGTGCCGAATATCTCTGAAAATATTTTTTGGTAACGTCACAAAAAATCGTTATACAGTCGATCTGCCTGCAGCTTGCACGCAGATCCTGTACTAAAAAGTGCCTCAAAGCCATGTGGGCTCGAATCTTATTCCGCGCCTATTCATGGCCTTTAGCTTGAATATATTCGCTAATCGTCATTTTCGAATCGCGAATCCGATCGGAAATTTTACGGAAGCTATCTTTCCATTCTGCAGGTAATTTTTTTATCTGAGCTATCTTACAAGCTACGCTATAAGGAGTGCGCCCAAGCTTTTCAGCCAGCCAGAAGAGATGCTCTCCTATCTCCTCCTCCGGAATAGGCTCTAATACTTCCCGTAGCATGGACTCATCATTATCATTCCAGGGTATGCCAGCGTTTGGAAACCGTGGATCGATAACCTTTTCTTTCTTTTCTCCACTCTTTTTTACCGACGAAGATTTTTGTGAAGACAGTATAGCAACACGTGCTTTCATCGCCCCGATGGCGGCAACAGCCCGGACCAAATCAAGGCGTTCCGTGCGTGTTAACAAATTTTCATCGCAAATTAAATTATTCAGCAAATCAATTGTTTCATTGAGATTATCTTCAGTTATATTCATATACTGTCCTTAGCGGCATGTTCCATGATTGAATGCTATAGCATCCTCATAGTTTCATATATTTCATCCGACCCGGCATATTATGTGATTCAATGGCGAATATACTAACTCAAATATTTTAGACTGTATCTGCCTATATTACTACGCATCCATCAATCAACGAAAGACCTACTGCTGTAGCCAACCGATGCAATTCGCCACCATTAATGAGTTGGTATTATCTCTCATTTGGCTCTGCCGTTCCTTTTATTGGTGGATTGAGGGCACCCCTATTCGCCTGAATGAAATAAGCCCGTAAAAGTCTTCTGCGCCGCCCTGATTCGTTTACACCTGAGTAGGCTTCGATAAAGCCAGTCATAGAAAAAGACTCATTCCAGGGAGTAAAAGGTAAGGGAAGAGGATTTGGCAGAGGATTCTTAACGAAAAAATGGTACGCCCTACAGGGTTCGAACCTGTGACCTACGGCTTAGAAGGCCGTTGCTCTATCCAGCTGAGCTAAGGGCGCATTGAGAAGCGAGCTTCATGATGTGCAATCGCCGGAATTATACGGTCCACGCCTGATGAGTCAATGTATTTTGCCGCGAAACTGCACTTGCCTGTGCAGGCTGGCGGCTTATGCCGCAAAAGCAGTATAAAGTTTATCCAACCTTATGTTTCTGCACGTTAACTTTTCTTCGGCTCCCGGGCTCCTTTTTGCGCCATTCGCAGCGCGGTCAGGGCCGTTTTTCAGCCTCTGCAACACCTAAGAAAGATAAAATCTTAAACGAAGACTGACAGCGGGGCTGGCTTCTGACAAAATATCGCCATCCCCCTTTCGTAAAGATACAGATGGAATCCTCTCTCTGATGGCAGCAAAAATTATTGACGGTAAAACGATTGCGCAGCAGGTACGCTCTGAGGTTGCGGAAAAAGTGAAGGCGCGCGTTGCGGCCGGATTTCGTGCTCCAGGGTTAGCCGTCGTGCTGGTCGGCAGCAACCCGGCATCGCAGATTTATGTCGGCAGCAAGCGCAAAGCGTGTGAAGAGGTAGGCTTCGTCTCCCGCTCGTACGATCTCCCGGAAACCACCAGCGAAGCGGAGCTGCTGGAACTCATCGACACCCTGAATGCGGATAGCGCCATCGACGGCATCCTGGTTCAGCTGCCGCTGCCCGCCGGCATTGATAATGTCAAAGTGCTGGAGCGCATTTCGCCGGACAAAGACGTTGACGGTTTCCACCCGTATAACGTGGGCCGTCTGTGCCAGCGCGCGCCGCGTCTGCGTCCGTGCACGCCGCGTGGGATCGTCACGCTGCTTGAGCGTTACAACATTGATACCTACGGCCTGAACGCGGTGGTCATTGGCGCCTCCAATATTGTCGGACGCCCGATGAGCATGGAGCTGCTGCTGGCAGGCTGCACCACCACCGTCACCCACCGTTTTACCAAAAACCTGCGTCATCACGTCGAAAATGCCGACCTGCTGATCGTGGCTGTCGGTAAACCGGGCTTTATTCCGGGCGAATGGATTAAAGAAGGCGCGATCGTGATCGATGTCGGGATTAACCGCCTGGAAAGCGGCAAAGTGGTTGGCGATGTGGTCTATGAAGATGCCGCCGCGCGCGCGTCGTACATCACGCCGGTTCCCGGCGGCGTCGGCCCGATGACCGTAGCCACCCTCATTCAGAACACGCTGCAGGCGTGCGAAGAGTATCATGACATTCAGGAGGCCTGAGATGGCGAATTTTTCTTTAGGCAAACACCCGCACGTTGAACTGTGCGACCTGCTGAAGCTGGAAGGCTGGAGCGAAAGCGGCGCGCAGGCGAAAATCGCTATTGCCGACGGCCTGGTCAACGTTGACGGCGTGGTGGAAACCCGCAAGCGCTGCAAAATCGTCGCCGGTCAAACGGTGAGCTTTGAAGGTCAGAGCGTTACCGTTACCGAGTAAAACGTTCAGGCGCCGCAACAGGCGCCTGTCCCCCCACCCCGACAGATGATCTCTCGTTTTTCTGCACTTCAGTCAGCGCCACCATCTTCCGATATCACGTCCTGTGTAGCACAGCCGCTCCCCTGGCTGCCTCCGGCAACCTGCACTTCCGCCTGATACCTCTTCTTCCCAACGAACGCTGCAGCCGCTGGCCGGGAACGTACGAAGGCGAAATCAGGACCGCGCTTCTTTTCTTAGCCTGAGTCAGGGCAAAAAAATGCCGGGGATGGCCCCGGCTAAAAAGAGAGAATGAGACTACTTACGGCGCCAGGTGGTGCCCTGCGGGCCATCTTCCAGCACGATGCCCATCTCGTTGAGACGGTCACGCGCGGCATCCGCCGCCGCCCAGTCTTTCGCTTTACGCGCGTCCAGACGCTGCTGGATCAACGACTCAATTTCCGCCACTTCCCCGTCGTCCGCCTGCGCGCCGCTCTGCAGGAAGGCATCCGGCTCCTGTTCCAGCAGCCCCAGCACCGAAGAGAGCTTGCGCATATGCGCCGCCATCGCGTTGGCCGCGGCGGCATCTTCGGTTTTCAGGCGGTTAACCTCACGCGCCATATCGAACAGCACGGAATAGGCTTCCGGAGTATTAAAATCGTCGTCCATCGCTTCGATAAAGCGCGCCTCAAACGCCTCGCCGCCGGCCGGCTCTGCGGTTTTGTCGGTTCCGCGCAGCGCGGTATACAGACGCTCCAGCGCGGAACGCGCCTGCTTTAAGTTCTCTTCACTGTAGTTCAGCTGGCTGCGATAGTGGCCGGACATCAGGAAGTAGCGAATGGTTTCCGCGTCGTAGAACTTCAGCACGTCGCGCACGGTAAAGAAGTTGCCCAGCGATTTTGACATCTTCTCGCGGTCAACCATCACCATTCCGGAGTGCATCCAGTAATTGACGTACTCGCCGTCGTGGGCGCAGGTGGACTGGGCGATTTCGTTTTCATGGTGCGGGAACATCAGATCCGAACCGCCGCCGTGAATATCAAAATGGTTGCCCAGCTGTTTGCAGTTCATCGCTGAACACTCAATGTGCCAGCCTGGACGGCCCGCGCCCCACGGCGACGGCCAGCTTGGCTCGCCCTCTTTCGACATCTTCCACAGCACAAAGTCCATCGGGTTATGCTTGACGTCAACGACATCAACCCGCGCGCCGGCCTGCAGCTGATCGAGATCCTGACGCGACAGCTGACCGTAGTTCGGGTCGGTCGGCACATCGAACATCACGTCGCCGTTGTCGGCGACATACGCGTGGCCTTTGGCGATCAGCTGCTCGGTAATCTCAATGATTTCCGCGATATGGTGGGTGGCCCGCGGCTCCATATCCGGGCGCAGGATATTCAGCGCGTCGAAGTCTTTGTGCATCTCGGCAATCATGCGATCCACCAGCGCAACAAAGCTTTCGCCGTTTTCATTAGCACGCTTAATGATTTTGTCGTCGATATCGGTGATATTGCGCACGTACTTTAGCTTATAGCCCAGGAAACGCAGGTAGCGCGCGACCACATCGAATGAGACGAAGGTACGGCCATGGCCGATGTGACAGAGGTCATAAACGGTAATACCACACACGTACATGCCAACTTCCCCGGCATGGATAGGTTTAAATTCTTCTTTTTGGCGCGTCAGTGTATTAAAAATTTTTAACATCGAAGATTCCGTGTAGACGTGTGTGGATATAAGTCGCGTATTCTAACCTTAATTCAACCCCGAAGCAGCACACATTGCAAGGTGATCCAGCCCCGCGGTTATGCTATAACAGCCCCCTATATCTCACCCGACTCCGGGTGCAGGCACCACAATCATCGGAACAGGATGCAAAAATGGTTACTTTCCACACCAATCATGGCGATATCGTAATCAAGACGTTTGACGACAAAGCGCCGGAAACAGTTAAAAACTTCCTGGACTACTGTCGTGAAGGTTTCTACGACAACACTATTTTCCACCGTGTAATCAACGGTTTTATGATTCAGGGCGGCGGTTTTGAGCCGGGCATGAATCAGAAAACCACCAAATCTCCTATTCAGAACGAAGCGAACAACGGTCTGAAAAACACCCGCGGTACGCTGGCGATGGCCCGTACTCAGGCGCCCCACTCCGCCACCGCGCAGTTCTTCATCAACGTCGCCGATAACGACTTCCTGAACTTCTCCGGCGAAAGCCTGCAGGGTTGGGGCTACTGCGTATTCGCAGAAGTCGTTGAAGGGATGGACGTGGTCGACAAAATCAAAGCGGTCGCCACCGGCCGCAGCGGCATGCACCAGGATGTGCCGAAAGAAGATGTTGTGATCAAAAGCGTCACCGTTAGCGAATAATTCGTGGCGACACTTTTTATTGCGGATTTGCATCTGCAAACGGAAGAACCGGCGATTACCGCCGGTTTTCTGCGCTTTTTACAGGGAGAAGCCCGCAGGGCGGACGCCCTGTATATCCTCGGCGATCTCTTTGAAGCCTGGATCGGCGATGACGATCCTAGCCCGCTGCATCGGCAAATCGCCTCAGCGCTCAAAGCGCTGGCCGATTCCGGCGTCCCCTGCTACTTCCTTCACGGCAACCGCGACTTTCTCGTCGGCAAGCGCTTTGCCCACGAAAGCGCGATGACCCTGCTGCCGGAAGAGAAGCTTCTCGACCTCTACGGGCGCAAGGTGCTGATTATGCACGGCGACACCCTCTGCACCGACGATGCGGGATATCTGGCGTTTCGCGCGAAAGTCCATAATCCCTGGATCCAGCGCCTGTTTCTGGCCCTGCCGCTGTTTATCCGCCGCCGTATCGCCGCCAGAATGCGCGCCGACAGCAAAGCGGCCAACAGCAGCAAGTCGATGGAAATTATGGATGTGAATCCACAGGCGGTCGTTGACGTTATGGAAAAACATCACGTTCAATGGCTGATTCACGGGCATACGCACCGTCCTGCCGTCCATCCGCTAGAAGCCAACGGTCAATCCGCATATCGCGTGGTTCTGGGCGCATGGCATCACGAAGGCTCCATGGTCAAAGTGACGGCCGAAAAGGTCGAACTGATTCAGTTCCCCTTCTGAGTTCCAGCAAGCACTATTCCGAAAAAGCACTTCAGGCAGCAGAATGGCTGTCCTGACGTTTAACCCCAGGTTAATTTTACAGCAAACCACACTCAAGGAACGAGCATGCAAAAATGGAGTCAGCCCCTGATCTGGGGCATGGTTATCGCCGTCATCGGCCCGATTACCGCCAGCTATTTTGGTCTGGTGTTTATCTACTTCGGTTCGCTGACCGTGCTGGGAATCGCAGCGCTACTTTGGATCCTCTATTTTTACGCGATTTATCTGCTTTGTACGCGGCCGCACGATGAGCGCTTTGTGCAAATCTACATGCTGGTCATGAGCATTCTTATGCTGCCCTGGGGAGTGGTGCTGGTTTTTACCTTTTTTGCCAGCGCAAACACCGCCCATAACCGGCGCGTTGCCCCCAGTCACGACGAGACAAAAGAGGGCTAACCATGCGCACGCAACCGTTTTCCTTGCCGGGAGTTCATGCTATTCTCTGTGGCCTCTAAAGCAGTGTGAAACACACCCACAGGAGTTTTAAGACGCATGTCTTCCCGCAATAATTCGGCGCGTATCGCCATCGTGATGGGGTCCAAAAGCGACTGGGCTACCATGCAGTTTACCGCAGAAATCCTTGATGCCCTGAACGTTCCGTACCATGTCGAAGTGGTCTCCGCCCACCGCACGCCCGATAAACTGTTCAGCTTCGCCGAAGGCGCGGAAGAAAACGGTTTTCAGGTGATTATTGCCGGTGCCGGCGGCGCGGCGCACCTGCCGGGCATGATTGCGGCGAAAACGCTGGTGCCGGTGTTAGGCGTGCCGGTTCAGAGCGCGGCGCTGAGCGGCGTAGACAGCCTCTACTCCATCGTCCAGATGCCGCGCGGCATCCCGGTGGGTACGCTGGCCATCGGCAAAGCCGGGGCCGCCAACGCCGCCCTGCTGGCGGCGCAGATCCTCGCCCAGCACGATGCGGAACTGCACCAGCGCCTCAGCGCCTGGCGTCAGGCGCAAACCGATGAAGTGCTGGATAACCCGGATCCGCGGGGTGCGGCATGAAGCAGGTTTGCGTTCTCGGCAACGGTCAGCTAGGCCGGATGCTGCGCCAGGCCGGCGAGCCGCTGGGTATTGCGGTCTGGCCGGTCGGTCTGGAAGCCGACCCGGAAGCGGTGCCGGTACAGCAAAGCGTGATTACCGCAGAGATTGAACGCTGGCCGGAAACAGCGCTGACCCGCGAGCTGGCGCGTCATTCCGCCTTCGTTAACCGCGACGTTTTCCCGATAATCGCCGACCGCCTGACGCAAAAGCAGCTGTTCGATAAGCTAGCGCTCGCCACCGCGCCGTGGCAGCTTCTGGCGGATAAAAGCGAATGGCCTGCGGTATTCGCCCGCCTCGGGGAGCTGGCTATCGTTAAGCGCCGCGTCGGCGGCTACGATGGCCGCGGCCAGTGGCGTTTGCGGGAAAATGAAACCGCGCAGCTGCCGGAGGATAACTACGGCGAGTGTATCGTTGAGCAGGGCATTAACTTCTCCGGCGAGGTGTCGCTGGTCGGCGCTCGCGCCCGGGACGGCAGCACGGTCTTCTATCCTCTGACCCGCAACCTGCATCAGGACGGTATTTTACGCGCCAGCGTCGCTTTTCCGCAGGCCAATGCCCGCCAGCAGGCGCAGGCGGAGCAGATGCTGTCGGCGATCATGCATGAGCTGGGCTACGTTGGCGTGATGGCGATGGAGTGTTTCGTCACCGCTGATGGCCTGCTGATTAACGAACTGGCGCCGCGCGTGCACAACAGCGGCCACTGGACGCAAAACGGCGCCTCCATTAGCCAGTTCGAGCTGCATCTGCGGGCGATTACCGATCTGCCGCTGCCGCCGCCGGTGGTAAACAGCCCGTCGGTGATGATCAACCTGATCGGTACCGATCTGAACTATGACTGGCTGAAGCTGCCGCTGGTGCATCTGCACTGGTACGACAAAGAGGTACGTCCGGGTCGTAAAGTCGGCCACCTGAACCTGACCGACAGCGATACCGACCGCCTGAGCGCGACGCTGGAAGCGCTGAAGCCGCTGCTGCCGCCGGAATATGCCAGCGGTATCTTCTGGGCGCAGGCGCAGCTGGCGTAATCCAGCTCTCCACAGTCCCGGAGGCGGTGCTGCGCACCTGTCCGGGCTACCTCTCTGGCGTACTCCTTCGCCTGAATCCCGGCTTGCGGCGCGCTGCGCCTTAGCCGGGCTACCAGACCAACCATCATTCGCCCCGTAGCCATTCAACCAAATCCATAAACCGCACGAATCCGTAGCCCGGGCAAGGCGCGTCGAGCGCCGCCCCCGGGGAAAGAGCGCAGGATATTTCAGCGTCTGCTTCGCCGCTTGATTTCACCTGTGCATCAGGGCTTAATGCAGGTTCCCGCCAGCCCGGCGAGGGTGTCATCGATACGCGACAGCGCCCCAATCCACGCCCGCTTGCCCCGACGGCGCACATAGCCGCTTACCGCCGCGATTTTCGGCCCCATCGCGCCGTCATCGCGGGCAAAAGACGCCAGCTCTTCCGGCGTCGCTTCGCGGATCGGCCGCTGCATGGGGGTGCCCCAATGTTCATATACCGCATCCGCGTCGGTCAGGATCACCAGGCCATCGGCATCAATCTGCTCCGCCAGCAGCGCGGCAGCGAGGTCTTTATCAATCACCGCCTCTGCGCCCTGCCCGTTCTCAAGCACCGGAATTCCGCCGCCGCCGCAGCAAATCACCGCGTGCCCCTCGCCCAGCAGACGCTCAATCGACTCGCTCTCCTCAATCCTCACCGGTGTCGGCGAGGGAACCACCCGACGCACATATTTACCGTCGCGCTTCATCCTCCAGCCGTACTCATCTTCCAGCCGTTTTTGCAGCTCCGGATCGTAAACCGGACCAATGAACTTCTCCGGCGCTGAAAAGGCCGGATCGTTCGACGCTACCGCAATGCGGGTCATCACCGTCGACACCGGCGGCATTTGTGATTCCTGCGCCAGGCGCTGGGCCAGCATATAGCCAATCATGCCCTGGCTCTCGGCGACCAGCACGTCCAGCGGATAGGGCTCAACGTCGCCGTAGGCCAGATTTTGCAGCGCCAGCAGACCCACCTGCGGCCCGTTGCCGTGCACAATGGCCAGCCGATACGTCTGCGCCAGACGCGCCAGCGCGGGAACCGCGCTATCGATATTGCGGTACTGATTTTCTACGGTCAGCGCTTCCCCGCGCTGTAATAAAGCGTTGCCGCCAAGGGCAACAACCAGCGTTTTCATAAAAAGTCCTTAGATAAGATGTTGCGCCAGCCAGAATCCCAGAAGCGTGTCGGCGCCGGAGGTATGCCCCATTGCCAGCAGGGATTCGACGGCGGGCTCGAGTCGTCGTCCACGTTGCAGGGCGCAGGCAAAATGCATCAGCGGCGAAGCGAAGCGTCCCTCGCTGGCGTAGTGTAAATAGTTGACGCTCACCTGAGTGGTGGCCGCGTACAGATCGCCGGAGGCGCGAAAAAATGCCCTTCCGCCGCAGGGTGACATTCGCCCCGAGCGCCACGCCGCCAGCATCATGCCGATCAGCATGTCGTCCAGGCTGGGCGTCAGGCCCGGCCCCTTGCCCAGCCACAGCCGCCAGTCGACGGCGTTGCCGGCCAGCGCGGAGGCAAAACAGTGGCGAAGCTGGCGCAGCTCGGGATGCTGCCGCAGCTCGATAGCCTGCGACAGCGGCCCGAACAGCCCGGTCTCCTCCCGTCGACTCATCAGCGCTGGCGGGAGATAAGCGCTTACGGATTGACAGCGGAGCCGCAGGGAGCAGCGCCTGCGCGGCGGCATCAGCAAAAGATCGCCGACCTGAATACCGTCATTCCGCGCTATCGGCGACGCCCCCGTCCGCAGCGCCGCGTGTAGCCGGATAAAATCGCGATGACGAACAACCCATCCGCCGGGGCTCACGCCCTGCCCCCGATGATGCAGCGTCAGCAGCGCGCCGCCTGCAACATAGAGGTTAATGGTGCGCCGCCAGAGGCCGCCGGTTCGCCACGGTTGGCGATGATCCGGCGCATCGACGCTGCCTATCAGCGGACGGATCCTCTCCATCGCGCCACCTCAGCTCACGCCCAGTTCGTCCGCCAGCGCTTCCAGCGCCTGCTCGAAACAGGCCAGCGGCGCTCTGACGGTTCCGGCGCCAATCTGGCCGATCCCCGCTTCTTTATGGGCGATCCCGGTGTTAATGAGCGGCGTAATGCCGGTTTCAACCACCCGGCGAATATCCAGTCCCAGACAGGCGCCCTGGAAATCCCAGCCAGGAATCTGCAGCTGCATATTGCGCTCAAGGAAGATTTCCGCCATCTCCTCCGAAACCGATTTTGCCGCCTCCATTCCGCCAGCGCCGACAAAGCGGGTCACCCCCGGCGCCGCGATCATCGCCGCACCGCCGATGCCGAAGGTTTCGGTAATGGCGCTGTCGCCCATATCCGGGTTGGCCTGTTCCTGAGAGAAACCGGTAAAGAACAGCCCCTGCGGCGTATTCACCGGTGCGGTAAACCAGCGGTCGCCCAGTCCGCTAACGCGAATACCGAACATATCGCCGTTACGGGTCATCGCGGTAACGATACTGCCTGCGCGAATTTGCGCCCCGGCATCCATCGCGGATTTACAGTAGGCCATCGCCAGGTTGAGGAAAAACTGATCGGTAATGGCGAGGAAATCCATGACTTCAGCAATCTGCTGTTTGTCGATATTAAGCCGTGCCAGATGCGGCGCCAGCGTACGCATCAGCAGCGCGGAGGTGGCGATATTGCGCTGGTGGAACTCATCGCCCATGGTGATGCCCTGCGCCATCATCGCGGTGAGATCAATGCCGCGCGTCATCTGTTTCAGCGCCGCACTGAGGACGGGCATCAGCACATCGCGCATCCAGCGCAGGCGCTGCTGCACGTCTTCGCCGTAGGCGCCGAAACGCATCACCTTGCCAATGCCTTCGTTCAGGTTGCAATACGCGCGATTGCCTTCGGCGATGTTCTCCACGACCAGCATCGGCATATTCGGCGAAGTAATACCGCCCATCGGCCCTACGGCGTTAACGTGGTGGCAGGGAATAAAGGTAATCTCGCCGTTTTCCAGCATCGCGTGGGCCGTTTTCTCATCCTGCGCCCAGCCTTCGAACAGGCAGGCGCCAATGCAGGCCCCTTTCATCGGACCGGTCATCTCCTGCCAGCGCATCGGCGGCCCGGCGTGGAGCAGCGTTTTGTTCTTGTTCAGCGCTTCAATCAGAGAACCCGCCGGCTGCACATCCAGCCAGTGCGGACGTGCATTACGAATTCGTTCTATTACTGCGTCATTGGCCTGCGCCACTGATGTAAACATAGAGACCTCTTATTGCAAACGTTCTAATAAACGAGCCAGTTTCTTATTTCCCCCGGCGATCGGCGCCCACTGGTAGTGAACAACCGGCGTTCCGGCGGTCTGTAAATCGAGCGCAAAGCTGCGCAGGCCGGCGTTAATCACCGCCACGCCGTCCAACAGGCTGGCGCACGGGGCCGGCGCGGCTTTCCGCGGCGGGCTAATCAGCGCGGCGGCAAGCAAGGTGGCTTCAGGCAGGCTATCGACCACGACGATCCCCGCATCTTCAAGGACTGAAATCTGACGAGAGCGGCACTGCGGATCGCTTTCGGTTCCGGTCACCGTCGCGATAACGTGCAGCGGACTATCGTCGGCCCTGGTCGACCACGCCCGCTGGCATGCTTCGACCAGCGAGCCGGCCGGATCGGCGGTGGCGCCGTAGCCAATCACCACGTCCAGCAGCAGTACGCCAACCTGAATTTCCGCGCCAAGTTCGGCAATCAGCTGGTTGCGCAGGGAGGGATCGATCATCGGATGCGGACGGCCGACGGTGTAAAAATCATCGCCAAGATCGACAACCCGATGGCCCTGCGCGTTGAGCATCATGCCCTGCGGGTGATGCGCATCAGGGGGAATGTTCAGCCGTTCTGCCAGCAATCCTGCAGATTCAGCAGCCAGCGTCCCGCCGGTGTATAAGCCGCGAATCTGCTTGCCCGCCACCGCGGGAAGGCTGGCCTGACGCCGCCCCACTCGCGCCAGCAGGCAGGCCAGACGCCCGGCCTCGTCAAGCGTGCGGGCGAACCAGACGTTTTCATCGCGGGCGATCGGCGGCGCATAGCCGAGAAACAGCGCCACCACCGGTTTCGCGCTGCGCTTCATGGCGGCGATGATCTTCAGACGCACCGCTTCGGCGGGAGGTTTAGAAACAAAGGCCAGCACCTGGCTCTGTGCATCCTGGGTCAGCATTTCCAGCGCCGTTTGCGCGCTGATGCCGCCCACTTCGGCGCTCAGATCGCGGCCGCCGAGACCGATCGCATGGCTGATCCCTTCGCCGCCGAGGACAATCTGCGAGACCAGCTCCTGAATACCGGTGCCGGACGCGCCAATAACGCCGATGTTGCCTTCCGGCGTAACGTTGGCGAAAGCCAGCGGCGTGTCGGCAATCATGGCGGTGCCGCAGTCCGGCCCCATCACCAGCAGCCCTTTGTCACGGGCGCGGGTTTTGAGCGCGATTTCATCTTCCAGCGTGACGTTGTCGGAGAAGATCATGACGTTTTTCTCGCTGCTGAGCGCCTGATGGGCAAGCTCCGCAGCGTACTCCCCGGCAACGGAAATTAAGGCCATATTGGCCTGCGGTAGTTTCTGCGTTGCGCTTTGCCAGCGGCGAACCACGCTCAGGCTCTGACTTTGCCCGCTCCCCTGCGCCAGGGCGGTAAGGGCCTCATCAAGACGGGCGGCGATCATTTGCGTAACCGACGTATCCGCGCAATCGGTGCGGATCGCCACGCAAATGTCATTTGGCGTCGCGCTGGCAAAATCGTCGTGCCAGAACCCAGTCGTTTCCAACAGCGATTTATTTGCCGGTGTGCCCATCATGACTGAAACATCATCGACATTTTCCGACTCGCTCAGCTTGCGTGAAATAATCATTAAGCTGACCGAATCCTGAAAACAGCCCTTTTTAATAAAGGCATGGATCATAATAACTCCCCAATAATTGCACCCATTGCAATTGAATGAGCATGGTTAATCTGCCATCAGGCTAACGGGATAAAATTATCGACGGCGTGACCGGAATCACATGAGAATTATTACAAGATGCTTTCAAATAAAGCCGAAGGCATTAGCCCGAGTTTTTTAATGAATAGATTAACCGGGTCCCTTCTGATAAACCCACGGTGATTATTAAATAAAATCTAACTAACTATTTTTACCAATACAGATCACAATTTAAGTTTATTTTCCCCGTATTTTATTTGGCAGTCAGGCTCTACACCGTCGTTAAAAGGAAGACAGATGAAAGTCAGTCGGGAAACACTTCATCAGCTTATTGCCAATAAGCTGAATACAGCAGGGCTTACTCGCAATCACGCGGATATCATTGCCGATGTACTGGTTTATGCCGATGCCAGAGGTATTCATTCGCACGGCGCGGTTCGCGTTGAATATTATGCGGAACGTATTTCAAAAGGCGGAACCAATCGTCATCCCACCTTCACCTTTGAAAAGAGCGGCCCCTGCAGCGGTATTTTGCATGCCGATAATGCCGCCGGTCAGGTGGCCGCCAAAATGGGCATGGAGCACGCGATAGAATTGGCCAGGGAAAACGGCGTGGCCGTGGTCGGCATCCGGCGTATGGGCCACAGCGGAGCGATCTCTTACTTCACCCGGCAGGCCGCCCGCGCCGGGCTAATCGGGATTTCGCTATGCCAGTCGGACCCGATGGTCGTGCCTTTTGGCGGGGCGGAAATCTATTACGGAACCAACCCGCTGGCCTTTGCCGCGCCCGGCGAGGGTGACGATATTATCACCTTCGACATGGCCACCACGGTGCAGGCCTGGGGAAAAATTCTCGACGCCCGCTCGCGCCATGAAACCATTCCCGATAGCTGGGCAGTGGATAAAAACGGCGCGCCGACCCGCGATCCTTTTGCCGTTCACGCCCTGCTTCCGGCAGCCGGTCCGAAAGGCTACGGCCTGATGATGATGATCGACGTCCTTTCCGGCATTTTGCTCAACCTCCCCTTCGGCCGCCAGGTCAGCTCTATGTACGACAACCTGAGCCAGGGACGCGAGCTGGGCCAGCTGCATATCGTCATCAACCCGGCATTTTTCTCCTCCAGCGCGCTATTCCGCCAGCATATCAGCGACACCATGCGTGAATTAAACGCCATTACGCCAGCGCCCGGATTTAACCAGGTTTATTACCCCGGGCAGAACCTGGATATCAATGAGAAAAACAGCGCCGTCAACGGCATCGAGATCGTTGATGAGATTTATGACTATCTGGTTTCGGACGCTTTATATAACCGCTCTTATGAAACCAATTCCCCGTTTGCCCAATAAATTAAAATACAGGAGTTGCGTATGGCTCATTATTTTCGACAGGCAATAGAAGAGACATTGCCCTGGCTTTCCTCTTTCGGCGCCGACCCGACCGGGGGCATAACCCGCCTGCTCTATTCGCCAGAATGGCTGCAGGCGCAGCAGGCATTCAAACAAAGAATGAGCGAAAGCGGACTGGAAACGCGCTTTGATGAAGTGGGCAACCTCTATGGTCGCCTGCCCGGCACGCGCTTTCCCGATGAGGTTATCCTCAGCGGTTCGCATATTGATAGCGTCGTTAACGGCGGCAATCTTGACGGCCAGTTCGGCGCGCTGGCGGCCTGGCTGGCGGTTCGCTGGCTAAAAGAGACCTACGGGGCGCCACTGCGCACCGTGGAAGTGCTGGCGTTAGCGGAAGAAGAAGGTAGCCGCTTCCCTTACGTCTTCTGGGGCAGCAAAAATATCGTCGGCATCGCTAATCCGGCGGACGTACGCGAAATTAAAGACGCTAAAGGCGTGGCGTTTATCGATGCCATGAAGCAGTGCGGTTTCAGCCTACCCGCCGCTCCGCTGGCGCCGCGCCGGGATATTAAAGCCTTCGTAGAGCTGCATATTGAGCAGGGTCGCGTGCTGGAAACCAATAAGCAGTCTATCGGCGTGGTCAACGCCATAGTCGGACAGCGTCGCTACACCATCACCCTCACCGGCGAGTCTAACCATGCCGGCACGACGCCAATGGGCTACCGTCGCGATACCGTCCATGCCTTTAGCCGTATCTGCTGCGAATCTATCGCCAAAGCAAAAGCCCACGGTGACCCGCTGGTGCTCACCTTCGGTAAAGTCGACCCGCAGCCGAATACCGTCAACGTGGTACCGGGCAAAACCGTCTTCACTATGGACTGCCGCCATACCGATGCTCTGGAGTTAACGGCATTTACTGAGGTCATTGAGGCCGATATGCGGCGGATCTGTCAGGAGATGGATATCGGCATTGAGATCGACCTGTGGATGGATGAGGCTCCGGTTCCCATGGATAAGAAGCTGGTGGCCCAGCTCACCGCGCTTTGTGAAAAAGAGAAGTTGAATTTCCGCGTGATGCACAGCGGCGCGGGACACGACGCGCAGATATTCGCTCCCTGCTTCCCGACCTGCATGATCTTTATGCCGAGCATCAAAGGAATCAGCCATAACCCGGCGGAAAGCACGCATATCGAGGATCTGGCGGAAGGCGTAAAAACGCTCGCCTTAATGTTGCATCAACTGGCCTGGACTGAATAAGGAAACGATCATGGGTTATTTAAATAATGTGCTTGGCTATCGCGATGATTTACTGGCCAGCCGTTCCATCGTGCGCCACGGCAATTACGCGCTGCTGACGCCGGACGGTCTGGTCAAGAACGTTATTCCGGGTTTTGAACATTGCGATGTGACTATTTTGTCAACGCCAAAATTAGGCGCCACCTTTGTTGATTATCTGGTCACGCTGCATGAAAACGGCGGTCATCAAAGCGGTTTTGGCGGCGAAGGCATCGAGACCTTCCTGTATGTGATTAAGGGGAAAATCACCGCCGGGGCGCAGGGTAAATCCTTCGCGCTGACAGAAGGCGGTTATCTTTACTGTCCGCCGGGTGAGCGGATGACTTTTAGTAATAGTCATTCAGCCGATAGTCAGCTCTTCCTCTATAAGCGCCGCTATATTCCAACAGAGGGCCATGCGCCTTATCTGGTCACCGGCAACGTCAGCCAGCTGGAGCGTATTCATTATGAAGGAATGGAAGACGTTATCCTGATCGATTTCCTGCCAAAAGAGCTGGGCTTCGATATGAATATGCATATTCTCTCTTTCGCTCCGGGGGCCAGCCACGGCTACATTGAAACCCACGTCCAGGAGCATGGCGCCTATATTCTCTCCGGCCAGGGAGTGTATAACCTCGACAACAGCTGGGTTCCGGTCAAGCAAGGCGATTATATCTTTATGGGCGCTTACTCTCTGCAGGCGGGATACGGCGTCGGACGGGAAGCGTTCAGCTACATCTATTCGAAAGACTGCAACCGCGACGTTGATATCTGATGGCTGACAAGCGGAAAACGTTACTATTGCCCACGGGCGCGGTGTTCAAAACAGGTTGGTTATCAACCGCATAGAATTCACTTTTTTGTTTAGCTATGTTGGATTTTGCCACGGTGAGAACCGTGGCATTTTTTATTCAGGCAGGCAGCGTCTGGCCAAGCTTGATAGCGCAGGCGATATTGCGTGCGCAGGCGTAAAGATTTTGCTCGCCGCTATCCAGCACCTCGGCCAGCGGCGCCAGCGCGGGAAGAATGCTAAAGACCGCATCAATGCCATGCTGGTGCACCGCTTCGACGCCGTCACCCAGCACGCCGGCGATGCCGATAACCGGGATGCCGTACTTTTTGGCGATCCGCGCCACGCCAACCGGCGCTTTTCCGCCGACGGTTTGCGAATCCATACGCCCTTCGCCGGTGATCACCAGGTCCGCATCGCGCAGCGCCTCCTCCAGATGAACCGCCTCCAGCACAATATCGATGCCCGATTTCAGCGTGGCGTTAAGGAATACGCGAGCCGCCGCGCCCATCCCACCGGCTGCGCCGCCGCCGACCATCGCGGTCACATCCTGACCGGTTGCCGCCAGCAGCACCTGAGCATAGTTTTCTAAACCGCGCTCCAGAACGGCGACCATGCCTGCGCACGCCCCTTTTTGCGGGCCAAAGACCGCCGCCGCGCCACGTTCGCCGAGCAGCGGATTATCCACATCGCAGGCTACGTCAATCCGGCACTCGCGAAGTCGCGGGTCGAGATCGCATAAATCCACGTTGACCAGCCGCTCTAACGCTCCGCCGCCGAGGCCGACGCTCTCGCCGCATTGATCAACAAAGCGTGCTCCCAGCGCCTGAGCCATCCCCATTCCGCCATCCACCGTGGCGCTGCCGCCAATACCGAGAATTATGTGGCGGACGCCGGCGTCCAGCGCATGGCGAATCAGCTCACCGGTGCCGTAGCTGGTGGCCTGCAGGGGGTTGCGTTCGTCGGGAGGAACCAGCATCAGCCCGCTGGCCGCCGCCATCTCAATAAACGCGGTGTGTCCGTCGCCGCTCAGGCCATAGAAGGCGCCGACAAAATCGCCCATCGGCCCCATGACCGGCAGCATCACCATTTTACCCCCAGTGGCCTCAACCATTGCCTCCACCGTCCCCTCGCCGCCGTCGGCGATCGGCAGACAGATGCACTCCGCCTGCGGGAAAATAGAGGTAAAGCCCGCCTTAATCGCCTGGGCACAGCGGCTGGCGCTTACGCTTTCTTTGAAAGAGTCCGGTGCAATAATTATTTTCATGGTTCATCCTTTTTAATGTCATTACTTAATACGATCCCAGGGAATGAGATTTTCCATCACCACCGCCAGCAGCACGCCGATTAATAAGCCGTTGCCTAATAGCGGCCGAATTGTCAGGGGCAGCGTCTGGAGATAGACCGGCGGCAGGCCCATTAAAAAGATGCCGATAAATAACGGCAGCGCCAGCCGGTAGATATTTCGTGCGGTGAAGGTGATTTGTTTACTGAAAGATAAGCTGGAATATAACAACGGAAGATAGGAGACCAGCATGACCGCACTGCTAATCGGCAAAGGCAGCGTGGTAAAAAAGTGGGTCAGCGGCGTAAATAGTCCCACCAGCAGACAGCACAGGCAGCCGATAATAAACGGCTGGCGCGAAGTCTCTCCAGTTTGGGTTAATAAACCTATCGATGAAACAAAAGGCGAAAACGGCACCACGCTGAGCGGAACCGTTATTAAGGTCATCAGGCCGGAGATAATAAAGCTTCGTCGGTAGCGGGTATTGCTGGCGCCCTGCTGGGGATAAAAAACGTCGCTACCGCGAATTGCGCCGTAGGTATTCGTAATATTCACCAGCCCCGCCAGCAGCGCCGTCAAAATAATGCCGGGGCGTAGCTCCCCGCCGTAGCCAAGTGGAAACCACTGCCAGTGAATCGGCCCGGATGCCATCGTGGCGGGCGGAGTGCGAAACAGCAGGTACCAGCCAGCCCAGCCTACGAGGGTGCCAAACAGCAGGGCATAGCGAGCAATGCCGTCCGTAAGAAAAATGATCATCCCCAGCACCAACAGCATCACCGCCAGCGCCAGGCTAAACGGCGCCAGCTGAACGCCCACGTTAGCCTGGGTCGAACTGAAAGGCAGCCCGAGCATGCCTTTAAAAAAGATCGTGGTGAGCTGCGCGCCGAGCAGCAGCATAAAAAAGACCATGACCGTCGGGCTGAAGAGCTTCGCCAGACGGTGACCGATGCCGCTCACGCCGATGATGATGGTGAATATCGCCGACAGAGAGATGCCAACCGCCAGGCTTGACGCAATGCTGGCAAACGGAGTGCCGCGCGCGGCTTCACCGACGGTGACGGTCAGGATAGTGCTCCACCATAGTCCCGTAGGCCCTTCCATAATCGCCCGACGATGGCCCAGCAGCGCCTGCGCCAGGCAGGCCAGCCCGGTGGTGATAAAGCCGTACTGAGTCAGCGTAATCAGCGCGCTGGCGGGCAGCTGAAAAGCAGACTGTAATGTCGGCGGTACCACGACGGTGTTGCAGAAAATAAAGAAGAACCATTGAAATCCCGCCAGGGTGTTTCGTTTATTGAGCGGAAATACCACCATGATTGAATCCTGAAAAAGCGCCTGCCGTTAAACAGGCGCTGAGCATGGAATGGGGCAAGTGATTCCCCGGGTCGCGGCTTACGCCTTATCCGGGCGACAAATCGGCTCGTAGCCCGGAGAAGGCGTTTACGCCGCAAGCCGGGAATTCACCGGATCCCCGTTACTGCTGATGCTTAAGGATAAATTTCCCCTTCGGCGCGTGCGGGAAGCCCTGCTCGATGTCATAGATCACATCGCCGCGCAGGAGGGTTCTGGCGATCCGCGCGCCAATCGTACGGCCGACGTAAGGGCTGACTTTATGGCGATATTCGAGGTCTTCCGCCTGCAGAACGTAGCTGCTGTTCGGCTGAATAAACACCAGGTCGGCGTCTTTGCCCGGCGCGATGCGGCCCTTATGCTTCAGGCCGAAAATATCCGCGGCGTTGGTCGCCATCAGGCGAGCAAACTGCGGCAAAGGCATACCGCGCTTCTGCACCGCTTCATCGAACATGACGTCCATACAGTTTTGCAGACCGGCAATCCCGCCCCAGGCCTGCATGATATTGCCCGCCTTCATTTCCGGCGGGCACGGAGAGTGGTCGGACACCAGGCAGTCGATCTCACCGTTGAATAGCTTTTCCCACAGCCCTTTCTGATTTTCCGCGTCGCGGATCGGCGGAGAGCATTTCGCCAGGGTGCCAATCTTTTCAAACTGTTCGGTATCCAGTACAAAGTAGTGCGGGCAGGATTCGCAGGTGACATCCTGACCTTCCTGACGGGCGCGCGTCACTTCGGCGACCCCTTCCGGGCTGCTGACGTGGCACACGTGCAGGCGGCAACCGGCGACCTTCGCCAGATACAGAACGCGGCGGATCGCCTCAACTTCGGTGAATACCGGACGGGAGGCGACGTAATCATGGGCGGTCACGCGCCCTTCTCTTTTCGCCTCTTCGCCCAGCTCATCGCAGATCAGCGCGTTTTCGCAGTGCACCAGTACCGTCTGCTTCATCTCGGCCAGCTTTTGTACGCCTTTGAAGAACTGCCAGTCGTTAACGTCGCGGAAGTCATTGTCAATCCCGCGATCGCCGCAGGTCGCGACGAAGCATTTGAACCCCACCACGCCCACTTCATCCAGCTCGTGCAGCCGGTCCAGGTTATAGGAGACCAGGCCGCCAAGCTGCGCGGCATCGATGGTCAACTTGCCTTTCGCGGCGTCGAATTTCAGCTCAATGGTCTCTCGATCGACGGTTGCTGGCAGCTGGTTCAGCGGCATTTCGATCATCGTAGTGATGCCGCCTTTTGCCGCCGCGCGGGTGCCCGTTTCGTATCCTTCCCAGTGGGTACGGCCCGGCTCAGAGATGTGCGTATGCGCATCGACCATCCCCGGCGAAACGATCATCCCCGTGGCATCCATGATCTGCTTCGCTTCGCCCAGGTTTTCACCGATAGCGGCAATTTTGCCGTCAGCAACCGCGATATCGATCATCCGGGATTCGTTTTCCAGAATGACGGTGCCGTTTTTAATGATTAAATCAAAAGACATATAAAACTCCTTGTATGTGTACAGACGATTAAGCCGCCATACTTCTGTCTGCAGCCATGTGGACCGCAATATCAATGGCTTTGGCTCTTGAAGCTTCATCCATGAAATAAACTTTCCTGATTATAATAAAATCAATTCACAGCATTGGGGCGCGCCAGGTTATTCGGCTGGGCCCGTTTTTTCAGCAAGGCGTAGGCGGCAAAAGCGACAATAACACCAACAAACCACGACACGCGGGAGAACGGTTCGAGCAGCGGAATGAGTTTTCCGCCGAGCGATAAAACAACCGCCACAATCGTTACCAGGAATGCGGTAACGTTAAATCCATTATCGAAATATTTATAATCTCCAGGCGCGGTGTAAAGTTCATCAAGATTAATTTGCCCGCGCATGACGATAAAATAGTGCGCCATCATTACGCCAATAACCGGACCCAGCATGCCGCCGATAATATCGAGAAAAAGATAAATACTGTCCTGATTTTCCATTAATTTCCAGGGGCAGATCAGCAGGCTAATAATACTGGCAATCAGCACGCCGTTTTTATAGGTCAGTTTCGTGGGAGCAATCGCCGCAATTTGATAGCCCGCAGGAATAATATTACCGGTGGCGTTGGTGGAGATCGTGGTCATTAATATCACCAGCACCGCAAAGAACGAGGCAAACAAGCTGTCCCATTTCTGCACAATATCCAGTACATTCCAGGTATCCATACCGTAATGGATACTGGCGCCGGCGATAATGCATACTCCGGCCACCGCGAACAGAATATAGGCCACCACTAAGCCAAGGGTTTGCCCAACGGCCTGCTCGCGAAACGAACGCGCGTTCTGGGTAAAATCCGAGGCGCTCACCGCCGGCGCGGCCCAGACGGCAACGACCGCATTGATAACGACCAGGAACAGGAAGCCGGTATGCTCCGCTTTCGCCACCCCGGTCGGCAGATAGTCGAGGATCGGACCGATCCCGACCAGCGAGATAGCCCAGATAGCCATGCCACCGAAGACAATGTAGATACAGGGATTGAGGATTGCGGTAAATTTATTGAGAACTTTTCCGCCGCCGAAACCGATCCCCACGTTAATCAGCCAGAAAACCAGAAAGGCGATCATCCCCGGCAACGACAGTCCCAGCAGCTTAAAATCACCGCCGAGCGTCAGAAACTCGGGCCACAGTTTGCCTAATAAGATCAGGAATGCCAGCGAGCCGGCATAGCATTGCAAACCAAACCACATAATTGCCGCAATGCCGCCTCTGAGCAGGCCGGGTAATAATGCTCCACGCACACCGTAGGAGGCTCTTAATATCATTGCAAAGGGGACGCCGTATTTACTTCCGGCAGCACCATTAAACACCATAACCAGGGCAATAATAAAAGCACTCAATATTATCGCCATCATTATACTAAACGTTGACAGCCCGAGAATAAAAAAACCACCCACCATCACATAATTAGGTACGTTGTGTACGGAGCCCATCCATAAGGTAAAATAGTTAAATGTTTTCCAGTTACGCTGCGAGGCTACTTTGGGCAGTAGATCGTCGCTATAACCCCTGGCTTTGTACAGGTCTTGAGTTTGTTCCATAATTCCCTCTTAATACGCATCGGATTACGTTTGTAGGTTTAGCTATGTGGAACAACAAATTTTAATTATTTATTTTTTATTATACTGGGATTGTCTTTGACTGTATTTTGTTCTTACGCAAGGTAATTAGCGCAAACAGTATCGTTCCGGTAATAACTAATCCGGCAGACATCACAAAACTAATTTCTTTTGAACCGGTCAGGTCGGAAATAAAACCGGTGAGCGTCGGTGCGACCACTGCTGAACTCATGCCAAAGAAATTAAACAAGCTAAAGGCGCGGCCTAATGTTTTCGCTGACGCCTGCTCGGAAACGAACGAGATAAGAATCGGGTCAACGGCCATTTTGCCCAGCAGTCCGTACAGCACCAGGCTAATCATCAGCATGGTGGTATTCGGCGAGAGAACGGTAAACATCAGCATGGCCGCGGCGACAATCTCCAGCCCGAGAATCACTTTGACTTTACTGTCGCGGAACTTATCCGAGAGATGGCTGAAGAACAGCGCGCCCGGCACCCCGACCACCGCCACCAGCGCGGATGCAAAACCAATGGCGCCGCCGTCAAAGCCGCGTTCGGTCTGGAGATAAGAAGGCAGCCAGGTGACGATCAGGTAGTAGCCGTAGCAGGTGCAGAAATAGAGAAAGTAGACGCTGCACAGCAGCGGCGAAAACAGCGGCGCCGATTTCTCTTCAGCGACCGGAGCGGCAGCCGCTGCACCAGGCTTATTCTCCGTTACGGCGGGCTCTTTTAGCTTGCGGCGAATCACCAGGGTAAACACGCAGAGCATCACCACCAGGATCGCGGCGACGATAAACAAGACGTTTTGCCACGCCATGTGCATGCTTTTGACCAGAATGCTCGAGCCAATCAGGCCAATCCCCATGCCGATGGCGGAGCCGCTGTTAATGATGGCGTTCGCCAGCGCCCGGCGTTCCTGCGGCACATTGGCCGAGGAGAGCGAATAGGCGGAACTAAAAAACGACGCGCAGCCAGCGCCGGCCAGCAGCGAGCCGATATAAATCAGCGTCAGGTTTCCCGCATTAGCAATACTCAACGTACCAATAATAAACAGCGAGAAACCGCACATCAGCATAATTTTTTGCCCCAGCTTATCGACCAGAATGCCGCAGGGGATCTGCATTCCGCAATAGGCCAGAAAATAGAAGCTGGCAATCGCGCCGATTTCAGCATTACTGACGTTACCTAAGGACGCCTGAATTTCCGGATAAATAGGTGTTAATACGGTACGATAAATCCATATTGCCACCCAGCCCAGACTCATGACCACGACTATTTTCTTCCAATAGTCGACACCCGTTTTATTGATAGTATCCATAAATTCACCCGTGAGGTTTAAAAAACGCTGCCGGAACCGGCAGCATTTTCTTATTACGATATTTTATGATTTGCCATTAATTCCAGCGCCTGAACTAAAGACGAGTGGTCTAATTCACTGCCACCGTTGGCGGCGCAAGTGTTAAATAACTCCTGACAGGTTGCCGTATTCGGTAAATTAAGCGCCAGTGCTTTCGCGCTCTGCAATGCCAGATTAAGATCCTTCTGGTGCAGGGAAATTTTAAAGCCGGGATTAAACGCCCGGTTCAACATTCTTTCGCCATGCACTTCCAGAATACGCGAGGAGGCGAAGCCGCCCATCAGCGCCTGACGCACGCGAGCGGGATCGGCTCCGGCTTTAGACGCGAAAACCAGCGCCTCGGACACTGCTTCAATATTCAGCGCGACGATAATCTGATTGGCGACTTTACAGGTCTGACCGTCGCCATTACCGCCTACGAGGGTGATGTTTTTACCCAGAATATCAAACAGCGGTTTCACGCGGGCAAAGACGTTTTCATCGCCACCGACCATTATTGAGAGCGTGCCTTCACGCGCGCCGATTTCGCCGCCGGATACCGGAGCATCCAGATAATCCGCGCCCAGCTCGCGCACCTGCTGCGCAAACCGCTTGGTTTCAATCGGCGAGATAGAGCTCATATCCACGATGGTTTTCCCCTTCAGCGCCGCTTTGGCGCAGCCGCGCTCGCCAAACAAAACGTCGGCAACCTGTGGGGTATCCGGAACCATGATAAAAATAATCTCCGACTGCGCCGCAACCTGCTCGGCGGTAGCCAGATGCTGCGCGCCTTGCTTAAGCAGGTCGTCAGCAACCGGGCCGATGGTAGTAACGTGCAGAGCGTGGCCTGCCCTGGCAAGTCGGAGCGCCATCGGGGTGCCCATAATACCCAGACCAATAAATCCAAGTTTCATAAGTTTCCTCTCAGAATTTCTGTTTCGATTTACCCGGGCAATAGTTATCCCTTCCTGTTGTCAGGAAATAAAACCCCTGAGTCTGGAATAATAAATACTGCCCAAAGATAAATTAAAAATTAGCGGTAGTGATTAAACCATGTCAAACCCGCTTCGGTGGTGGTCAGCGGTTTATATTCGCAGCCCACCCAGCCGTCATAGCTTGATCTATCAATAAATTTAAAAAGATAATCGTAATTAATTTCACCGGTCCCCGGCTCACCGCGATTCGGATTATCAGCAATCTGTAAATGACCAATACGGTTAGCATAAGTTTGCATCGTATGGGTTAACTCCCCCTCCATCCGCTGCATATGGTAAATATCGTACTGGATTTTCAGATTATCGCTGCCGACCTCATCAATAAGCGCCAGCGCCTGATGAGTGGTATTCAGATAAAAGCCCGGCATATCGAAGTAATTAATCGGTTCGATCAGCAGCAGAATACCTTCCTGCGCCAGCGCGGCAGCGGCAAAACGTAAATTCGCCACCAGCGTGGAACGAATATGATCCTCGCGGTAGCCAGGCGGGGTTTTACCCACCAGGCAGTTGATTTTGCGATTGCCCAGCGCTTTGGCATAGCGGATTGCGGCATCCACGCCTTCGCGGAACTCCGCTTCGCGACCGGGAATACAGGCTATGCCGCGCTCTCCCGTCGCCCAGTCGCCGGCGGGTAAGTTATGTAAGGTATGCTCCAGCCGGTTGTCGCTCAGCTTTTGCTTTAATACCTCGGGCGCATAATCATACGGGAACATAAACTCAACGGCGCGAAAACCGCAGGCCGCCGCTTTCTCAAAACGATCCAGAAAATCATATTCCAGAAATAACATCGAAAGGTTGGCTGAAAAGCGCAACATAGGTTCACCTCATTTATTCATATTTCATAAAGCAGGTTTCGGTTGGCGCATCGATGGCGCTATCGGCAACATCTTCAAACTCCATCACGTTATCCAGCTCGCTACCCATGGAGATATTGGTGACCCGCTCAAGGATCACTTCCACAACAACCGGTACGCGATACTCTTTCATCCAGGCTTTCGCCTGCGCCAGGGCGGGCGCGATATCCTCCGGCTTGAAGACGCGAATCGCTTTACAGCCGAGACCCTCGGCAACCTTGACGTGATCGACGCCGTAGCCATTCACTTCGCTGGAGTTGATGTTTTCGAACGCCAGCTGGACGCAGTAATCCATATCGAACGCGCGCTGCGACTGACGAATCAGGCCCAGATAGGCGTTGTTCACCAGCACGTGGATGTAAGGAATATTGAACTGCGCGCCCACCGCCAGCTCTTCAATCAGGAACTGGAAGTCAAAGTCGCCGGAGATGGCCACCACGTTACGCTCCGGGTCAGCGGTGCAAACGCCCAGCGCGGCAGGAAGCGTCCAGCCCAGCGGCCCGGCCTGGCCGCAGTTGATCCAGTGGCGATCTTTAAACACGTGCAGCATCTGCGCGGCGGCGATTTGCGACAGGCCGATGGTGGTGACGTAGCACACGTCGCGACCAAAGGCTTTATTCATCTCTTCATAAACGCGCTGCGGTTTGACCGGCACGTTATCGAAGTGGGTTTTACGCAGCAGCGTACGCTTGCGCTCCTGACACTCGGCAACCCAGCGCTCGCGACGCGGCAGGCGGCCCTCTTTTTGCATCTGCTGTGCGATATCCACCAGCTGAGCCAGCGCCGCTTTCGCATCGGACACAATGCCTAAATCCGGACACAGCACGCGGCCAATCTGCGTCGGTTCAATATCGATGTGGATGATTTTGCGACCTGCGGTGTACTTCTCAACGGAACCTGTATGACGGTTAGCAAAGCGGTTACCGATGCCGAATACCAGGTCGGAGGCCAGCAGCGTGGCGTTACCGTAGCGATGCGCGGTTTGTAAGCCGACCATCCCGGCCATCAATTCGTGGTCATCCGGGATACAGCCCCAGCCCATCAGCGTTGGGATGACCGGAACTTGCATGATCTCAGCAAATTGCTGCAGCAGCGCTGCGGCATCGGCATTAATCACCCCGCCGCCGGCGACAATCACCGGACGCTCCGCCATCAGCAGCATCGCCAGCGCGCGTTCGATCTGCGGACGAGTCGCCACGGGTTTATAAGCCGGGAGCGGCGCATACAGCTCGGGATCAAATTCGATTTCCGCTACCTGAACATCATAAGGCAGGTCGATCAATACCGGTCCCGGTCTGCCGGAACGCATCAGATGGAAAGCCTGCTGCAGCACGCCCGGTACCAGCGCCGCTTCGCGCACGGTAACCGCCATCTTGGTCACGGGCTTAGCAATGGATTCAATGTCGACCGCCTGGAAATCTTCTTTATGCAGACGCGCGCGCGGCGCCTGGCCGGTGATGCACAAAATAGGAATGGAGTCCGCGGAGGCAGAATAGAGCGCGGTGATCATATCCGTTCCCGCCGGGCCCGATGTCCCCAGGCATACGCCGATATTACCGGCTGCGGCACGCGTATAGCCTTCTGCCATATGGGACGCGCCTTCCACGTGGCGAGCCAGAATATGGCGGATCCCGCCGTGCTTGCGCATCGCGGAGTAGAAAGGGTTAATCGCCGCGCCAGGCACGCCGAATGCGGTGGTAATCCCTTCTTTTTCGAGTACATGCATTGCCGCGTCGACGGCTCTCATTTTTGCCATTTTTTACTACCTCACTATATTGGAAAATTTTTCCAAACTTGAACAAAGCCAAAAAATCCCCGCTCCTCAGAGCGGGTCTGTTCGGCGATCACTCTGCCTGGGGTTTCAGTCCCAGCGCGGTGCTGATATTCCTTGCCGTCTCCCTCACCAGCTCTCCCTGGCTGACAAAACGGTCCGGGGTTAAGCGGGACGCCGGCCCGGAAATCGAAATCGCCGCCACAACGGATCCGACATCATCGTAAACCGCTGAAGCAATACAGTTTAATCCTGTCACGTGCTCCTCCTGGTCAATGCTGTAGCCGCGGTCGCGCGCCTCATCCAGATTTCGCTGCAGGACCGGTAAATCCACGATCGTCGTCGGCGTAAAGCGCTGCAGCCCGGTCTTCACAATCACATCCACCAACTCATCCGGGGACAGCGGGTACAGCAGCGCCTTTCCGGCCCCAGAAGCATGCAGCGGCAGCCGGCTGCCGAGCGGCGCGCACATCCTTACCATCGATTTGCACTCCTGCTGGCCAATCAACACCGCTTCGTTGCCGTTACGAATCGCCACGTTTACCGTTTCCCCTGACATCAGCATCAGCCGCCGCATGAAAGGTCCGCCGACGGATAAAACATCCCGGTTATGGATGTACGCCGAGCCGACATTGAATGCGCCAAGCCCGATGTGCCACCAGCCTAGCTGCGCGTCCTGATAGACAAAATCCGCGCCCTCCAGCACTTTAAGCAGGCGAAAAGTGGTCGATAACGGTAAGTCCAGATTCAGGGAAATATCGCTGACCGACGAGCTGCCGCCGCTCTTTTCAAGGTATTGCAGTATCGCGATCCCTCTCTCCAGCGCCTGTGCGCCTTTTTGCGCGGAAGGCTCCTGCTGGCCCGGCCTTCCCCGCCTTCTCACTTCTGTCATACCTCGATTATCTCCGGCTCAAAACCTGAGCATAAATAGTGTGTAAGCGCCCACATGTTATGCAAGATAATCGACAGCGTCACGTGCAACCTCACGCAAAGCTCAGCTCCACGGTCGGGATCTCCACGACATCGCAGTTATCTTTTCCGCCGCGATCGACGGTTAAAAAATCGGTTTCGCTCTGCCAGGCAAACAGCGGGTGATGCCAGACATTACGATGATAATTTACCCCCTGACGGCCATTGGAGATAAACGCCCGCAGCGTGCTCATGTCCGGCTCATCGCCTCCTGCCGCCACCACCACCACAAAGGCTTCGCCGTTCATCGGCACAAATGCCTGGGTGCCTAGCGGATGACGTTCCAGCTCGGTGACGACAATCGGCAATACCGCCGGCTGGGCCCGATTAATACTGATTAGCGTGCGATCCTGCTGCAGGGTCTCCACCATGGCCAGATCGTGAAAACGCTGCACTTTGCCATCATTAATATGAAAAAAATCCTGCCCTTCCGTTTCGATAACGTCCCCGTAGGGGCGGAATGCTTCGCGCGTCAGCGGCAATACCTCTAGCTTCATTGCAATATCCCTTAGTCATTAAAAACCGTCGCCCTCCTCATACCTTGAGGGTGATAGATGTACCGGTCAATTCATGGCCATCTCAAAGTGGTATCAACTATAAGTTGGAATAATTTTCCAAAACCTGATTTAAGCCACATAATTGAGAAGGTTATTATGAAAAAATACTTAAAAATCATGGGTGAATTATTAAATTACGAGGAACATGGCGATGCTAGACCCCGAAACACTACGTACCTTTGTCAGCGTCGCGGAGACCGGCAGCTTCTCCAGAGCAGCGGAAAAACTCTATAAAACCACCGCCACGATTAGCTATCGCATCAAACTGCTGGAAGATAACACCGGCGTCGCGCTCTTTTCGCGCACCACGCGCAGCGTCCTGCTAACCCCTGCCGGCATGCATCTCCTGGCGCAGGCCAGAGAGTGGCTGGGCTGGATTGACAGCATGCCCGGCGAGCTGCAGCAGATTAACGATGGCGTGGAGCGGCAGGTGAATATTGTGGTGAATAACCTGATGTATGCCCCCCAGGCCATTGCGCGGCTGCTGGCCTGGCTCACCCAGCGTTACCCTTTTACGCAATTTCATTTTTCACGACAAATTTATATGGGCGTCTGGGATACGCTCCTGCACGATGACTTTTCGCTGGCCATCGGCGTCACCGGCACCGAACCGTTAGCGGAGAATATTGCCGTCGCCCCGCTGGGCGAAGTGACCTGGCTGTTCGTGATGTCGCCGCAACATCCGCTCAGCCAGCAAACCGACCCGCTGTCGGAGGCCCAGCTGCGCCGCTATCCTGCGGTCAATATTGAAGACAGCGCGCGGAGATTGACAAAGCGCGTCGCCTGGCGCCTGCCGGGACAAAAAGAGATCGTGGTTCCCGATATCGAAACCAAAGTTGCCGCCCATATCGCTGGCGTCGGCATCGGCTTTTTACCCGAGCCGCTGTGCCAGACGTTTATCGCTCGCGGCGAGCTGGTTTCCCGGCAAATTCCGGCCATGCGCCCCCCCTCTCCGCTGAGCCTCGCCTGGCGTAAAGATCATCATGGAAAAGCGGTGCAGGATATCGCCTCGCTGTTCGGCCATTCGGCCCCGGAAATTCAGGGATTCCTGACGCTATTCAGCGATATACCGTGAAAAATCAATTCAGCAGGGCGCTCACCGCGTACAATAGAGGAATTATCGCGTCGAGCGACGCGTCTGAATGGCTTAACGGTTTAAATGATGGAATTAGTCCCACAGAATATTCGGCAGATTCTCGCCAGCGATACGCCGCTGATTGACGTACGCGCCCCGGTTGAATTCAGGCAAAGCGCCATGCCCGCGGCGATCAACCTGCCGCTGATGAACGATGACGAGCGTGCCGCCGTCGGCACCTGCTATAAGCGTCAGGGGCCGGACGCCGCCCTCGCGCTGGGCCATCAGCTGGTCAACGGCGAGATTCGCGCCCACCGCCTCGCCGCCTGGAAAGAGGCCTGCGCGCGCTATCCCGAGGGCTACCTGTGCTGCGCTCGCGGCGGCCAGCGTTCGCATATCGTCCAGCAATGGCTGAAGGAAGCGGGCGTGGATTACCCGCTGATCGTCGGCGGCTACAAAGCGCTGCGCCAGGCGGCGATACAGCTTACCGAAGAGCTGGTGCAGCGCCCTATCGTGCTGATCGGCGGCTGTACCGGTAACGGTAAAACCCAGTTGGTCGGCGCTCAACCGGACGGTATCGATCTCGAAGGGCTCGCCCATCACCGCGGCTCTTCATTTGGCCGAACCCTGCAGGAGCAGCATCAGCAGGCAACCTTTGAAAATCACCTGGCCGTGGCAATGCTCAAAAAGTCAGGGCAGCAAACGCGCTGGGTGCTGGAGGATGAGGGGCATATGATTGGCGCCAATCACCTGCCGGAGTGCATGCGCCTTCGCATGGCGCAGTCGCCGCTGGCGGTGGTGGAAGATCCGTTCGCTGTCCGTCTTGAACGGCTGCGGGAAGAGTATTTTGCGCGCATGCATCATGATTTCCTGGCGGCCTACGGCGAAGAGCAAGGCTGGCAGGCGTATAGCGAATATCTGCATCATGGTCTGTTCGCAATCCGCCGCCGCCTCGGGTTACAGCGTTTTGCCCAGCTCACCGCCCGGCTTGATGAAGCCCTGCTTGAGCAGCAGCGAACCGCCAGCACCGAAGCCCACTTCAGTTGGCTGGTTCCCCTGCTGAACGAGTATTACGATCCGATGTACCGCTACCAGCTCGGCAAAAAAGCGGAGAAGATTATTTTTCGCGGCAGCTGGCAGGACGTCGCCGCCTGGCTGGCGGAGTAATCACATCCTCTCTTGTCCCGGCTTGCGGCGTAAATGCCTTAGCCGGGCTACGGGTCCGCAGACGGCGGTGAACCTGTAGCCCCGGCAAGCGCAGCGTCACCGGGGAAGTGTCAGCGCTTAGAAGTCGTAGCGCAGACGCACCAGGTTCATATCGCCCAGGTTGTCGGTGCTCGACGTGAAGACGTGTTCATAGTCAACGCGGAAACCATAATCCAGCTGGAAGCTCACGCCGACGCCGTTATCAATCCGCTGATAGTTGCGGCCGTTCACGTACTGCAGGCGGTCGCCCATAAAGTACGGCTGAATAGATTTCACCGCATACTGACCAATCGGGAATTTATAACCGGCAAAGTACTCAATACCCCAGGCATCGCCCGCGAAGTAGTTATGAACATCGGTTTTTTTGGTGGTCAGGAAGTTCTGATACCAGCCGCCGCCGAAGGAGAAGGTCCAGTTATCCGGCGTCCAGCTTAGCGCGGTACCGACAATATTCTGATCGTATGATTTGCTGTCTGAACTGGAGGGGTTACGCATATCGGCGCGGGTATAGTTCCACGCTGCGCCCCAGGTCAAATCCTTCATGATGTGGTAATCGGCGCCGATGGAGCCGCCGCCTTTACGCTTGTAGCGCAGGCCGTTGCCCGGCAGATATTCGCTGTCCTCAAACAGATAAGAGGCGTAAAGATCGACATCGCCAACGGTTTTCTTATATTTCAGCATATTGCGTGAGCGATAGGAGCCATCGTAGTCGCCGTTGATGCCGTTACCCGGCGCCTGGCCTATCATGTCGTAATCCCAGATATCGGTTTTTACCCCGACCACGTCGTAATAAACGCTGTTCTGCTGACCGTAGGTTAACGTCCCCCAGGTATCGCTTTTCAGGCCGGTATAGAGCATACGGCGGCTGGTGTTATTCGCGCCTTCGGCGTAGTGGTTATCCCAGTCGAAAAGCGCCGGAACATTGACGCCCAGCTCGTAGTAGCTGATCCAGCTAATATCATCGAACAGATAGTAGTCGGCGGCGAAGCGGAAACGGGTACCGCCATCGAAACCGTTACGTTTATAAGAGCCTTTGTCTCCGTCGCCGGACATCATGTTGAACTGGGGACGGATGCTCCCGCCGACGGTGAAATTAAGCCGGCTTAACGGATCGCCCGCCTGCGGATCTTGTTTTAAAAGCGTAATTTCCGCCTGGGATGCAAAAGAGGTTAACGCCAGGGCTGCGCCGATCGTTATCGCCAGCGCTTTTATTTTATGTGCCATACTTTTTCCTTGATTAATAAGCAACCTTATATTTGCCAGTTGAATATTAACTGCGATCGAGTATGGCGTGTTGTTGAGTTTTTAATGTTTCGTGCGGTTAAAAATCAGTGACTTACCATTTTGTGCCGTTAAAAAAACTGTGGTTATCTTTTCATCGCCATGTCATTAAAATGGTCTATTACCGCGCAAACATCATCCATGGAGGAAGTATGTCGAAAAAACTACTGCAGCTGCACTTTGCCTTTAACGGTCCCTTCGGCAGCGAGATGTCCCGTCAGCTCGTGGAGCTGGCCGAGTCCATCAATCAGGAGCCGGGTTTTATCTGGAAGGTCTGGACGGAAAGCGAAAAAAATCAGGAGGCGGGCGGGATCTATCTTTTTGCGAATGAAGAAACCGCGCTCGCTTATCTCAACAAGCACACCGCGCGCCTGAAATCTCTCGGCGTAAACGAGGTTATCTGCAAAATTTTCGATGTTAATGAGCCGCTCACCGCGCTGAACCACGGTCATCTGCAATAGCAACGCGCATCCGTACCGGGTAACCCCCCGGGTTGCGGCTGACGCCTTACCCGGGCTACTTTCCCGCATACAGTGACCCCCCCGGGTGGCGGATAACGCCTTACCCGGGCTACATAGCTAACCCTATCCCTGACTAAACTGGCGGAACAGCGCCTTACCTTTCAGCAGACGCAGCCCCAGCCAGCCGCCGCACAGCGACAGCAGTATCGCCCCGCAGAGCGGCAGCATCACCCACAGCCGCCAGTCCGGAGACCACGGGAAGTCAAAGATTTTGCTTTGCAGCAGCGCCAGCGCCACCTCAGCGCCAATCGCCGCCACGACGCCGGACACCACGCCCAGCAGCGCGAACTCCGCCCACAGCGTGGTGCGCAGCAGAGACTTCCCGGCCCCCAGCGTGCGCCAGACCACCAGCTCCTGATAACGCTGACGCATCCCGACCTGTACCTGCGCCAGCAGCAGCAAAACGCCGCAGGCGGTCACCAGAATCACCATCACCTCAAGCGCGCGGCTTACCTGGGTCAGCACCTGGCCAATCTGCTGCAAAATCGCGCCGATATCCAGCAGGCTGACGGTGGGGAATTCGCGGTTGAGCTGCGTGAGCATCCCGTTGCCGTTATCCCAGCGGAAGCTGGTCAGCCAGCTTTGCGGCTGGCCGTCGAGCGCCCCCTGAGGGAAGATAAAGAAGAAGTTCGGCCGCAGGCTCTCCCAGTCGACTTTACGCACGCTGGACACCTTCGCGCTAAAGTCCTGAGTATCCCCGGTAAAGGTCACGCTATCGCCGAGCTTGACGCCCAGACGCTGCGCCAGCCCCTCTTCAATCGACACCTCGCCCGACTTCGGCGGCCAGCTACCGGCAACCAGCGGATTATGATCCGGACGCTCGCGGCTCCAGGTGAGGTTAAGCTCCCGGTTCAGGGCTTCATCTTTATTGCCCTCCGTCACCTGACCGTTAATTTGCGTCAGGCGGGCGCGCACGATGGGGTAGAACTCGGTGGCGCGGGTCTGATGTTCGGCGAGGAAGGTTTTCACCGGCACCACCTGCTCCGGCGCGATGTTAATCAGGAAATAGTTAGGACTTTCCGGCGGCAGCTGCTGCTGCCAGCGGTCAAGCAGATCGCCGCGCAGCACCAGTAGCAGCGCCAGCAGCATAAACGACAGCGAAAAGGCCGCCAGCTGGCTCAGGGTCGACCACGGCTGACGCAGCAGACGGTTCACCGCCAGGCGCAGCGGCAGCGCTTTTAACGTCAAACGCTTCAGTAGCCACAGAACGCCCCATCCCGCCAGGCCGCACAGCAGCGCCAGCACCACGGCGCCCGCCAGCACCGCCCATAGCAGGGGGCTGCCGCCCATCAGCAGCGCCAGCAGGGCTACCACCACCGCGCACACCACTGGAATATAGATCGTCAGCGGCCAGACGTTGGCGACGACATCCTGGCGCAGCACCCGCAGCGGCAGCGTCGCCAGCAGCAGTCTATAAGGACGCAGCCCGACCAGCAGGGAAATCACCACCATCGCGCCGATCGCCCACAGCCACGGCCAGCCGCTCGCCGCCGGCAGCGCCGCCGGGAGCACCGGCTTAAGCATCAGCAGCAGAATATGCTCCAGCCCGACGCCCATCGCCCCGCCGGCAACCACCGCCAGCGCCAGCAGCATCAGCCACTGGCCGACAATCAGCTTGCGCAGCTGCGCCCGCCCGGCGCCGAGGGTTTTAAGGATCGCCACCAGATCGTAACGACTGCGGCAGTAATGACTCATCGCCACCGCCACCGCGGCGACCGCCAGCAGCAGCGTTAACAGCGCCGACAGCAGCAAAAACTGCTGCGAGCGCTCCAGCGATTTACCCAGCGCGCTGTCATCCTGCTCCAGGCCGATCCAGCGATGTTCAGGCCCCAGCTTCGGCAGCAGCCACTTTTCGTAGTCCGCCAGCTGCTGCGGGGTTCCGGCATACTTATAGCGCCAGGAGACGCGGCTCCCGGGCTGCACCGCGCCGGTTTTCGCCACGTCTGCGGTATTCATCATCAGCCGCGGCGCCATCTGGAAGGGGTTAAATCCGGCATCCGGCTCCTGTATCACCTCGCCGGCAATGCGCAGCGTGGCGTCGCCCACGTCGATGGTGTCGCCGGTTTTCAGATTCAGCAGCGCCATTAATCGCGGCGCCAGCAGCACGGTGCCGGCGTGCGGCTTCAGCCCCGGCGGCTGGGTCTGCAGCTGACCATATAGCGGATAGGTGTCGTCAACCGCTTTGACGTCCGCCAGCTGCGGCGTATCGCCGGAAAACGTCATAGTGGCGAAGCTCAGCTGTTCGCCGACGGTTAAACCAAGGCGACGCGCTTCGTCAATCCATGCGCCTGGGACTTCGCGCGAGCTGCGCAGCGTGCGGTCGCCGGCCATAAATTCCCGGCTCTGCTGGCTGAGTCCTTTCTCCATGCGGTCGCTTATCGAGCCCAGCGCCAGCACGCAGGCCACCGCCAGGCTCAGCGCCAGCCAGACGATCAGCAGCGACGGCGAGCGCCATTCGCGCCAGAACCAGCGGGCGATCATGCTTCCTCCCGCAGCTGGCCATCCACCAGCCTCAGCCGTCGGTCGCAGCGCGCCGCCAGCAGCGGGTCGTGGGTGACGAGGATCAGCGTGGTGCCGTGCTCGCGGTTCAGCGAGAACAGCAGGTCGGCGATTTTATCCCCGGTGTGACGGTCGAGGTTGCCGGTGGGTTCATCGGCGAACAGCAGCTCCGGACGGCCGTTAAACGCGCGCGCCAGCGCGACCCGCTGCTGCTCGCCGCCGGAGAGCTGTACCGGCAGGTGATGCAGGCGTTTGCCCAGCCCCAGCTGCTCCAGCAGCGCCCGGGCGCTGCCGCGGCTCTGGCTATCGCTTTCGCCGCGCAGCAGCGCCGGAAGCTCAACGTTTTCCAGCGCATTGAGGGTGGGTATCAGCATAAAAGATTGAAACACAAAGCCGACGTGCTTAGCGCGCAGCTTCGCCCGCGCCTCTTCGTCCATCTGGTGCAGCGGCTGTCCGAGCAGCGAAACCTCCCCGCTGCTGCCGTCGTCCAGCCCGGCGAGGATCGCCAGCAGCGTCGATTTACCGGACCCCGACTCGCCAATCAGGGCGATGGTCTGCCCCTGTTTGACAACCAGCTCAACTCCGGTAAGGATGGAAAGCTGATGCTCACCCTGACCGACGGATTTCTTAAGACGATGAACTTCAAGTATGTTTTCCGCTGGCATTTGCCTTTCCTGTTTCTGGTCCTGTTTACCTGCCGCGCGATGGCGGCCGACACGCTGTTGGTTCTCGGCGACAGTCTGAGCGCCGGTTATCGCATGGCGGGCAATACCGCCTGGCCTGCGCTGCTTAACGATAAGTGGCAGACCAAAACGCCGGTGGTTAACGCCAGCATCAGCGGCGATACCTCGCAGCAGGGGCTGGCAAGGCTGCCGGCTCTGCTTAAGCAGCATCAGCCGCGCTGGGTGCTGGTAGAGCTGGGCGGTAACGACGGGCTGCGCGGTTTCCCGCCGCAGCAGACGGAGCAGACGCTGCGTACCATTATTGCGCATATCAAAGCGGCGAACGCCCAGCCGCTGCTGATGCAAATTCGCCTGCCCGCCAACTATGGCCGCCGTTATAATGAAGCCTTTAGCGCAATTTATCCGGCACTGGCCAAAGAGTTTGATATTCCTCTGCTGCCCTTTTTTATGGAAGAGGTTTATCTGAAACCGCAGTGGATGCAGGACGATGGAATTCACCCTAATCGCGACGCCCAGCCGTTTATCGCCGACTGGATGGCGACGCGTTTGGCTCCCTTAGTTAATCATGACTCCTGATAACAGCGAGTCATTTGCAGGTAAAGTTATGCAAAAATCGGTTTTAGTTACAGGATGTTCCAGCGGAATTGGTCTTGAAAGCGCCCTTGATTTAAAGCGCCAGGGCTTTAACGTGCTGGCCGCCTGCCGCAAAGCGGAAGATGTCGCACGGATGCAGGAGCTGGGGCTGACCGGTGTGTTGCTGGATCTTGACGATCCGCAGAGCGTTGAACGCGCCGCCGCCGAGGTGATTGCCCTGACCGACAACCGCCTGTACGGCCTGTTTAACAACGCGGGCTACGGCGTCTACGGCCCGCTGCCGACCATCAGCCGCCAGCAGATGGAGCAGCAGTTTTCCGCCAACTTTTTCGGCGTCCATCAGCTAACGATGCTGCTGCTTCCGGCGATGGAGCCGCACGGCGAAGGGCGTATTGTGATGACCTCATCGGTGATGGGAATTATCTCCAGCCCCGGCCGCGGCGCCTATGCCGCCAGCAAATTCGCGCTGGAAGCCTGGTCAGACGCGCTGCGCATGGAGCTGCGCCACAGCGGAATTAAGGTCATCCTGATTGAGCCGGGCCCGATCCACACCCGCTTCACCAACAACGTCAACCAGACCCAGACCGATAAGCCGGTGGAAAACCCCGGCATCGCCGCCCGCTTTACTCTCGGGCCGGAAGCGGTGGTGGAAAAAGTGCGCCATGCTTTTGTCAGCGATAAACCGAAGCTGCGCTACCGGGTCACTCTGGTGGCGCATGCGGTCGCCCTGCTGAAACGCCTGCTGCCGACCCGCGCGATGGACAAAATTATCCAGGGCTAAGTTGAAGCGCCTGCCGTCGCCCCCATATATCTATACAAATATCGATTAAAGAGACT
The DNA here is from genome assembly GCF_033843325.1 of Klebsiella sp. JN_Kp126. Lineage (NCBI taxonomy): Bacteria > Pseudomonadati > Pseudomonadota > Gammaproteobacteria > Enterobacterales > Enterobacteriaceae > Klebsiella > Klebsiella sp. JN_Kp126. The sequence continues at coordinate 70,316 of NZ_JAWXQV010000040.1, read as the reverse complement.
TGCTCATGTCCGCACAGAATATTGTCAATATTACCGAAGCTAACCTACACCAGACGCTACAGCAGTCCGCGACAACGCCGGTGCTGTTCTATTTCTGGTCCGCGCGCAGCCAACATTGCGAGCAGTTGACGCCGGTACTGGAGAGCCTCGCCGCCCAGTACAACGGCCTGTTTACCCTCGCTAAAGTTGACTGCGATGCCGAACAAATGCTGGCTTCGCAGTTTGGCCTGCGCGCAATCCCTACGGTTTACCTGTTCCAGAACGGTCAGCCGGTCGACGGCTTCGAAGGCCCGCAGCCGGAAGAAGCGGTGCGCGCGCTGCTGGATAAGTTCCTGCCGCGCGAAGAGGAGCTCAAAGCGCAGCAGGCGCTGGCGCTGATGGAGGAAGAGAACTACGCCGAAGCGCTGCCGCTGCTGAAAGACGCCTGGCAACTGTCGAACCAGGAGAGCCAGATTGGCCTGCTGCTGGCGGAAACGCTGATTGCCCTCCACCGTTCCGATGAAGCGGAAACGGTGCTGAAAACCGTGCCGCTGCAGGATCAGGATACCCGCTATCAGGGACTGGTGGCGCAGATCGAGCTGCTGAAAAAAGCCGCCGACACGCCGGAAATTCAGCAGCTGCAGCAGCAGGTAGAGCAGAACCCGGAAGACGCGGCGCTGGCCTCCCAGCTGGCATTACAGCTGCATCAGGTGGGGCGTAACGAAGAGGCGCTGGCGCTGCTGTTCAGCCATCTGCAAAAAGATTTAGGCGCCGGAAACGGCGAGGTTCGCAAGCTGCTGCAGGAGATCCTCTCCGCCCTCGGCACCGGCGACGCGCTGGCCGCGAAGTACCGCCGCCAGCTCTACTCTCTGCTTTATTAATCGTAAATAACCCGGCTCGCGCTGCGCTTAGCCGGGCTACAGGTTCTCCGCCGTCAGCGGGACGGTAGCCCGGGCAGGCGCGTTCAGCGCCGCCTCCGGGGAAAAAACTTACGCGCGTTTTTTCAGCTGCGTCACCACCAGCTGATGGCGAGCATTAAAGAACTTCAGGTAGGTCAGATACCCGGCGATAATCGTTGACAGGCTGGCGGTCGACAGCAGCATAAACGTCACCATAATCTGGTACTTAATCGCTTTTACCGGATCAATCCCGGCGAAAATCAGCCCCGACATCATCCCCGGCAGGCTCACCAGCCCCACCGTTTTCGCCGAATCTACCGTCGGGATCAGCGCGGCGCGAATGCTATCGCGGATAAGCCTTGCGGAAGCCATCTTCGGCGTCGCGCCCAGGCTCAGCTTCTCCTGGATCTGCTGCTGCTCGCTGCTGAAGCGCTGCCCCATGTTGTTGTAGCACAGCCCGACCGCCACCATCGCGTTACCGGCCACCATCCCGGCAATCGGAATCACCTGCATCGGCACAAACGCAATCGATCCGGAAAAAACCAGCACCGCCAGGGTTAACCCGGCGCCGGTGGTTATCGCGATAAACGAAGAAACAAAGGCTTTATCGATATATTTGCTGCGCTTTTTCGCATTCCACGCCGCGTTAAAGCAGATAAACAGCACCATCAGCAGCGTCAGCACGGCGTGATTAACGTTAAAGATATATTTCAGCACATAGCCGACGATAATCAGTTGCACAATCGCCCGGCAGATACTCCAGATAATATCTTTTTCCAGCGCCAGCTTTTCCCGGTAGCTGACCACGATCGCCACCAGCACCAGAACCATGGAGAGCGCCAGCGATTCGTTAGTAATATTATGCCCGTTCATTTTTTTTCTCCTCCTGCGCTTTTCCGCCGGCAGGCTTTAGGGTAATCACTTCATCCGCATGGGCAATTTCATTGCTATCGTGAGTGACCCACAGAACGGCGATATTTTTTTCGGTCGTGTAGCGATGGATAATCTCATTCACGTTTTTTTTATTGCTCTCGTCCAGCGCGCTGGTAATTTCATCGAGCAGCAGCACCTGCGGTAAAAACTGCAGATTGCGAATCAACGAAACTCGCTGCTTTTCCCCGCCCGAAAGTTCATTGATTGACTTTTCCAGCGTATTCTCCGCCAGCCCGAAGCGCAGCAGATCGGCGACCAGCGCGTTGGGATCCGGCTGTTGATGACGGATCTGCCACGGGAAGACCAGGTTGTCATACACTGAATCGCCGAACAGCGCCGGGGTTTGCGCGCAGTAGGAAACCTGCTGACGATAGGTTTCCGGCGTTAAGTCATTAATGTTTTTACCGGCGAAGAAAATGCTTCCCGCGGTGGGGCTCAGCAGCGAAGCGATTATTTTTAATAACGTGCTTTTTCCGCAGCCGGAAGGGCCGGTAATCAGCTTAAATTCCCCTGCCCTGAGCTGAAAACTCATCTCATTAAGGATGGTCACTCCATCGGCCTGAAAACCCACATTGTCCAGGCGCAAAATAGCGTTACTTTCGGTCATTATTATTCCCAGTTTTTCGACAACGCCTCTAGTTTACTCCACTTTTCTTTCACCCGGATGCGCGGAAAGATATACTCTGGTTAAACGCGCGCCACTCTCCCGGCGCATCAACAGGCAACAAGACAGGAGGTTTTTGATGCTGATTTTTATCCCCATTCTTATTTTCGTCGCGCTGGTTATCGTCGGAGCGGCGGTAAAAATCGTTCCTCAGGGCTACCAGTGGACGGTAGAGCGCTTTGGCCGCTATACGCAAACGCTGCAGCCCGGGATGAGCCTGGTGGTGCCCTTTATGGATCGTATCGGGCGCAAAATTAATATGATGGAGCAGGTGCTCGATATCCCTTCGCAGGAGGTGATTTCGCGCGATAACGCCAACGTCACCATTGATGCGGTGTGCTTTATTCAGGTTATCGACGCGCCGAAAGCCGCCTATGAAGTCAGCAACCTCGAGCTGGCGATTATCAACCTGACCATGACCAACATTCGTACCGTGCTGGGCTCCATGGAGCTGGACGAAATGCTCTCCCAGCGCGACAGCATCAACACCCGCCTGCTGCATATTGTCGATGAAGCGACCAACCCGTGGGGCATCAAAATCACCCGCGTTGAGATCCGCGACGTACGCCCGCCGGCGGAGCTTATCGCCTCAATGAACGCCCAGATGAAAGCCGAGCGCACCAAGCGCGCCTATATTCTTGAGGCCGAAGGGATACGTCAGGCGGAAATTTTAAAAGCCGAGGGCGAGAAGCAGTCGCAGATCCTCAAAGCCGAAGGCGAGCGTCAGTCGGCGTTTTTACAGGCAGAGGCGCGCGAACGTTCCGCGGAAGCGGAAGCGCGCGCTACGCAGATGGTCTCATCCGCTATCGCTTCCGGCGACATTCAGGCCATCAACTACTTTGTCGCGCAGAAATATACCGATGCGCTGCAGCAAATTGGCGCGGCCAACAACAGCAAAGTGGTGCTGATGCCGCTCGATGCCAGCAGCCTGATGGGCTCCATCGCCGGGATCGGCGAGCTGCTTAAAGAAGGCGCTGGCGCGCAGAAAAAATCATGATCGCGCTGATTCTCGCCCACCCGCATATTTTCTGGCTCAGCCTCGGCGGGCTGCTGCTGGCGGCGGAAATGCTCGGCGGCAACGGTTATCTGCTGTGGAGCGGCATTGCCGGCGTCGTAACCGGGCTGCTGGTCTGGATGCTGCCGTTGAGCTGGGAGTGGCAGGGTACGCTGTTTGCCGTCCTGACTCTGCTGGCGGCCTGGCTGTGGTCGCGCTGGCTGCGTAACCGCGTTAAGCGCCAGAAGCCGGCGGACGCTCAGCTTAATCAGCGCGGGCAGCAGCTGCTTGGCCGCCGCTTTACGCTGGAAACGGCGCTGGTTAACGGCCGCGGACACGTCCGCGTGGGCGACAGTTCATGGCCGGTTATTGCCGATGACGACCTCGCGGCGGGCAGCAAGGTTGAAGTGGTCGCCGTCGAGGGGATTACGCTGCGGATCAGGGAGCTCCCTAACGGCCGCTAGGCCTGCGCCTTGCGGTGACAGCAGCCTGAGAGATTATCGATGATCGGGCAATCCGCGCTGTCATCGCCGGGGCAGGAGTCCGCCAGCGCCAGCAGCTGCGTACGCATGCCCTGCAGCTCGCTGATATGCCGCTCAATTTCCGCGACTTTCTCCAGCGTCCGGCGTTTCACGTCGGCGCTGTGCCGCGAGGGATCGTTGAACAGGAATATCAGCTCGCGACACTCTTCCAGATTAAACCCCACCTGGCGCGCCTGGCGCAGCAGGGTCAGTTCATCCAGATGCTGCTGGCTGTAGCTGCGGTAGCCGTTTTCGCTACGCAGCGGCGGCGTCACCAGCCCCTTCTCCTCGTAAAAACGGATCGCTTTGCTGGTTAAACCGGTCTTTTTCGCCACATCGCTAATATTCATCTTTCCCCCTTGACCTTCCCCTTGCTGGAAGGTTTAACCTTGTTAATACTCGATGAAAGAGTGTGTTCGGTCAATCATTAACCGGAAATTTATTCAGGAGTTATGTATGTCTACCACTATCGACCTCGCGCTTGATGGCCTCTCCTGCGGTCACTGCGTTAAACGGGTGAAAGAGAGTCTGGAGCAGCGTCCCGACGTTGAGCAGGCGGAAGTCACCGTTACCGAAGCCCACGTCACGGGCAGCGCCAGCGCGGAAGCGCTGATTGAGACCATTAAACAGGCCGGATACGGCGCGGAGCTCAGCCACCCAAAGGCTAAACCGCTGGCAGAATCATCAATCCTGCCGGAAGCGCTGACAGCGGCCACCTCTGAGCTTCCGGCAGCCCGTGACGAAGATGACAGCCAGCAGCTGTTAATCAACGGCATGAGCTGCGCCAGCTGCGTATCCCGGGTACAACACGCGCTCGCCGCGGTGCCTGGCGTCTCGCAGGCGCGGGTCAACCTGGCGGAACGCACTGCGCTGGTGATGGGCAGCGCGTCCGCCGCAGAATTAGTCCAGGCCGTAGAGAAAGCGGGCTACGGCGCGGAAGCTATCGAAGACGACCTCGAACGCCGCGAGCGCCAGCAGGAAACCGCCGTCGCCACAATGAAGCGCTTCCGCTGGCAGGCTATCGTCGCCCTGCTGGTCGGTATCCCGGTCATGGGCTGGGGAATGATCGGCGACAATATGATGGTCAGCGATGATAACCGCTCCCTGTGGCTGGCTATCGGTGTTGTCACCCTGGCGGTGATGGTCTTTGCCGGCGGCCATTTCTACCGCAGCGCGTGGAAAAGCCTGAAAAACGGCACCGCGACCATGGATACTCTGGTAGCGCTGGGTACCGGCGTCGCCTGGCTCTATTCAATGAGCGTCAACCTGTGGCCGCAGTGGTTTCCGATGGAAGCCCGCCACCTTTATTATGAAGCCAGCGCGATGATTATCGGTCTGATTAACCTGGGCCATATGCTGGAAGCCCGCGCGCGCCAGCGCTCTTCGAAAGCGCTGGAAAAACTGCTCGATTTAACCCCGCCGTCAGCGAAGGTGGTCACCGACGAAGGCGAAAAAGATCTGCCGCTGGCTGAGGTTCAGGCGGGAATGATCCTGCGTCTGACCACCGGCGATCGCGTACCGGTCGACGGCGTCATTAGCCAGGGCGAAGCCTGGTTCGATGAAGCGATGCTCACCGGCGAGCCGGTGCCGCAGCAAAAAGGCGACGGTGACGCCGTTCATGCCGGGACCGTAGTGCAGGACGGCAGCGTACTGTTTACCGCCAGCGCCGTCGGCAGTCAAACCACCCTGGCGCGCATTATCCGCATGGTGCGCCAGGCGCAGAGCAGTAAACCTGAAATCGGCCAGCTGGCGGACAAAATCTCCGCCGTGTTCGTCCCGGCGGTTGTGGCGATAGCCCTGTTCAGCGCCGCGATCTGGTACTTTTTTGGCCCGGCGCCGCAAATTGTCTATACCCTGGTGATCGCCACCACGGTGCTGATTATCGCCTGTCCGTGCGCCCTGGGGCTGGCAACGCCGATGTCGATTATCTCCGGCGTGGGCCGCGCGGCGGAGTACGGCGTACTGGTGCGCGACGCCGATGCGCTGCAGCGCGCCAGCACTCTCGATACGCTGGTCTTTGATAAAACCGGTACCCTGACCGAGGGTAAACCGCAGGTGGTGGCGATAAAAACCTTTACCGCCATGGATGAGTCCACCGCTCTGCGTCTGGCGGCGTCTCTGGAGCAAGGTTCCAGCCACCCGCTGGCGCGCGCCATTCTCGACAAAGCCGCGGACCAACGCCTGCCTGCGGTAGAAAACTTCCGCACGCTGCGCGGGCTGGGGGTCAGCGGCGAAGCCGAAGGCCGCCGTCTGCTGCTCGGCAACCAGGCGCTGCTTAATGAGCACAAGATTGCAACGGCTGAAATAGAAGACGACATGACCGCCCAGGCGTCACAGGGTGCCACGCCGGTGCTGCTGGCGGTAGATGGTCAGGCGGCGGCGCTGTTCGCCATCCGCGATCCGCTGCGCGAAGATAGCGTGGCGGCATTAGCCAGGCTGCACCGCCAGGGCTATCGTCTGGTGATGCTGACCGGAGATAACCCCACCACCGCCAAAGCTATCGCCAAAGAGGCGGGCATTGATGAGGTGATTGCCGGGGTGCTGCCGGACGGGAAAGCCGATGCGATTAAGCGCCTGCAAAGCGAAGGGCATCAGGTGGCGATGATCGGCGACGGTATCAACGATGCGCCCGCGCTGGCGCAGGCCGATGTGGGGATCGCCATGGGCGGCGGCAGCGATGTCGCCATTGAGACGGCGGCGATTACCCTGATGCGCCATAGCCTGAACGGCGTTGCCGATGCGCTGGACATCGCCAAAGCCACGCTGCGTAATATGAAGCAGAACCTGCTGGGGGCATTTGTTTATAACTCGCTGGGCATTCCGATTGCCGCCGGGATCCTGTGGCCGCTGACCGGCACGCTGCTCAACCCGGTGGTGGCGGGCGCGGCCATGGCGCTCTCTTCGATTACCGTTGTGAGCAACGCCAACCGCCTGCTGCGCTATAAGCCGAAAGAGTAGATGTTGTATCCCATACGCGCTAGCATGAAGCCTTCACTTCATGGAGCACGTATGGGCCTGTTAAACCGAATAAAAATGCTGTGGCAAGCCGCCGTCGGCTCGTCTTATTCCTGGCCCGCGCTGGATATCACCCTGCCCGGCGAGCGCTATCTGCACCTGGTCGGCAGTATTCATATGGGCACCCGCGACATGTCGCCGCCGCCCGCCCGGCTGTTAAAAAAGATCCGCCAGGCCGATGCGCTGATTGTGGAAGCGGATATTAGCGGCAGCGAAACGCCATTCAGCAACCTCCCCTCCTGTCCGCCGCTGGCGGAACGCCTGAGCCCATCCCAGCTTGCTGAACTGCAAGATCGTGCGGGAGAAATGGGGCTGTCCATCGCGCTGTTCGACAGCCAGCCGCTGTGGCAGGTGGCGATGGTATTGCAGGCGACTCAGGCGCAAAAACTGGGGCTCAGGGCGGATTACGGCATTGATTATCAGCTATTGATGGCGGCGCGCGAGAGCCATATCCGCGTGATGGAGCTGGAGGGGGCCGATAGACAGATAGCGCTGCTGCGGGATCTGCCCGACGGCGGCCTGGCGCTGCTGGAGGATACCCTCACCCACTGGCGCACGAATGCGCGTCTGCTGCAGGTGATGATCGGCTGGTGGCTGGAGCAGCCGCCGTCAACGGGCGCAACCTCGCTGCCGACAACGTTTAGCCAGTCGCTGTATGATGTGCTGATGCATCAGCGCAATCTCGCCTGGCGCGAAACGCTGCTGGCGCTGCCGCCGGGGCGCTACGTGGTTGCCGTAGGGGCGCTTCATTTGTACGGGGAAGGAAATCTGCCGGACATGCTGACGTAAAAAAATGGCCAATATTGCTATTGGCCCGTCAAAGAGGAATTTCATCATTATTATTATTCCGGGGTTCGCGCCCCGGATCGTCTGATTGTCGCTCAAAGTGACCATCACTGCCAATACTATTGCGCAAGATGATACTATTTTTTAGACAGCCGTCGGGCGTATGCTTATGTCACATTAAATCGGTTGGTAAGAAGGATAACGATGACTCCCGCCGTAAAATTACTCGAAAAAAACAAAATTAGTTTTCACATTCACAGCTACGATCACGATCCGAACGAAACCAATTTTGGCGATGAGGTGGTGCGTAAGCTGGGGCTCAACGCGGACCAGGTCTATAAAACGCTGCTGGTCGCCGTCAACGGCGACATGAAGCATCTGGCCGTAGCGGTGACGCCGGTAGCGGGTCAGCTGGATTTGAAAAAGGTGGCGAAGGCTTTAGGCGCTAAGAAAGTCGATATGGCAGACCCGATGGTCGCACAGCGGGTCACCGGCTATCTGGTGGGCGGGATCAGCCCGCTTGGACAGAAAAAACGCCTGCCGACGGTGATTGACGCACCGGCCCAGTCGTTTGCCACCATCTATATTTCCGGCGGCAAACGCGGGCTGGATATTGAGCTGGCGGCCAGCGATCTGGCGAAGATCCTTGAGGCAAAATTCGCCGATATCGCGCGTCGCGATTAATTGACGGTTTTTCGTCAGAGGACACTCCCGGAGGCGGCGCTGACGCGCCTTGTCCGGGCTACCAAATCCAAAACCGCTTAGACCTGAAGCCCCGGTGAGCGCAGCGCCACCGGGGAGTCGCTCGGACGTTACTGCCAGCTCACCTCGCCTTTCGGCTCATAGGCCGCCGCGTCCAGCGGTGAGTTTTTCTGGATATACTCTTTCAGCACTTCGGCATCGATAAAGCCGGTATTCACATAGCCGGGCCTGGTATCGATATGCGGGTAGCCGTCGCCGCCGGTGGCGTTAAAGCTCAGGGTCGCCATACGGTAGGTCTTCGCCGGATCGACCGGTTCGCCTTTGATGGTCAAATTATTAAGCTTACCGTCTTTGGCCACAAAACCGACGTTGGCAAACTGCGGATAGGCGCCAGAATCGGGCTTCATCTGCGCCACGGCGGTCAGATACTCCGTCACTTCCTTACCGCTCATATCGACATACACCAGCACGTTGCCGAAAGGCTGTACCTTCATCACGTCTTTATAGGTGATATCGCCCGCTTCAATCGAATCACGCACTCCGCCGCCGCTCATCACAGCGAAATCGGCATTGCTGCGCGCCATTTGCGCCGCCAGCAGCAGACGTCCCATATTGGTTTGCACAAAACGCACTTTGCTGCGATCGCCCTCCAGGTGCGCGTTTACGCTACCGATTTTGACCTGCAGCTGCGCTTTGCCCTTATTCTGGAACGGCGTCAGCAGGGAGAGCATCTGCGGATTTTCGGCGATTTGCGGCGTATAGAGCACGCGCTCGCTCTCGCCGTTGTCGTAAGTGACCTTTTTCTTCAGGTTGACCGGGATCAGCTGATAGTGCACCAGCTTCATTTCGCCGTTGCGGAATTCGAAGTCGGCGCGGCCCACATATTTGCCCCACTCATGGGCCTGGACGATCCAGATACCGTTCTGCTTGTCCGGCGCGCACGGGCTGCCCGGAACGTAATCCACCTGTTTTTTATTCTCAGAGGCCATGCATACCGGGTCCTGCGAGTGGCCGCCGACGATCATCGCCAGCGAACCTGCCGGCAGGCTGCGCGCCATCTCGACGTCGCCCGGCGCATTCGAGCCGTGGGCGCCGTTGTCATAATGGCCCATGTGGGTGGTGGCCAGAATGACGTCCGGTTTTTCATTCTGCTGCAGCTCCTGGATAACGAGTTTGGCCTCTTCCGCCGGTTTGCGGAACTCGATATCCGTAAAAAACTCAGGGTTACCAATTTTGGCCGTATCGTCGGTCGTCAGGCCGATAACCGCAATATTCAGCCCGCCGCGTTTGAACAGCGCCCACGGCTTAAACAGACGCTCGCCGGTGCTTTTCTGGTAAATATTGGCGGAGAGGAACGGGAACTTCGCCCATTTTTCCTGCTGACGCAGTACGCTAAGGGGATTATCAAACTCGTGATTGCCTACCGCCATCGCATCATAGCCAATCAGGTTCATCCCGCGAAAATCGGGTTCCGCGTCCTGTAAGTCGGATTCCGGCACGCCGGTGTTGATATCGCCGCCGGATAACAGCAGCACGCTGCCGCCCTCTGCCGCCACCTCTTTGCGAATGCCGTCCACCAGCGTTTTTTGTGCCGACAGCCCGTATTCGCCGTAGTCGCTGCGCCAGAAGTGGCCATGATGATCGTTAGTATGCAGGATGGTAATTTTATAGGTTTTATCCTGCTCATAGGCCTGCGCAGACAGGCTCCCCAGCGATAACGCCGTGAATAGCGCCAGCGCAACGCCTTGCTTCATAAAGTGCATATTTCTCTCCCTGACGAAATGACAAGTGCCGAAAGTATAGCGAGTTAGCCGATTAGACAAATATGTTTTCAGAATTGCGACTTCCTTCAAACCTTAGGGGCAGGTATGTTAGGCAGATAATAATTCCACCTGCATCCTCTATAAAAAATACTTAAGCGAACCTATGGCAATGAATCAGACCGCACAACCCTTATCCGGCCCTGCTGCTGCGCCGCAAAAAGCACGCACCTCGTTTCGCATTCTCGGCGCTATCAGCCTCTCGCATTTGCTAAACGATATGATCCAATCGCTTATTCTGGCTATCTACCCGCTGCTGCAGGCCGAGTTTTCGCTGACCTTTGTGCAGATAGGGATGATTACCCTAACCTTCCAGTTGGCCTCCTCGCTGCTGCAGCCGGTCGTGGGCTATCTGACCGACAAACACCCGATGCCGTGGTCGCTACCGATAGGCATGTGCTTTACCTTAAGCGGTCTGGTGCTGCTGGCGATTTCCGGGAGCTTCGGGATGGTTCTGCTGGCTGCCGCGCTGGTCGGTACCGGCTCTTCGGTCTTTCACCCGGAGTCTTCACGCGTGGCGCGAATGGCCTCCGGCGGTCGCCATGGCCTGGCGCAGTCGATATTCCAGGTCGGCGGCAACTTTGGCAGTTCGTTAGGCCCGCTGCTTGCGGCCCTGATTATCGCGCCCTACGGCAAAGGTAACGTTGGCTGGTTTGTCCTGGCGGCGCTGCTGGCGATCGTCGTGCTGGCGCAGATCAGCCGCTGGTATGCCGCTCAGCACCGTATGAACAAAGGTAAACCCAAAGCGGTCATTGTCAATCCATTGCCGAAAAACAAAGTCATTCTGGCGGTTAGCATTCTTTTGCTGCTGATTTTCTCAAAATACTTCTATATGGCGAGCATCAGCAGCTATTACACCTTTTATCTGATGCAAAAGTTTGGATTATCGGTGCAAAACGCGCAGTTTCATCTGTTTGCTTTCCTTTTTGCCGTCGCGGCGGGAACGGTGATTGGCGGGCCTGTAGGCGATAAGATTGGGCGCAAATATGTTATTTGGGGGTCTATCCTTGGCGTAGCGCCGTTTACTCTTGTTTTACCCTACGCATCGCTGGAATGGACCGGCATTTTAACGGTGATAATTGGTTTTATCCTCGCGTCGGCTTTTTCCGCCATTCTGGTCTACGCTCAGGAGCTGTTGCCGGGGCGGATCGGCATGGTTTCTGGTTTGTTCTTCGGATTCGCTTTTGGCATGGGTGGCCTTGGCGCCGCGGTTCTGGGGCTGTTAGCTGACCATACCAGTATCGAGCTGGTCTATAAAATCTGCGCTTTCCTGCCTCTTATCGGCATCCTGACGATATTTCTGCCTAACAACCACCAAAAGTCCTGATTCTTCGGCAGCCAAAGTGTAACTTTGGCTGCCGCAATCCCTTACTCCACCAGCATTACCCCGTATAAGCTGCTGCCATTTTGCGGTCCGTGCTTTTTTGCATGCCAATTCCATCTTTTTGCAAAATTCAACGATTATTCATAAACAAAACCGCTGAAATTGTCATAAACTATTATTCGGTTTTTTGGTTTTATACCCTAAATAATTCAAGTTGCAGGAAGGCGGCGACGCAGGGAATCCCCTGGAGCTTACTGAAGTAAGTGACTGGGGTGAGCGAGGAAAGCCAACGCCCATGCAAATTGAAGTATGACGGGTATATGCCGAAAATGGATCAGCTCACCACTGCAAGGAGACGGAATGCACCACGCAACACCGCTGATCACCACCATTGTCGGCGGCCTTGTGCTCGCCTTTATTCTCGGCATGATTGCCAATAAGCTACGTATTTCTCCTCTGGTGGGATATTTATTAGCGGGCGTGCTGGCCGGACCTTTTACCCCAGGTTTCGTTGCTGATACCAAGCTGGCGCCGGAGCTGGCCGAGCTTGGCGTGATCCTGCTGATGTTCGGCGTGGGTCTGCATTTCTCCTTAAAAGATTTGATGGCGGTCAAGGCCATCGCTATTCCGGGGGCTATCGCCCAGATCGCCGTGGCAACGCTGTTGGGTATGGCGCTCTCTGCCATGCTGGGCTGGTCGTTAATGACCGGGATCGTTTTTGGTCTGTGTCTTTCTACCGCCAGTACCGTGGTGCTGCTGCGCGCGCTGGAAGAACGACAGCTTATTGATAGCCAGCGGGGGCAAATCGCCATCGGCTGGCTGATTGTGGAAGATCTGGTGATGGTGCTGACGCTGGTGCTGCTGCCGGCGGTCGCCAGCATGACGGAGAAAGGCGACGTTGGCCTGGCTACCCTGGCCCTCGATATGGGCATTACCATCGGTAAAGTCGTTGCCTTTATCGCCATTATGATGCTGGTCGGCCGCCGCCTGGTGCCGTGGATTATGTCACGCAGCGCGGCAACCGGCTCGCGCGAGCTGTTTACGCTGTCGGTTCTGGCGTTAGCGCTCGGCATCGCCTTCGGCGCCGTTGAGCTGTTTGACGTCTCCTTCGCCCTCGGCGCCTTTTTCGCCGGTATGGTGCTCAATGAATCCGAGCTCAGCCATCGCGCGGCCCACGATACCCTGCCGCTGCGCGACGCCTTCGCCGTACTGTTCTTTGTTTCCGTGGGAATGCTGTTTGACCCGATGATCCTGCTCGATCAGCCGCTGGCGGTGCTGGCGACGCTGGTCATCATTATTTTCGGTAAATCGGCTGCCGCCTTCTTCCTGGTACGAATGTTCGGCCACTCGCCGCGCACCGCGCTGACCATTGCCGCCAGCCTGGCGCAAATCGGTGAATTTGCTTTTATTCTCGCAGGACTAGGAATGGCGCTGGGTCTGCTGCCGCAGGCCGGGCAAAACCTGGTGCTTGCCGGCGCCATTATCTCCATCATGCTCAACCCGGTCCTGTTTACCCTGCTGGAAAAATATCTCGATAAAACGGAGACGCTGGACGAACAGACGCTGGAAGAAGTGATTGAAGATGAGAAACAGATCCCCGTCGATATCTGTAACCACGCGCTGCTGGTCGGTTTCGGTCGCGTCGGGAGCCTGCTCGGTGAAAAACTGATGGCGCAGGGCGTGCCGCTGGTGGTTATCGAAACCTCGCGTACCCGCGTTGACGAACTGCGCGCACGCGGTATTCGCGCGGTATTAGGCAACGCCGCCAATGAAGAGATTATGAATCTGGCGCATCTTGACTGCGCCCGCTGGCTGCTGCTGACCATCCCTAACGGCTATGAAGCCGGGGAAATCGTGGCTTCCGCGCGCGAGAAGTGCCCGAATATCGAGATCATCGCGCGCGCCCACTACGACGATGAAGTGGAGTATATCGTTGAACGCGGCGCCAACCAGGTGGTGATGGGCGAGCGGGAAATCGCCCGCGCCATGCTGCAGCTGCTCGAAACGCCGCCAGCAGGCGAGCTTATTACCGGTTAATGCTTCCGGCCCCGACTTCTCGGGGCCGGCTTTACTTACCGGCTTAGCGATCCCAGTAGGCCTCTTCCAGGCTATCTTCACGCTCCGGCAGGCCGCGGGTCAGACGCGGCGAGTGCTGGTTCAGCACCTGATAGCTCACGCGGTTAGCGTATTTACACACCTGCGCCAGCGAGGAATAGGTCAGCCACTTGCACTTGTGCTTGCTGGAGTTCGGCACGTTGTTGCGATGATAGTTATTGGCGGTGATATCATGCAGCAGCGCCGCCAGCGCGCCGTCGCCCGCGCCGTTGGTATTCATGATCTTCTCCGGCCCGCCCATATAGGGTGCGATATGCGAATAAATACGCAGCGGATTTTCGCAATCCTGATGGCGCATCGCGCGGCTGAATTCATACTGGTTAAACTCGGCAATCGCGCCCGGCAGCAGCGGATGCTGCGTTTTGCGCTTAGCCTCATCCTCGGTAAAACTGGCCATATACAGCCCGGCAGGCCCGGCGGTGCACAGTACCAGGTCAACCCACTCCAGCGCCTTGTCGGAAGCCAGCAGCGGATCGGATAGTCCGGTCAGCGCTTCCGCCTCCTCTTCGTTCATCGCCAGAATAGAGACGTGCTCCTTGAGGAACGCCTGCCACCACGCCGGATTATCGGCGATAACGTATTTGGTCCCCAGAGTCAGGACCACCGGTACATCGTGCTTTTTCGCATATGCGATGGCCTGCATCGTCGCGTCCGGCATCGGCTCGCCCGGCTTGCAGCGCACGAGATAGGAGGTCAGCACCAGCGCGGAGGCGCCGGCAATGACGCTTTCCGGAATGCTTTCCGGACGGAGCTTGTTCATATGCCCGGGGCTGATCGCAAAGGTGCGCTCGCCGGAGTCGCTAATCAGCGTAAAGCAGCGCCCAATCGCCCCATCCACCCCCTGCAGGTAGTTCAGATCGGTACGGCTGGAGGTGTTGCACAGGTAGCGGTAGGCGTAGCCGCCGATTTCAATATTGCTGCACATGACGCCAAGCAGAACCGAACGGTCATCCGCCAGCACCGAGTAGTTATGCATGGTGTTACCGATGGTGCCGCCGGCAAACTGGTGGGTAATCAGGTCATTGCGAACCAGTTCCTGATACAGCGCTTCGGCGACATCGTCTTCAATCACCAGCGAATGCCCGGCGCTCAGGCCGTAGCGTACGATAAACGCCTCATCCACTTTCGCTTCGATATCGACCAGGGTTTGATCGATACCGACCACCCAGGCGACGTTAGACTCATTGTCCGGCTGAATTTGCTGCAGCAGCGGATCGCGAGCGTTGACGGGAAAATAGTGTTTGGATTTGCGTTTACCGGGAAATTTCATAGTGGCGATTTATTGACAGTGAACAAGCGGGGAATAGTAGCATACTCCCCGCCGCACGCGCGATCAGCGATATTTCGCCGTCAGGTTGACCATCATTTCAATATGCGCGGTGTCCGCATTAAGCGCCGGAATGTACTCATATTGCTGGCCGCCGGCTTCGAGGAAGATTTCCCGGTTCTGCACCGCGATCTCCTCCAGCGTCTCCAGGCAATCGGCGGAAAAGCCGGGGCAGATAACCTGAATATGCTTCACCCCTTTCTCACCGAGCATTTTCAGCGTTTCGTCGGTGTAGGGCGTCAGCCAGGGCTCACGACCAAAGCGCGACTGGAACGTCATCATCACCCGGTCAGGCGGCAGCCCCAGGGCTGAAACCAGCTCACGGGTCGTATCGCGGCAGCGCTGAGGATAGGTATCCCCTTGCTGGGCGTACCGCTGAGGGATGCCATGATAGGAGAGCAGCAGTAAATCTGGCTCACCGTGCACCGCAAAGGACGCGCGCACGCTGGCGGCCAGCGCGTGAATATAGTCCACGTCATCGGCGTAGTCGCGAATAAAAGAGATGCCGGGGATGGCGCGCTTTTTGGCAAGGATACGCCCTAGTTCATCCCAGACCGCCGCCACGGTGGAGCAGGAGTATTGCGGATAGAGCGGTAGCACCACGATATGCTCCACGCCCTGCTCCAGCAGTTCATCAACCGCGCTCTCCAGCGACGGCGAACCGTAGCTCATCCCCAGCGCCACCGGCGTATCCGGAAGCCGCGCGGCCAGCGCCTGCCGCTGCTGCTGGCTATAGACCATCAGCGGCGAGCCGTCTTCCATCCAGATGGACTGATAGAGCTTAGCGACCCGGGGCGCTCGCAGGGGCAGTATCACGCCGCGCAGCAGCGGCCACCACAGTAGACGGGAGGTATCCACCACGCGCCGATCGCTAAGAAACTGTCGTAGATAGCGCTTTACCGCGTCGGGCGTGGGCGCATCGGGAGTGCCTAAATTGGCTAATAAGATACCTGTTTTCGTCTGATGCATTACCGCCTCTTAACCATTTGAATCGCTGACAATTGTAGCTGAAATGGCGCTAAACGGAACCAATCATAGAAAAAGGTAAAATGAGAGGAGTTCTCACCCCGCCGCGGCGGGGTGAGAACTAACGGAATTAACCGAGGATTTTTTCCAGTTCAACGCGAACGTCGGCCACCGCTTTGGTGCCATCGACTTTCGCGTACTGGGTATTGCCCGCTTCGGCTTCTTTCTGATAGTAGCCGATCAGCGGAGCCGTCATCTGATGATACTCAACCAGACGCTTACGCACGGTCTCTTCCTGGTCGTCTTTACGGGTGGTCAGCTCTTCGCCGGTCACGTCGTCTTTGCCTTCAACTTTCGGCGGATTAAATTTGATGTGGTAAACGCGGCCGGAAGCTGCGTGAACGCGACGCCCGATGATGCGGTCAACGATCAGTTCGTCAGGAACATCGAATTCCAGCACGTAATCCACGGTGATACCCGCTTCTTTCATGGCGTCAGCCTGCGGAATGGTGCGCGGGAAGCCGTCCAGCAGAAAACCGTTGCGGCAATCTTCCTGAGTAATACGCTCTTTGACCAGGGCGATAACCAGTTCGTCGGTGACCAGCTTACCGGCGTCCATAATATCTTTCGCCTGTTTGCCCAGCTCGGAGCCTGACTTCACCGCGGCACGCAGCATGTCGCCGGTGGAGATTTGCGGAATACCGTATTTCTCCATGATGAACTGAGCCTGAGTTCCTTTACCCGCGCCCGGAGCGCCAAGCAGAATAATACGCATTACGAAAATCCCCTCAAAAGTTGATTCAATTTTTCAAAAAACGCTAAACCATACCACCAGAACGCGGATGGCTCAAGGAAGGCGGGGCGGCTGAAACGGTTAATGGTGAGATATTTTACGTAGAGTGCGGTTTGATGCCCTCACTCCGGCCCTCTCCCAGCGGGAGAGGGGTAGAGTGAGGGTAAAGATTACGACGCCAGCAGCTGGTTCATGCGGCGGATAAACTGGTTCGGATCTTCCAGCGTACCGCGCTCGGCCAGCAGCGCCTGATCGAGCAGCAGCTCAACCCACTCGCCGAACTGCGCATCATCCTGGGTATCCGCCGCGCGTTTTACCAGCGGATGCAGCGGGTTCAGTTCAAAGATGTACTTCACTTCCGGCGCGGCCTGGCCCGCAGCGGCAAACAGTTTTGCCATCTGGGTGCTCATTTCATCCGCGTCGGTGGTGACGATGGCCGGCGTATCGGTCAGACGATGGGTCAGACGAACCTCTTTCACCCGGTCGCCAAGCAGCGTTTTGGCACGCTCAACGAACGGCTCCAGCGCCTTCTCGGCTTCTTTAGTGGTTTCATCCACTTCGTCCGTCAGCTTATCCAGCGACTCATCGGCTTTCGCCACCGACTGGAACGGCTTACCGTCGAACTCGGTCAGATAGCTCATCATCCACTCGTCGATGCGATCGGAAAGCAGCAGCACTTCAATGCCTTTTTTACGCAGCAGTTCCAGATGCGGGCTGCTTTTCGCGGCGGCGTAGCTGTCGGCGGTAATGTAGTAAATCTTCTCCTGCCCTTCTTTCATGCGGGAGACGTACTCTTCCAGCGACACGGTCTGCGCGGCGGAGTCGGTATGGGTGCTGGCGAAACGCAGCAGTTTGGCGATGGCCTGCTGGTTGGCCTGATCTTCCGCCGGCCCCTCTTTCAGCACGAGGCCAAACTGCTGCCAGAAGGTCTGATATTTTTCCGCGTCGTCTTTCGCCAGTTTTTCCAGCATCTGCAGGGCGCGTTTGCTCAGCGCGGTACGCAGATTGCGGGTGACGCTGCTGTCCTGAAGGATTTCACGCGACACGTTCAGCGGCAGATCGTTAGAGTCGACCAGGCCGCGGACGAAACGCAGGTAGTTGGGCATAAACTGCTCGGCGTCATCCATGATGAAGACGCGCTGCACGTACAGCTTCAGGCCGTGTTTATGATCGCGATTCCACATATCCCACGGCGCCTGCGACGGGATATACAGCAGGCTGGTGTACTCCTGCTTACCTTCAACGCGGTTGTGGCTCCAGGTCAGCGGATCGCTGTAATCGTGGGCAATGTGCTTATAAAACTCGTTGTACTCGTCGTCTTTGATTTCCGACTTATTGCGCGTCCACAGCGCCTGGGCTTTGTTAATTTTCTCCCAGCTAATGACGGTTTCGCCGTCAACGTCTTCGCGTTTTTCAATTTCCACCGGCAGCGCGATGTGATCGGAGTATTTGCTGATGATCGAACGCACGCGCCAGTCGTTGAGGAAATCGTCCTCGCCTTCGCGCAGGTGCAGCGTGATCTCGGTACCGCGATCGGCTTTGTTAATGTCGGCAACGGTATATTCGCCTTCGCCAGCGGATTCCCAGAAGACGCCGTTTTCGGCGCTGTCGCCCGCCGCGCGGGTACGGACGGTAACTTTATCGGCAACAATAAACGCCGAATAGAAGCCCACGCCGAACTGGCCAATCAGCTGGCTGTCTTTCGCCTGGTCAGAACCCATGGACTCAAGGAACGCTTTGGTGCCGGACTTGGCGATGGTGCCGAGATGGTCGATGACCTCATCGCGATTCATACCAATGCCGTTATCGGCGATGGTCAGGGTGCGGTTGTCTTTATCAAATGAAACACGCACGCGCAGCTCGCCGTCGCCTTCGTACAGATCCGGCTGGGACAGCGCGCGGAAGCGCAGCTTGTCGGCCGCATCGGAGGCGTTGGAAATCAGCTCACGCAGGAAAATTTCTTTATTGGAATAAAGAGAATGGATCATCAGGTGCAGAAGCTGCTTGACCTCTGACTGAAAACCACGAGTTTCTTGTCCTTTCATCTAAATCAACCTCAACAATGCCATTGTTAATGGTAAAAAAACCGTTGAGGGTGAGATGGGGACAGAGGGAGAAGTTTTCAAGCGGAGGCCCCGAAAAGCGCCTCCGTTTGATTAAAAACGAATCTTATGCCGCCCGGCGAGCGAGTGGGATAGCGTCGTGCCGTCAACCATCTCCAGCTCGCCGCCGACCGGTACGCCATGGGCGATACGGCTCGCGTCTACGCCATACTGCGCGCAGAGCTCGGCGATATAATTGGCCGTCGCCTCCCCTTCTACCGTTGGGTTGGTCGCGAGGATCACTTCCTGCATCGATTCGTCACGCAGACGCTGTTCCAGACGATCGAGCCCAATGTC
This sequence comes from Klebsiella sp. JN_Kp126, assembly GCF_033843325.1. Lineage (NCBI taxonomy): Bacteria > Pseudomonadati > Pseudomonadota > Gammaproteobacteria > Enterobacterales > Enterobacteriaceae > Klebsiella > Klebsiella sp. JN_Kp126. Next base: position 51,079 of record NZ_JAWXQV010000040.1, on the reverse strand, counting down.
ATCCGGCCCGATACCGTCAAGCGGCGACAGGTGGCCCATCAGCACAAAGTAGCGACCGGAAAACTGCCCGGTCTGCTCGATAGCGTAGATATCCGCTGGGCTCTCTACCACGCAGATCTGGCCGTTTTCCTTGCGCCGAGGGTTGCTGCAAATATTGCACACCTCCTGCTCGGTGAAGGTACGGCAATCGGCGCAGTGGCCGATTTCCGACATCGCGCGCGTTAGCGCCTGCGCCAGGCGCATTCCGCCGCTGCGGTCGCGCTGCAGCAGGGTAAACGCCATGCGCTGCGCCGACTTCGGGCCGACGCCCGGCAGGCAGCGCAGTGCTTCCATAAGCTGCGTTAACAGCGGACTGGTCTGCATCAGAACGGCATCTTAAAGCCTGGCGGCAGCTGCATACCGGCGGACACGGACGCCATTTTTTCTTTCTGCGTCTCTTCGATGCGGCGGGCGGCGTCGTTAAACGCGGCAGCCACCAGATCTTCCAGCATCTCTTTGTCGTCTTCCAGCAGGCTCGGGTCGATCTCAACGCGACGGCAGTTGTGCGCGCCGTTGATGGTGACTTTTACCAGGCCTGCGCCGGATTCACCGGTCACTTCCAGCCGGGCCACTTCTTCCTGCATCTGCTGCATTTTTTCTTGCATCTGCTGGGCCTGCTTCATCAGGTTACCCAGACCGCCTTTTCCACCAAACATAGGCTTCTCTCTCAGTAAGTCATCGTTAAGGATGCTGACCGCAAGTCAGACTTGCAATCAAATGGGGCGAATACTCTCTTCATCCAGGTCCGCATCGAAGAATCGACGCAGCGTCTGAATGTTATTATCCGCAATAATCGCTTCACGCGCCTGCGCGAGCTTTTCTTCATAAATTGCCTGCCGCCACTCAAGCGGCGTGCGCATCGCGGGATTATCATCTTCCACGATGGTCAATTCAACCGGCGTACCGTACAAAATACCGAGCGCTTCCGCCAGCTTTTGCTGCGCGCCCGCCGAATTCAGGTGACGCTGGCTCGGACGCAGATGCAGGCAGACGCGATTGCCCTCCTGCTCTTTCCAGGCGTTCAGGGCGACCTGCTCCACCAGTTTGGGTACCGCAAGCCGGCTGACTTCCGCCGCCCAGCTATCGCGCTCGACCGCTTCGACTGCCAGCTTTGCCGCCAGTTCCGGCGTTTTTTCATGCTCCAGCGCTTTTTTCAGCGCCTTCGGCGTCGCTACTTCTTCTTTTACGGCTTCAACAACCGTCGTCGATTTCCAGCGATAGGCTTCCTTTTTCGCCGGCGCTTTCTCCAGCGCAGCCGCCGCCGGACGCGCCTGTACGCGTTCGGTAATTGAACTCAGTCGTTCCAGCGCAGCGTTATTCACCGGCCGCGCGCGGGAAGCGGCTGCCGGTTCACTCTTTTTTGGTGTGGGCGCTCCCTGGCTACGCTGCAGCTGGCTGCGGGCCGCCAGCACCTGGCTGGTGGTCTGCGGCAAATTCGGCGGCGGCGACGGCGGCGCGGATGCCGGGACAGCCTGCTGAGCCGGTGCGGCCTGAATAGCCTGCACCGGCGGCGCCTCCGGTTCCGGCAGCGGCATACGCGGATGGAAAGCCAGCGCACGCAGAAGCGTCATCTCGACGCCCATTCGTCTGTCCGGGGCGTACGGGAGCTCTTTGCGGCCAATCAGTAGCGTTTGATAGTACAGCTGAACATCGGTTGGCGGCACCGTCCGCGCCAGCTCGCGCATGCGCAGCTCAATCGCGGCCATATCCGTTCCCAGCGCCGACGGCGAGAGCTGAACCATCGCAATACGGTGCAGCAGGCTTTGCATCTCCACCAGCAAGGCCTCCCACTCCACGCCGCGGGCGGCAGCCTCATTGACGCCGGCCATGACCCGCTCGCCGTCGGCAGCCACCAGCGCCTCAATCAGCGAAAGCGCCTGATCGTCGTCAAGGGTGCCGAGCATGGTGCTGACGGATTCAGCCGTCAGGCGACCGTCGCCGCTGGCAATGGCCTGATCGGTCAGGCTTAACGCATCGCGCAGGCTACCGTCCGCCGCGCGTGACAGCAGCTGCAGCGCGCGCGGTTCAAAAACGATCTGCTCGGCGCCGAGAATATGCTCCAGCTGATGGCGAATCTGTTCGACGTCCAGCGCCTTAAGATGGAACTGCAGGCAGCGGGAAAGAATAGTCACCGGCAGCTTCTGCGGATCGGTCGTCGCCAGCAGAAATTTAACGTGCGCCGGCGGCTCCTCCAGCGTTTTTAACAACGCGTTGAAGCTGTGGCGCGAAAGCATATGGACTTCATCGATCAGATAGACCTTGAAGCGACCGCGGGCCGGCGCGTACTGGACGTTATCCAGCAGATCGCGGGTATCTTCGACTTTGGTGCGCGAGGCGGCATCGATCTCAATCAGATCGACAAAGCGCCCCTGTTCTATTTCACGGCAGTTATCGCAGACGCCGCACGGCGTGGCGGTAATGCCGGTTTCGCAGTTTAATCCTTTTGCCAACAGGCGCGCGATAGAGGTTTTACCGACTCCGCGGGTACCGGAAAAAAGATATGCGTGGTGAATGCGCCCTAACGACAAGCCGTTCGCCAGTGCGGTCAGCACATGTTCCTGGCCGACGACGTCAGCAAAGGTTTGTGGGCGCCATTTACGGGCTAAGACCTGATAACTCATGGGCTGGCTCTGAAACGCTGGAAGGTGAAATCACGAGGGGTCATGCTATCACAGCCCCGCTCAATCAGCGAGGCTATGTGGCGGGATTTGCTTAGTGGCCCGGGAAAGGGACCAGGCTATAGCAGTTGATTCCCAGTTTTTCCAGGCGCTGCTCGCCGCCCAGATCGAACAGATTAATAATAAAGGCCGCATCGTGCACTTCACCGCCCAGGCGACGAATAAGCTTCACGGTGGCGTCAATGGTGCCGCCGGTTGCCAGCAGATCGTCAACCACCAGGACTTTATCGCCTTCTTTGATCGCATCGACATGGATTTCCAGCTGATCGGTGCCGTACTCAAGCTCGTAGCTTTCTGCGATAGTTTCACGCGGCAGCTTACGCGGCTTGCGTACCGGAACAAAGCCTACGCCCAGCGCCAGCGCAACCGGTGCGCCAAATAAGAAGCCACGCGCCTCGGTGCCCACCACTTTGGTAATCCCCGCGTCTTTATAACGCTCGGCCAGCAGCTCAATGCTGAGCGCGTAGGCCTTCGGGTCTTCCAGCAAGCTGGTGACATCACGGAAAAGGATGCCAGGTTTCGGATAGTCCTGGATGCTTTGGATGCTGTTCTTCAGATATTCAAGCTGCTGTGCTGTTGCGGTCATAAGTGTATGCCTGATTAAAACGGTGTTACTCGCGGGCATGCCAAATGGGCCAAAGAAACTTTTGTTTAACCTTTGACCAGGCTTACCCGCGCTCGAAAACGCCAGAATTTACTGGCTGTCAGCGACAATTGCAACCATCATTATTGCGCATCAGTGCTTTTGTTGCTTTGCATCAACCACCGGAATGCGCCACATAAATATCAGCAGACAGGTCAGAATGATCAGCAGCAAGATGCGCACCCAGGTAAGATTAACCAGCCACAGCGAAATGGCAAAGGTCAGCAAAATCATCGCGACCGCCCGCGGCTTCGCGCCCGGCGGCATGGCGCGGTAATTCTGCCAGTGACGCAGGTAGCCGCCAAACCATGAGCGATACAAAAGCCAGTGGTGAAAGCGCGGCGACGAGCGCGCAAAGCACCAGGCGGCAAGCAGGATAAACGGCGTCGTCGGCAGTAGCGGTAAAAACACGCCCAGCGTTCCCAGCGCTACCGCCAGCCAGCCAATGATGATCAAAATAATACGTGGCATAATGCGAATCGTTATCACGAAGATAACGCTAATGTAGCACAGTTGCTTATCAGGGGATGGAGGAGTTATTTGAAAACCGCCCGGCTTTTACATTCACTGGAAAACCAGCTTGCGGAGCTGGCCGCTCAGGTGGCGCCCATGGCCAATCACGCGACCCTCAGCCCGCGCTTCGATCGTCAGCTGTTCCGTACCCGCAGCACGCAGATGCAGGCTTATCTCAATGAGGCCAGAGACGGCTTAACGGCGTTAAAACAGGCGGCCGAACGCCAGCAGCTTGCGCAGGTCGCCTGGCTGGCAGAACGTCTCGTTGCTCAAATCGCCGCGATTAACCGGGAAACGGCGACCTGGTCATTACGCGCCTGGGATAGCGCGTCGCCAACGCTTAGCCGCTGGCAGCGCCGACGTCTACAGCATCAGGAGTATGAACGGCGCCTGCTGGCCATGCGCAACGACCGACAGAGACGACTGGCGCAAGCCATAAGCCTTGATGACCAGCAGCGGCTGGCAAAGGAAGTTGAAGCCTATACCGGGCGTCTGGCCCGCTGTCGCGACGCGCTGGAAAAAATTGAAAACAGACTGGCCCGCTTAACGCGCTAACGGGAGGAAGAAGTATGTCGCTGGAAAATGCCCCTGACGAGGTCAAGCTGGCCGTCGATTTAATTATGCTGCTTGAGGAGAATAAAGTTCCTGCGCAAACCGTGCTAGCTGCGCTGGAAATTATCCGTCGAGACTATGAAAACAAAGTAAAAAGTGCGGAAGAGGCCTCGCAAAACGCACAGGAGTAGCCTGTTGGCGGATCTTTAGGGGTGGCAGAGTTGTCGCCTGCCCCTTACCACAACGGATAGATGCTCATGGAAAGATTCTCACGTACGCCGCACGATGCTATTTTTCGTCAAATGCTGGCCCAGAAAGAGGTCGCTCGCGATTTTTTACAGCTTTATCTTCCCGCGCAGTTTTTAAGTATCTGCGATCTCAATACGCTGCAGCTGGCTTCCGGCAGCTTTATCGAAGAAGACCTGCGATCCAGCTACTCCGACATTCTCTACTCCCTGCAAACGCAGCACGGCGCGGGATATATCTACGCGCTGATTGAACATCAAAGCTCGCCGGATAAGCTGATGGCTTTTCGCCTGATGCGCTATACGCTGGCCGCCATGCAGCGCCACCTGGATGCCGGCCACAATACGCTGCCGCTGGTGGTCCCGATTCTGTTTTATCACGGCACCGTCAGCCCCTGGCCACATACGCTCAACTGGCTCCAGCTTTTTGACCTTCCTGAGCTTGCCGGCGCGCTGTACGGCGGAGATTTTCCGCTGGTGGACCTGACCGTTATGCCAGATAATCATATCCTCCGCCACCAGCGTATGGCGATGCTGGAACTGTTGCAAAAGCATATTCGCCAGCGCGATCTGGCCGAACTGCAACCGATGCTGATTACGCTGCTGGCGCAAGGATATCTGACGGAAAACCAGATCAATACCCTCATCAGCTATATGCTGCAGGCGGGAACCACGGAAAAACCCGGGCCCCTGATTCGAGAGCTGGCGAAGCAGTCGCCCAGGCACAAGGAGCTACTGATGACAATTGCCGAATGGCTGGAAGAGAAAGGCCGTAAAAAAGGTAGAAAAGAAGGCAGACAGGAAGGTTTGCAGGAAGGTTTGCAGGAGGGCCGTAGAGAAATCTCGCGCAGCATTGCCCTGAAAATGCTCGCCTGCGGGCTGGAGCCGAAGATGGTGATGGAACTGACCGGTCTGAGCCAGGAAGAACTCTCCTCGCTCAGCCATTAACATCTGCGGGGCGGATACCCACCGCCCCGTTATGCTTAGCTTATCGCCGGGGAGGCATTGTCGCCCTTATCCCGCTTCACCTCTGTCACTTCATCGCCCTTCTCATTGCGCAGATGCACCTCCAGCTGGTTAAAGGCGATGTCAATATTGTTCTCGCGGCACAAACGATCGATAGCGCGGTTAAGCTCATCCACCGCATAGCTGCGATCGCGAAGTTCACGCACGTACAGGCGCAGTTCATGATCGAGCGTGCTGGCGCCGAAGGTGGTAAAGAAGACCGAGGGCGCGGGCTCTTGCATCACTTTCGGATGCTCATGCGCGGCCTGGAGCAGCACTTCTTTAACCTTATCCAGGTCGGAACCATAGGCCACGCCAAGGCGGATGACCACGCGGGTGACGGTGTCGGAGAGCGACCAGTTGATCAAGCGTTCCGTCACGAAGGCCTTATTCGGGATAATGACCTCTTTACGGTCAAAATCGGTGATCGTCGTGGCGCGAATGCGGATTTTGCTGACGGTACCGGAGAAGGTACCAATGGTCACCGTATCGCCAATACGCACCGGGCGCTCAAAGAGAATAATCAGACCGGAAACAAAGTTACCGAAGATTTCCTGTAAGCCAAACCCTAAACCAACCGACAGGGCGGCCGCCAGCCACTGAAGTTTGTCCCATGAAACGCCCAACGAGCCAAATACCGTCATCGCGCCAATAACAATAATGGCGTAATTAAGGATGGTCGTAATTGCATACGACGCCCCCTGGCGCATATTGAGTCTCGATAGCACCAGCACTTCCAGCAGGCCCGGCAGGTTGCGGATTAACGCCCAGGCGACCATCGACGCGACAATCGCGAACAGCAGGCTGCCCATGGTGACGCTTTTCACGGCGCTGACGCCGGCTTCCGTACCGTTGTAATGCCACAGCGTAATACTGTCGAGATAGGCGAACACGGTGATCAGATCGGACCAAATCGCCCAGAACAGCACGGCAAACAGCGCAATCATCACCAGCATCGTAATACGCAGCGTTTGCTGGTTAACCTGCTCCAGGGCAATCGTCGGCTCTTCCTGGGGTTCGGCCCCTTCAGCGCCCTCTTTAACCAAATGCTGACGACGCGCCAGCGCACGGCGCCAGGCAATACGCCGGGCGGCCACGCTCAGGCCGCGCAGAACGGTCTGGTACAGCAGGTTCCACAGCATCACCAGGTAAACGGTTTCAATCCAGCGGCCGGCCAGACGCAGCGTCGTGTAGAAGTAGCCGGTTGCCGTCAGCACCATCAGGGCGATGGGCACAATCGATAGCACGGTGACGGTGATAAGGCGCAGGCTGTGGGACTCTTTATCACGCCAGCTCTCGCGGCACATCGGCAAAACAAGCACCGCAATCAGCAGCAGGTTGAGGAAAATAACAAACTGCCCGAGCACGTCATCCATCAGGTGCAGCGGCGACAGCTCCGACATCACCGACCAGAAATTGAGCGGCAGCAGCGCAAGGCTGACGCGGACAATCTGCCGCCGCCAGTGGCTGGTCAACTGCGACGGCATATTAAAGTGGCGCACCGCCACGCCGTCTTTTTCCAGCACCTTCCAGCACAGGCCAAACACCAGCCAGAACAGCGCCAGCTTCTTACTATAGGCCCACAGCAAATCGCTGATATTCAGCTGCATGGTCAGCAGAATCAGGCCAATGGCCAGAATCACCAGCACCACAGGCAGCGCGCGGATCAGATCGATAAGAATCGCTTTCGGCGTATGAAGCTGAGTGTCATTGCGCAGTTGCCCCACCTGTGAAGCCAGCTTCGCCTGATACGCTTTCAGCCAGTTAAGGCGCCAGCGAATCAGACCGGCAATCAGCAGCAACGGCAGGCCGGCAAGGAAAGCGATAAATACCGCAGGCCAGGCTTTTTCCCAGTTTACGGTGATTTTCATCGCCTTAAACTGCCCTTTCAGCGCTTCCGGGAAGGCTTTAACCCACTCCCAGTCCATCGGACGGTTACTGTTTACCCAAAAAATCTGCTGCGTCAGAATGGCTTTCAGGTTGGTCGACACGCTCATTAACTGCTGCTGATTGATCTGCAGGTTAATGGCCATCATCAGCTGGTTACCCAGCTGTTTGTTGAACTGATCGAGCAGCTCCCGGCGCATATCAACGATTTCGAGAAGCGCGCTATGCACTTCGGCATTGACATCGCTGCTGTGCCCTTCCTCCAGCTTCGCGACGTACGCATCGCTCTGGAACAACGCATCGCGCTGCTGGTTAACCTCAAACTGTTCGAGGCGCAGGTCGGCGATGCGGTTCGTCATATCGCTCAACTCCTCCGCAGAGGGCAGCGTTTGCTGCTGCTGATAAAGGATACGCGACAGCAGCAGGCTGCCTTTCAGCACGGAAATCTGCTCTTTTATGTCACGCTCGGATTGCAAAGCGCGATCGAGCCAGGTCTTCACTTTGATGTTGCGCTGAACCAGCTGATTACCATTTTCCGTCGCCGAAATCAGCCTTTGGCTAAGCTGGTGGTTAATCTCCAGCTCCTGCTTCACCAGCGGGTTTGCCTGAATACGCGCCGTTTCGTCCGGGGAAACCGCTTCCTGAGCCGTCTTTTCCGTCAGCGTCAGGCGCTTGCTATTCACCGCTTCCTGCAATAACTGAAGCTGGTGTTCAAGACGGTTGCTGTAGGCGGTGATGTAATCACGCTGCTTTTGCAGGGTATCCTGCAGGACCGTGTTACCTTCCAGGCTTTTGCGCTGCTGGTCTATCTGCGCATTCAGCAGAGCCTGCTGAGCCAGCAGCAAACTCTGCTGGGTAGGACGCAGCGTCTCCTCGCCCGTCGAGGTGCCATTCAGGCGGTTACGGATCTGCTGCAGCTGCTGCGAAGCGGAGTACATCGCATTCTGCACACGTTCCGGCTGGGTTTGTAGGGAGACTAACTGGCTGTTATAGGTTGCCAGATCGTTCTGCGCGTTTTGCAAATCGTCCAGCGTCTGAGAGACGCGTGATTCCAGCTGACGTAGCGATAACGTGCTCAACGTTTTACGCGTCGCCTCATCATCGGGAACATCGCTTAGCGCGTTGAGGCTATCGATAGCCTGATTCATTTTCGCTGGCGCCTGAGCCACCTGCTGACGCAGCTGCGTCGTTTCCGACTTAATGCGTTCGATTTTATCGAGGGTTTCCAGGGTCTGGGTCAGGTCCTGCTGAACCAGCTTGTCCTGCGGAGTCAGCTCTTTTTGCTTATTCAGCGTCGTGAGCTGGCTTTGCACCTCGGAACGTTCGGGTAAGTCAGCCGCCAGCGCCGTGTTAACGCTAATACAGCCGATAAAAAACATCAGGGTAAGAACAAAAGCGGATATGGCGTTTCGCCAACGGATAGTATGCAGCATAGTGTTAACATGAGTGATTGCAAAAGCCGGAGAATACCGGGGATCGTCGCAGCGCGAAGAATAGCACTTCTGTTATCGCGCGAATAGCGGCGGACAGCAGGAAAAATACCCCTTTTGTCCGCGAGGATACTTAAGCTTCCGCGCCTTCAGAACTGCGCAAGGAGGGGCATAATTGATACATTTCAAGCAGCGTTTCGACATATGCCCGCGCTTCATGCTGCAGATCGAAAGCGTTGGGCGCCAGCAGCCAGTTCTCCATCAGGCCAGAAAGATAGCTGCGCATTAAAATCGCCGCCCGCCGGGTGAGTAAATTGGCGGGCAGCATCTTCGCCGCAATGCACTCGTTTAATGTCTGCTCGATACGATCGTAGCTCTCAAGGCATAAACTTCGCTGCGCTTCTTGCAGCGTGACCATCTCTCCGACGAACTCGCATTTATGGAAAATGATTTCCATCATCAAGCGCCTGCGTTTTTCTGTCACCGTTGCTTCAAGGATATACACTAAGATCTCTCTGACAACTGACAGTGGATCGTTGGGGAATTTTGCCCGATACTCAACTTCGAGATCGTTGATGTTGGCTTCTGAAAGCACCCATATTTCATTAAATAAATCTGATTTATTTTTGAAATGCCAATAGATAGCGCCCCTCGTCACACCGGCCTCTTTTGCAATTGCGGCCAGCGAGGTGGATGATACGCCTTGCTGCGAAAACAGACGCAGAGCAACATCCAGAATATGTTGCCGGGTCTCAAGCGCCTGTTGTTTGGTTTTTCGTGCCATAGGTCGATGAGTTTACAGAGGTTACGTTTACATACATTTGTGAATGTATGTACCATAGCATGACCATAATAGAAACACAGCAGTGGGTTTGTGGTCGATTGAGCCACTGAACAATTTGAAATTGGACACTCGAGGTTTACATATGAACAAAAACAGAGGGTTAACGCCTCTGGCGGTCGTTCTGATGCTCTCAGGCAGCTTAGCGCTAACAGGATGTGACGACAAACCGGCTCAGCAAGGAGCCCAACAAATGCCGGAAGTCGGTATTGTGACGCTCAAATCCGCTCCTCTACAAATTACTACCGAACTGCCAGGCCGTACCAGCGCCTATCGCGTTGCGGAAGTTCGTCCTCAGGTCAGTGGCATTATTCTTAAACGTAACTTCACCGAAGGGAGCGATATCCAGGCAGGGGTATCTCTTTATCAAATCGATCCGGCGACCTATCAGGCCACTTATGAAAGCGCGAAAGGCGATTTAGCCAAAGCGCAGGCCGCGGCAAATATGGATCAGCTGACGGTTAAACGTTATCAGAAACTGTTAGGCACTAAGTACATCAGCCAACAGGATTACGATACTGCCGTCGCGACCGCGCAACAGAGCAACGCCGCCGTGGTTGCCGCCAAAGCAGCGGTTGAAACAGCGCGCATTAATCTGGCCTACACCAAAGTCACCTCGCCAATCTCAGGCCGCATTGGTAAATCCGCGGTCACAGAAGGTGCTCTGGTGCAAAACGGCCAAACCACCGCCCTGGCGACCGTGCAACAGCTGGATCCTATCTATGTTGACGTGACGCAATCGAGCAACGATTTCCTGCGTCTGAAACAAGAGCTGGCCAACGGCAAGCTGCAGCAGGAAAACGGTAAAGCGAAGGTTGAGCTGGTGACGAACGACGGTCTGAAATACCCGCAGAACGGTACGCTGGAGTTTTCTGACGTCACCGTTGATCAGACCACTGGTTCTATCACGCTGCGCGCCATTTTCCCGAACCCGGATCACACTCTGCTGCCGGGGATGTTCGTCCGCGCGCGTCTGGAAGAAGGCGTCAACCCGGATGCGCTGCTGGTTCCTCAGCAGGGCGTAACCCGCACCCCGCGCGGCGATGCCAGCGCGATGGTCGTCGGCGAAGGTGATAAAGTCGAAGTTCGCCAGATTACCGCCACTCAGGCTATTGGTGATAAATGGCTGGTCACCGAAGGGCTGAAAACGGGCGATCGCGTCATCATCACCGGTCTGCAAAAAGTCAGACCAGGCGTGCAGGTAAAAGCGCAGGAAGTCGTTTCTGACGATAAACAGCAAGCCGCAGGCAACGCTCAGTCAGAACAACCCAAGTCTTAACTTAAACAGGAGCCGTTAAGACATGCCTAATTTCTTTATCGATCGCCCCATATTTGCGTGGGTGATCGCCATTATCATCATGCTGGCTGGGGGGTTATCGATCCTCAAGTTGCCGATAGCGCAATATCCGACGATTGCGCCGCCGGCAATTTCCATTACAGCCATGTACCCCGGTGCCGATGCTGAAACCGTGCAGAACACCGTGACCCAGGTTATCGAACAGAACATGAACGGTATCGATCACCTGATGTACATGTCTTCTAATGGTGACTCCACCGGTACAGCAACCATCACCCTCACCTTTGAATCCGGTACCGATCCGGATATCGCCCAGGTACAGGTTCAGAACAAGCTGGCGCTGGCGACGCCGCTGCTGCCGCAAGAAGTTCAGCAGCAGGGTATTAGCGTTGAAAAGGCATCCAGCAGCTTCCTGATGGTTGTCGGCGTTATCAATACCAACGGCACCATGAATCAGGATGACATTTCTGACTATGTTGCCGCCAACATGAAGGATTCGATTAGCCGTACCAGCGGCGTCGGTGACGTACAGCTGTTCGGTTCTCAGTACGCGATGCGTATCTGGATGGATCCGAACAAGCTTAATAACTTCCAGCTGACGCCGGTTGACGTGATCAGCGCCCTGAAAGCGCAGAACGCCCAGGTTGCAGCAGGACAGTTAGGCGGTACTCCACCGGTGAAAGGTCAGCAGCTGAACGCCTCCATCGTGGCGCAGACCCGTCTGACCAATACTGAAGAGTTCGGCAACATTCTGCTGAAGGTTAACCAGGATGGTTCCCAGGTGCGTCTGCGCGATGTCGCGAAGATTGAGCTGGGTGGTGAGAACTATGACGTTATCGCGAAGTTTAACGGTCAGCCCGCGTCCGGTCTGGGTATTAAGCTCGCGACCGGCGCGAACGCGCTGGATACCGCCAACGCCATTCGTGCCGAACTGAAGAAAATGGAACCTTTCTTCCCGTCAGGCCTGAAGATTGTTTACCCGTATGACACCACCCCCTTCGTGCAGATCTCCATTCACGAAGTGGTGAAAACGCTGGTTGAAGCCATCATTCTGGTGTTCCTGGTGATGTACCTGTTCCTGCAGAACTTCCGCGCAACGCTGATTCCGACTATCGCCGTGCCGGTCGTACTGCTGGGGACGTTCGCTATCCTCGCGCTGTTCGGCTTCTCGATAAACACCCTCACCATGTTTGGTATGGTGCTCGCCATAGGCCTGCTCGTGGATGACGCCATCGTGGTGGTGGAAAACGTCGAGCGTGTAATGGCCGAAGAAGGGCTACCGCCGAAGGAGGCCACGCGTAAATCAATGGGCCAGATTCAGGGCGCGCTGGTGGGTATCGCGATGGTGCTTTCGGCGGTATTTATCCCGATGGCCTTCTTCGGCGGTTCTACCGGTGCGATTTACCGTCAGTTCTCGATCACTATCGTTTCCGCGATGGCGCTGTCGGTACTGGTGGCACTGATTCTGACCCCGGCGCTCTGCGCCACGATGCTGAAACCCATCCAGAAAGGCAGCCATGGCGCCACCACCGGCTTCTTCGGTTGGTTTAACCGCATGTTCGATAAGAGCACGCATCACTACACCGATAGCGTAGGCAATATCCTGCGCAGTACCGGTCGTTATCTGGTGCTGTACCTGATCATCGTTGTCGGCATGGCCTGGCTGTTCGTTCGTCTGCCAAGTTCGTTCCTGCCGGACGAAGACCAGGGCGTCTTCCTGAGCATGGCGCAGCTGCCTGCTGGCGCAACTCAGGAGCGTACCCAGAAAGTTCTGGATGAGATGACCGACTACTATCTCACCAAAGAGAAAAACAACGTTGAATCGGTATTCGCCGTAAACGGCTTTGGTTTCGCGGGTCGTGGGCAAAACACCGGTATCGCGTTCGTTTCTCTGAAGGACTGGAGCCAGCGTCCGGGCGAAGAGAACAAAGTTGAGGCGATTACCGGTCGCGCAATGGGGTATTTCTCGCAGATTAAAGACGCAATGGTCTTCGCCTTTAACCTGCCGGCAATTGTTGAACTGGGTACCGCAACGGGCTTTGACTTCCAGCTTATCGACCAGGCGGGACTGGGGCATGAAAAACTGACCCAGGCACGTAACCAGCTCTTTGGTATGGTCGCGCAGCATCCTGACGTCTTAACCGGCGTGCGTCCAAACGGACTGGAAGATACTCCGCAGTTTAAAGTGGATATCGATCAGGAAAAAGCGCAGGCTCTCGGCGTGTCTATCAGCGACATTAACACGACGCTTGGCGCAGCATGGGGTGGTAGCTACGTCAACGACTTCATTGACCGCGGTCGCGTGAAGAAAGTGTATATCATGTCTGAAGCGAAATACCGTATGCTGCCGGAAGATATCGGCAACTGGTACGTACGCGGCAGCGATGGACAGATGGTGCCCTTCTCCGCCTTCTCGACTTCACGCTGGGAATACGGCTCGCCGCGTCTGGAGCGTTACAACGGTCTGCCATCAATGGAAATCCTCGGCCAGGCGACACCGGGCAAGAGTACCGGTGAAGCGATGAACCTTATGGAAGAGCTGGCGGGTAAACTGCCTGCGGGTATTGGCTATGACTGGACCGGTATGTCTTATCAGGAACGGTTGTCAGGCAACCAGGCACCAGCGCTGTACGCTATCTCGCTGATTGTCGTCTTCCTGTGCCTGGCGGCGCTGTATGAAAGCTGGTCGATTCCGTTCTCGGTCATGCTGGTTGTTCCGCTGGGGGTTGTGGGTGCGCTGCTGGCGGCTACCTTCCGTGGATTAACCAACGACGTCTACTTCCAGGTTGGTCTGCTGACCACCATCGGCCTGTCGGCGAAGAACGCGATACTTATCGTTGAATTCGCCAAGGACCTGATGGATAAAGAGGGCAAAGGCCTGATCGAAGCCACGCTGGAAGCCGTTCGTATGCGTCTGCGTCCGATTCTGATGACCTCGCTGGCGTTCATCCTTGGGGTCATGCCGCTGGTTATCAGCTCCGGCGCAGGCTCCGGCGCGCAGAACGCCGTCGGTACTGGCGTAATGGGTGGGATGGTGACCGCGACGGTGCTGGCGATTTTCTTCGTGCCGGTGTTCTTCGTGGTGGTTCGCCGCCGCTTTAGTAAGAAAAATGAGGATATTGAGCACAGCCATCCGGTTGAGCATCATTAATCTCTCTCCTCTCAGGGCCGCATTTGCGGCCCTTTTCTTTTGTTCCTCGTTAAAACGCACGGATTGTTATTGTCTAATTTATAAGCTGAGATATAATATTTAATGATGAGTCGCGGTGCTTATCTCCATTTTTTTTCCACAATTTCTTTCCCGCGCCCCTAACTCAGAATATTCTTAATCACTGATTTTATGTATGGTTGTCTCTCTATAACGGCTAAACGCGTCGGCTAACCTGATGAAATATAAGGTCAGTATTCGTTTTTTCCGATCGGGGTAACGGCACGATATAATAAAGTCCGAGGCATTGAAGATAAAAGGACGCTGATAATTGTAATTTTTCGTAATAGCACGATGAAATCTTTTTAAGAGTGGATTATAGTTAAACAGCAAGATTACAATGTATGTGTCAGGTCTGTTAGTCGTGTTCATCCCACAACGGTGTCGATAATCGTCGTTTAAACCACTCAAAAGGGGATGCGTTATGGACGAATACTCGCCAAAAAGACATGATATTGCGCAGCTTAAATTTCTCTGCGAAACCCTGTATCATGACTGTCTTGCAAACCTGGAAGAGAGCAACCACGGCTGGGTTAATGACCCGACCTCGGCTGTCAATCTTCAACTTAATGAATTGATCGAGCACATTGCCGCGTTCGCACTTAATTATAAAATTAAGTATGCAGAGGATAATAAGCTGATTACCCAGATTGACGAATATCTGGATGACACTTTCGTCTTGTTCAGCAACTACGGCATTAACAGCGCAGATCTGCAGAAATGGCGTAAATCTGGCAATCGGTTATTCCGCTGCTTTGTCAACGCCTGTCGGGAAAACCCGGCCAGTCTTTCTTGTTAGTATTATTACAATCAAAAGGTGAATTTATGTCTGATAAAACATTAACCAAAATAGACTATTTGATGCGTTTACGACGCTGTCAGACAATTGATACGCTGGAGCGCGTAATTGAAAAAAATAAATATGAACTTTCCGATAATGAACTGGCGGTATTTTACTCAGCGGCCGACCATCGTCTTGCTGAGCTGACGATGAATAAACTGTATGACAAGATCCCCCCTTCAGTCTGGAAATTTATCCGCTAGTTTATTTCAAATGAAAGTCATACATCTCGTGCCGAAAACGCCCCTCTCTCGTGATGATAATAAGTGTGACAGTGCTCACAGATGTTGGCTCAATGCGAATATGAAACCGGTTTCTTTTTTATACTATGGCGGCCTAACGATAAGGAAATAAGGAAAGCCTCCATGAGCGAAGAGAAACAAAAAATGATTGCCGGCGAACTGTATCTGGCAGGTGACGCCACGTTGAAAGCCGATCGTCTGCGGGCCAGACAGCTGCTGCACCGCTACAATCATTCGGCGCCTGAAGAACGTGAATTAAGAAACGCATTACTTTCTGAACTGCTTGGGCACGCGAGTGACGCGTATATCGAACCCACATTTCGCTGTGACTATGGCTACAATATCTTCCTCGGCAAAAATTTCTACGCTAACTTTGATTGCGTCATGCTTGACGTCTGTCCAATTCATATTGGCGATAACTGCATGCTGGCGCCGGGCGTGCATATTTATACCGCTACGCATCCCCTTGACCCTGTCGACCGCAACAGTGGTCAAGAGTACGGAAAACCCGTCACCATTGGCCACAATGTGTGGATTGGCGGCCGGGCAGTGATTAATCCAGGCGTCACTATCGGCGATAATGCCGTGGTGGCGTCGGGGGCCGTCGTAGTAAAAAATGTGCCGGCAAACGCCGTCGTCGGCGGAAACCCGGCACGGATAATCAAAATGCTGGAGAGCGAAAAACGGTAACTGTTATGCTTTTCTGCAACCAATCTGTTACTTTCCCCATGGATTTACGCAACATAAAATAGCCTTCAGGCTGAGCCCGGTTTGTCACGCCTGGATACGGGCTCATGGCAGAATTTGGGGAATAAGATGACAGAAATACAGCTGCTGCTGAAGAGCACCATTGATGAGCTTAATGTGAAAGAGAAGCGCGACAACCGTCCGCGCTTTAGCATTAGCTTTATTCGCAACCATCCATGGCTTTTTGTCGCCATGTACGCGGCTTTCCTGGCCACGCTTATTGTGATGCTACGTTCCGAAACGCTGGTAGATTCTGTCTGGCTGTTAATTGTGTTATTTGTTCTGCTAAACGGTTTCTTTTTCTTCGACGTCTACCCGCGCTATCGTTATGAAGATATTGACGTTCTTGATTTCCGCGTGTGCTACAACGGTGAGTGGTACAACACCCGATTTGTCCCTGAGCAGCTGCTTGAACGCATCCTGCAATCGCCACGCGTCGGCGGCGAACAAAAGGCTCAGCTACAAAAAATGATCGCCACCAAAGGCGAACTCTCCTTTTACGATGTGTTTTCTCTTACCCGCGTCGGTCCAGCGCAATAAGACGGCTCAGCGTCCGTACCGCAGCCATAAAATGCGAGGCGGACGTATTACCGTAGCCCAGAACAAAGCCGCTTCGCGCCGTGTTTACATCCAGGTAAAAACGGCTTAACGCCCCGGGTGCCAGCTGAAACCGCCGGGCCTGCTGCACAATCGCCAGGTCATCCACGTTGTCGATAGCAACGGTCAGGTGCAGGCCCCCCTCGCCGCCAAACAGTTCATAAGGATGCCTGAGCTCTTGAGCCAGAATCTCCCGCAGCTGCTGCTGACGTTTACGGTATAAACGGCGCATGGCGGCTAAATGACGTGCGTAGTGCCCCTCTTCAATGAACAACGCCAGCGCCCTCTGTTCGGCCCAATGTCCGCCGCGTAATAGCGAACCAATGGCGCCACGTGCGGCCTCCGCCAGCGCGGGAGGCATCACCATAAAGCCAATGCGCAGCGCCGGAAATAGCGTTTTGCTGAATGTCCCCAGATAAACCACCGGCGCCTGCCTGGCCATCCCCAGCATGGCCGGAATGGGCTCACCGCTGTAGCGAAACTCGCTGTCGTAATCATCTTCAATAATCCATGAATCATGCCGGCGGGCATACTCCAGTAGCGCCAGTCGCCTCCCGGCGCTCATCACTGCCCCGCAGGGGTATTGATGGGAAGGTGAAGTAAAGATCAATCGCGGCGCTTCACTATCATTATGACTATCAAAACGCATCCCTTCATGATCAACCGGCACGCCCTCTATATGAAGTCCGGATTTGAGAAAAATGCTTTTTGCTCCCGGATAGCCGGGTTCTTCTACCCATGCCGTATCGCCAGCGACGCTCAGCAAATGCGTGCATAAATCGACGCCTTCCAGCGCACCTTCCGTAATCACAATCTGGCTGGCTTCACAGCGGATCCCCCGCGAGAGCGCAAGGTGGCGGGCAATGGCTTTTCGCAGTACGAGCTCTCCCTGCGCATCGCCGTAGCCCAATAATGCGCTTCCCTCTTCACGCAGTACGCGATCCAGGAGCCGGCGCCAGATGGAAAGCGGAAAGTAGTTAACCGCAGGCATTCCCGGCGTAAAGAGCAGCGTGGGTGAATCACGATGGATTGCCGCCGGTAATCCCTGTAAGTATTCAGGGAGCACAATATGGCGCGCCTCAACGTCCCCCTCTCCCTGAGTTCCTAAAGGCGCGACGGACGTCCCCTGGCGGCTACGTAATAAATACCCCTCTATCGCCAGCTGCTCCAGCGCGCCGTTGACGGTGTTGCGCGACAGTCCCAGACGCTGGGCCATGGCGCGCGAGCCGGGTAAACGGCTATCACCTGCCAGCGCCCCCTGCAAAATCGCCTCGCGTAGTGTCTGATAGAGCGTACGCTGCAGGGTTCCACCTCCCCTGCCGCGCAGGGCCTGCTCCAGTAAAGCAAAAAAAGCATCATCCGGAATATTCATCATCGCTCCTCATGGCACCCTAAAAACATACTCCTGTGGTTCTTTTTATGGAACCAACAAGCGCCTAATCTCGCAGCATTCACCTGCCAAAGGAAAACCTCATGAGCCATCTTAATCAATTCGATCAACCCGTTGGCGCAGCCCTGCCCGACTGGCTGCCCCGTCCGCATCCTGAAAGGTTGAATCTGCAGGGCCGCCTTTGCCGCCTTGAGCCATTGCGCTCCACGCACGCCGGTGCGCTGTTTGACGCCCATCGGCTGGCCCCGGACACCCGAAGCTGGACGTGGCTGCTGCGTGAGCCGGATAACAGCGTAGAGGAATACCGCGCGTGGATAGAGCACGTTTCCGGGCAGGCCGATCCCATTCACTTTGCCGTGATAGATCAACGGACAGACCAGCCCGTCGGCTCACTGGCGCTGATGAGAATCGATGCTAAAAATGGCGTTGTTGAAGTCGGCCACGTTCACTTCTCGCCTTTACTAAGCCGGACGGCGATGGCCACCGAGGCTCAATGGCTGCTGATGCATTATATTTTTGCAACGCTCGGCTATCGTCGCTACGAGTGGAAATGCAACAGTTTGAACGAGCCTTCACGCCGGGCGGCGCTGCGGCTGGGATTTCAGTATGAGGGGCGTTTTCGTCAGGCGCTGGTGATAAAGGGCCACAACCGCGATACCGACTGGTTTTCGATTATCGATTCCGAGTGGCCGCAGATTGACAAGGCAATGCAGCAGTGGCTGGCCGCCGACAACTTTAGCGCCGACGGCCGGCAGTTACGAACGCTGGAGAGCTTCCGTTAACGTCTCTTCTTGCGCCCCTGGACGGCCTTAAAGCGAGGATTACTTTTGCAGATAACGTACAGCCGCCCTTTGCGCTTGACGATCTGGCAATCCGGGTGGCGCTGTTTCGCGCTACGCAATGAGTTGAGCACCTGCATTATTTACTCCTTTTCGCATCAATAAAACCGCCGAAGCGCTGGCGGAAACGCGCGGTGCTGCCTTCATTGTTGAAGGCCTTCTGTTTGCCGGTGTAATACGGATGCGATTTGGAGGAGACATCGAGCGTTACGTAGGGATACGTCTCGCCTTCCAGCTCAATTTCGCGCTCGGTACGGATCGTTGATCCGACTTTGAAGTATTCATTGGCGCTGGTATCGTGAAAAACCACCGTACGATAATGCGGATGAATATTGGGTTTCATAGCGACCTCAATCATTACGTTATAACATAACATTATGGTACGCCGGGTGAATACAAAGATCAACCCTGAGAATGGAAGGGGCTAAAGGGCGGCGCAGGCCGCCCGTTGCGGATTAAGGATTAAGCTGATGCGCCAGCGCTCTGAGCTGTTCGGCAATAGACTGCAGGTTTTTACCCGGCTCCGTTTTTGGCCCGGTAGAGTGGCGCACGACCAGACGAGCCGGAAGGATAGAAGAAGTATGAGATGTCTCGTGATCGCCGCTATCGAGAAGGCGCCGGACGGCCTCTTTTCCTTGTAAATCAAGATCCAGCGAAACGGTGGTGAGCGCCGGGTAAAAGAACGAACTCTCATAGGTGTCATCATAACCAATAACCGATTTTTCCCCCGGAATCGGCACCTGATGTTGGTGAAACGCGCTCAGTACGCCCAGCGCCATCTGATCGTTACCCACCAGAACGGCGGTAAAGTTTGGCGTCTCCCGCAGCATTTGCAGCGCGCCGGCATAGCCGCTCTGCGCATCCCAGTTACCGCGAATCACCGTGACCGGCTGCAGGCCATATCCCTCAAGGGTCTCAATCCAGCTTTTCAGACGCAGTTTGGCCGATACCGAGCTTTCCGGGCCGGCTAGCAGCGCGATCTCCCGATGCCCCATTTCATAGAGATATTTGACGCTGGCCCGGGTGCCGTCAGCCGGGTTAAACGAAACGTTAAACACGGAGCTGTAGGGGTCAACATCTAAAAAAAGACAGACGATATCATCGTTATCAGCGGCAATTTTTTGAGCCAGTTCAGTCTCCAGCGGCACGTTGATGATGACCTTATCTACCAGCTGAGACTTAAGTTCATTAATGGAATCTTGAATACTTTGGTTGACGCTCTCATCAATCATAGAGATGAGCACCTGATAGCCTTCTACATTCGCATAGCGTTTTACCGCAGCAGCCACCTGAGAAGGCGCGTGCAATGCGAGGGAGATGGTGACCAGGCCCACGGTGCGGCTTTGCTTTCCTACCAGCTGCTGCGCCAGGCGGTTTGGGACATAGCGCAGCTCCTCAATGGATTTCTCCACCTTGCTGCGTGTGGCTTTGGATACATTAGCAGATTTATTGAGTACCCTGGACACGGTCTGATAGGAGACGCCCGCATGGCGAGCAACGTCTTCTAAGGTCGCGCTTTTAGACTTCATAGTCCGGTTCCTTATGTTGTTATCCCTGGATTGTAACAGGGGCAATGTGAAAAAACGCTCATCGCCGCGTCCCCTGAACCACAATCATCACAAAAAGTATTACGCTCACAATACAACAAATTGTGAATGGACTCACTAGTCGTTACAAAACCCGCCAATTTATTTGCAGTTAATCACACTATAGCGATCATTTAATTGCCTGAATTCGGGTTTAGGCATTTTATGACATCGGTTATGTGAACGTAATACAAAACAATAAGAGGATAGACATGAACACTACGCTGCGCACACTCTCCGCTGCGTTGGCCGCTGCGCTGATTTCACCATCCGTGTTTGCTGCTTCCGCCACGCTTCCGGGTATCGATTTTCATGGCTATATGCGCGCCGGGGTTGGGGTCTCCGGCGACGGTAGTCAGGCCGAATGGCAAAAAAACAAAATTGGCCGTCTGGGTAATGAGTCCGATACCTACGGCGAGCTGGAGCTGGGATCAGAGGTCTATAAGAAGAATGACGTTAGCTTCTATCTTGATAGCATGGTCAGCATGGTCTCTGACGGTTCTAACGATAACGAAACCACGCTCGATGATGATGCCCAATTCGGCCTGCGCCAGCTCAACCTGCAAATCAAAGGGCTGGTCCCCGGCGATCCGAACGCGGTCATTTGGGGTGGTAAACGCTACTACCAGCGCCACGATCTCCACATCATTGATACCAAATACTGGAACATTTCCGGATCCGGTGCCGGGATCGAAAACTATACGCTCGGCCCGGGGGCCGTTTCATTTGCCTGGATCCGCGGAGATGCCAATGACGTCGACTACCGCGTCGATGGCGATAGCAACGTCAACATTAACTACCTCGACCTGCGCTACGCAGGCTGGAAGCCGTGGGCCGGTTCGTGGACCGAATTTGGTATCGACTACGCGATGCCGAATACCACTAAAAAGCAGGACTCCTACGGTGGTCTATACGATGCTGAAAACGGCGTCATGCTAACCGGTGAAATCAGCCAGGATATGCTGGGTGGTTACAACAAAACGGTGCTGCAGTACGCCAACAAAGGGCTGGCGCAGAACATGGTTTCCCAGGGCGGCGGCTGGTACGACATGTGGAACTACGTCAATGACGCCACCGGATACCGCGTGATTAATACCGGTTTAATTCCGATTACCGAAAAGTTCTCCATTAACCACGTTCTCACCTGGGGCTCCGCGGACAACATCACCGATTACACGGATAAAACGCGCATGCTGTCGCTGGTGGCTCGTGGGCAGTATCAGTTCACCGAATACGTGCGCCTGATTGGCGAAGTGGGCGGCTTTTACCAAAAAGATAGCTACAAGAACAATACTGATTATAAGCAGGCCGGTGAGAAATATACCATCGCGCTGGGCCTGGCCGATGGCCCTGACTTTATGTCTCGCCCGGAACTGCGCATTTTCGCTTCGTATCTGAATGACTCTGAAAACGGTAAACCGTTCGAAGATCAAACTGCCAATAATACGTGGAACTTTGGTGTACAGGTCGAGGCCTGGTGGTAGTCGTCATTTAACTGTTTTATCTCCAGCTGTAAGGTCGTTAATTACCCTCCGGTAATCATTATTGCCATTGAATGCTTTGTTTTCTTTTCGGGATAACTCATTATTGCGTTATCCCGTTTTATTTTATTTACGGCTGGCAAAGTGTTCGTCAAGTAATTGACGCAAAGCATCCGACTGTTTACCGAAAATAGCATGCACCTGCTGCCCAAGGATAATAACGCCAAGCGCTCCCTGCTGCTGTAGCCCCTGAGAGTCAACAATCGACAGATTATTCACCGTGACGCGTAAGCGGGTGATACAGGCGTCAACGTTGACAATATTCGCCTCGCCGCCAAAAGCCTGAATTAAACGTTCAATCTGTTGTTGTTCCGCCTGGCTTAACGTTACCGCCGGACGAGACTGGGAGAAATAATTCAGAAAGGATTTTAAACTCACCATAATAGACTCCTGATAAGCAGATAAAAAAACGCCTGCTCTTGCGAGCAGGCGTGGATAGAGAAAAATTACGCGTGACGGCTGAGAATGCGGCAATCCCACGCTTTTAAGGTCAACGGCGCGTTCAGTGCCGCGCCGGTGAGGCTGTCCTGATAGCCCTGCGGTAAGGTCACCTGCTGCTGCTGCGCGCTGTAGTTTTGCAGGAACACGTAGGTGGTCTCACCGTCCGTCCGTGCGGTCGCCACCACGCCCGGTGGGAAATCGGCTGCCACCGCACGCGGCAGCGACAGCTCTTTACTTATGGCGGTGAAGAAGTCCCGCTGGAAAGCCAGATCGTTGCGCGAAGCGACGTGCCAGGCCTTACCTTTACCCACGTGATTGACGGTAACCGCCGGTCTTCCCGCGTAAAAATCATCGCGGTAGGTCGCCAGCGGCTGCGCCGTTTCGGCATGGATCAGTTCACACAGATGGCGTACCTGATACGGTCCCTGCAGGCCCCCTTCATTGCCCGCCAGCCCCTGTACCAGGTTGCGTTCGCCGTCGTTCAGGCAGTCAATCTCTTCCGCCCAAATGCCCAGCAGTTTACGCAGCGGGCCCGGGAAACCGCCGAGATGGCAAAGGTCGGATTCGTTAACAATACCCGTCCAGTATGTTGTAACTAAATGACCACCGTTAGCCACAAACGCTTCGGCGCGTTCGGCAAATCCCTCACGAACCATATACAGCATTGGCGCAATGACCAGTTGATAAGCGCTCAGGTCAACGTCAGCATCGATAACATCAACCGCAATCCCCTGCTCCCAGAACGGACGGTAATGTTCGTTGACGGTATTTTCATACTCCATGCCGAGATTTCGCGGCCCCTGTGCATCATCCAGCGCCCAGCGGTTTTGCTGGTCGAAGATAATCGCCACTTTCGCATCCGTCCGGCAGCCCACGACGCCCGGCAGCTGGCTTAACATCTCGCCGAGCGCCGTCACTTCACGACCCACGCGCGTATCCAGATGACCGACATGATCGATAATCGCGCCATGAAACTTCTCAACCGAACCGCGGCTCTTACGCCACTGGAAGTACTGCACCGAATCCGCGCCGTGCGCCACCGCCTGCAGAGAAGAGAGAATATGCATTCCCGGTTTCTTCAGCTTACTGGTCAGCTGCCAGTTGGTCGCGCTCGGGGTGGATTCCATTAACACAAACGGTTTGCCGCCCTTCAGGCTGCGCATCATGTCATGATACATAGCGGTGTAGCAGGCCAGCGTGGTTTCATCTTTATCACGGTGCCACATGGGGTAGCTGTCCCATGAGATAAAGTCCAGCACCTGCGCCAGCTGCCAGTAGTCGTAATCGTAGAAATACTCCATAAAGTTGGTTGTTACCGGCAGCGCAGCATTCGCCGCTTTCAGCGGCGCAATTTCGTGGCGGCAGAAGTCCGTCACCTGAGCGGTATTGAAGCGATGCCAGTCCAGGTTCAGACCATGAATGGAGACTTCCCCCTGCGGGGCCGGAGATTCGATCTGCGACCAGTCGCTGTAGGTGTGGCTCCAGAAGGTACTCCACCAGGCGTGATTGAGGTTATCCAGCGTTTCATAGCGCGCTTTCAGCCAGCCGCGGAAACGCTCCTGGCACAGGCTGCAGTGGCACTCTCCGCCGTATTCATTGGAGATATGCCAGCCCAGCACCGCCGGATGCTGCGAGTAGCGCTCCGCCAGCAGGGAATTTATTTTCAGGGTTTTATCACGGTAGACCGGCGACGACATACAGTGGTTATGACGTCCACCGTGCAGCGCAGGCACCCGATCGCGACCGACGCGCAGGACCTGAGGATATTTCTGCGACATCCAGGCCGGGCGCGCGCCGCTTGGGGTCGCGAGAAAGACATGAATGCCGGCGGCATAGAGTTTATCCAGGATACTGTCCAACCAGCCAAACTCAAATACGCCTTCCTGAGGTTCAAGTTTCGCCCAGCTAAATATCCCTACCGACATAACATTACATTTTGCCTGCTGCATCATGGCAATATCTTTATCGATAATATCGGGATAGTTCTCCCACTGCTCCGGGTTATAGTCGGCGCCATGCAATAGCGCATTGACCTTCGGACTCAAAGGCGCAAATTTTTTCATAATAAACATCCTGAAGTGTAAAGCTGAATAATTAATTGAATACCTTCATCGACGGCAATGCTTTTCCCTGGCAATCAAACAGCGCCTGATTTTCCCGGGCATTCCCCTCTTTCCATTCATCATGGATATATTTCATTCCGGCAGGCGTCGCCCAGGTATTTCCCGGTACGGCAATCCACGTCGGCTCCCAATAAAAAATACCTTTACCGCGGTGGTCCGGTACGTCCGCAACGGCCTGCATTAAGTCGTGAATATAATTATATTGCCCCTGTACGGTGGCAGGATAACCGCCATCCTTTTCCTCTTTCGCCTGGAAACTATTTTCGGCGTTGTCGCAGTTTTCCAGGGTATAGGCGTAAGCGGCTTCCACCACTATCACGTCTTTGTTATAGCGCTTGCTGATATCGTCCATATTGGCTTTCAGCGCGCTAATCGGACCATTCCAGTAGGTGTACATCGACAGACCAATGATGTCGTAAGGCACGTTGCGCTTGCTGATTTCATCAAACCACCAGCGGAAGGTGTCGTTTTTCGTGCCTTCGGCCAGATGAAGCATAATTTTAATCTGCTCGCCGCCGGTGAGGTTTTCCTTCAGGCCGTCAATGGCGGCGTTAAGCAGCCCCGCCAGGCGATCGAACTCGCCGCCGCCCTGCCCCCAGCTTTTGCCCTCCGGCCACAGCATACCGCCGTTGATCTCGTTGCCGATCTGGACCATATCCGGCAGCACCCCCTCCTGCTTAAAGCGGGCAATCGTGTCGCGGGTGTAGTCGTGGATCGTGGTTTTCAGCTGCGGATAATCCATTTTCTCCCAGGCCTTCGGCTTGAACTGCTTGCCCGGATCGGTCCAGAAATCGCTGTAGTGAAAATCAAGCAGCAGCTTCATACCCTGCGCTTTTGCGCGCTTCGCCAGCGCCAGCGTCGCCGCCAGATCGTTATCGCCGCCGCCGTAGCGCTGACCCTGGGCGTCTTTTGGATCCACCCACAGGCGCAGGCGAACATAGTTCACGCCGTCGGCCTTCAGAATCGCGATCGGATCCTGCGGCTGATTGTTGTGGTTAAAGAACTTCGCGCCGTGCTTTTCCGCATCCAGCAGCGTGGAGATATCCGCGCCTTTAATAAAATCAGCGGGCATATTGCTAAACGCCTTCGTTTGCAGCGCATCTGCCGCCAGCGTACCGGCGGAAAAACAGCATGCCAGAGAAACAGCAAGCCACGCGGGTGTTAATCTTTTCATGGGGTTATCCTTTTGTACTGCCTGAGGTGAGGCCGGAAACAAAGTATTTTTGTAGCGCCAGATAGAGAATTGCCACCGGGACGGCAATCAGCACCGCGCCCGCCGCGTAGGTGGTATAGCTGGCGCCCATTTTCTGCGCCACCAGGTTATACAGGCCAATCGGCAGCGTGTATTTATCCGGGGTACGCAAAATGGTGCTGGAGAGGATGAAATCCCCCAGCGGGCCGGTAAATGAAAACAGTGCCACCACCGCCAGAATCGGCTTCGACAGCGGCATAATGATTTCGATAAAGATGCGGAAGCTGCTGGCGCCATCCATCCGCGCGGATTCATCCAGATCTTTGGGGATCGCGTCCAGATACCCCTTCATGAGCCAGGTATTCATCGGGATCATGCCGCCAACGTAGATCAGCACCAGCGCCAGATGGCTGTTGATCAACCCCAGCAGCTGAGAGAGAACAAAGATCGCAATCAGCGCCGAGAACTGCGGGATCATCTGCAGCAGCAGAAACAGCATCAGCCCGTTCTGCCGCCCTTTGAAACGAAACCGGGAGAACGCATAGGCCGTGAAGCTCACGCTGATTAAGGTCAACACCATGGTCATGAAGCTGATTTTCATCGAGTTCCAGTACCAGGTGAGATAATTCACATTGCCGTTAAACAGATCCGCGTAATGCTGGAACGACAGGTTTTCAGGAATAATCGACGTACTCAGCAGACTGTTCCCGGCGTTCAGAGACGCCCCTACCGTCCAGACCAGCGGATATATAATGATCGTCGATACGAAGAGGACCACCAGCCAGGTGAGAGACAGGCGAATCCACTTTTCGCGTTTAATACTCGGTGATTTAGCCATGTTGCTTCCCTTACGCCATGTCGTCGTTTTTGAAGGATTTCGTGGCGCGGAACTGCCACAACGCCAGGCCGACGACAAAAATCGACAGCAGAATCGTGATGGTGGCCGCGATGGCGTATTGCGAAGACGACATCGTTAATTTGTAGATCCACGACACCAGAATATCCGTACCGCCGGCATTCGACCCGGCTACCGCCGGTCCGCCGTTATTGAACAGGTAGATGATATTGAAGTTGTTAAAATTGAAGGTGTACTGAGTGATGATGATCGGCGCAATGGAGTAGAGCACCAGCGGCAGAGTAATGGTCCGCAGGCGGGTAAACGCGCTGGCGCCATCCATGGTGGCCGCTTCATACAGATCGTCCGGGATCGCCTGCAGGACGCCGGTGGTCATGGCGAAAACAAACGGAAAGCCCAGCCAGGTTTGCATCATGATCAGCGCCGTTTTAGTCCAGAACGGGTCGGTCAGCCAGGCCTTCGGCGTGATGCCAAAGAAGGACAAAATGGCGTTGTTAATCACCCCGAATGAATCATTGAACATGCCGGCAAAAACCAGAATCGTCACGAAGCCCGGCACCGCCCACGGCAGAATGAAAATTGTGCGGATCAACGGCTTAAAGCGCAGATCTTTCTGGTTGACCAGAATCGCCAGCAGCACGCCGACGGTACATTGCAGGGTCGTCGCCAGCAGCGTCCACACCACCGTCCACTGCAGTACGTCAAAGAAGGTCGAGCGCCAGATGGATAATGTGAAGATATTGATGAAGTTTTTGAATCCCACCCAATCCACCAGCTTCGCCGGCGGCGTGTGATAAAGGTTGTAGTTAGTAAAGGCGATAGCAAAACCAAACAGGATCGGGAAGATGACCACAAACACCAGCAGTATGAAGCCGGGCGTGATCATCAGATACGGGAAACCCTCGCTGAGCAGCATCTGATACTGCTTGCGTACGCTATTCAGCGCCATGCCTTCATCGCGCTTTTTGCCGTTAACCCAGGCATCGCGCAGCGAGAGGAAATAGACCAACAAACCGAATGCGATAATCAGTACGCTGATTATCCCTTCCGCCAGCAGGAAAATAGAATTATCCCGCGGGACTTCCTCGCCTAAGGTATATAACCCCCACAGGCCTTCGCTGAGAAAGTCATAGAAAATGCTCATAAAACTGCTCAGCAGCACCAGGAAGACAATCCCCTTCAGCCACTGGCGGTGATAAAACTGCCCAAAACCCGGCACGATAGCCAGCAACAGGCCGCACCACGCATGGCGTCCTGCGCCGCGCGCTTCGGCAATATTTTCGCTGGGATTGATAATCACACACGACTCCTTCTGAAAACGGGAGGACGGCCCTCCCGTTCTGTTACATCACCGAATTATTGATTGCTGGCCTGCATGGCTTCGATCTGCATCTTGATCTGCTTTTCAGCGTTATCGAGCGCCGCCTTCGGCTCCTGTTTACCGGTCAGGCTAAGCTCGAGCGCGGCGTTCGCCGGGCCCCATACCTCTCCCATTTCCGGGATCCCGGGCATCGCCGTCGCCCGCGCTGACTGCACCGCCACCGCGCTGGCCTTTTCGTCATTCTTAATCAGCGGATCGTCAATCATGGCCTTCAGCGGCGGGATTTCTCCGGTGGCGACATAACGCGCTTTCACGTACTGCGGCTGGTTGATGAACTCGATAAACTGCTGCGCCAGCGCTTTATCTTTACTCCACGTCGAGACGACATAGCCCTTCACGCCGAGGAAGGAGCTCATCGGTTTGCCATCCGGCAGCGTCGGCAAAGGCGCGACGCCATAATGAATGCCTGCCGCTTCATACGGCTGGAAGGCCCACGGGCCGTTAATCACCGCAGCCGCTTTCTTCTCGGTGAACAGCGAGTCGATGGCGTTCAGCCCGTTATCGCCGAGGATCCCCGCCGGGAATACCTTGTCGGTGTAGAATTTTTTCAGGAAAGTCACCGCTTCCACCGCGCCTGGCTTATTCAGGCCGACATCCTGCGGGTTGAAGCCCCCTTTATCGTTTTTGCCAAAGATATAGCCGCCCATTGGGCCAATAGCGCCCCAGCTGTAATAGATCTGGTCAAACTTCGCCAGCAGGCCGTACTTACCCTCTTCGCGCTGCTGCTTCGAATAGTCGAACCAGGCCTGCAGGCTATCCAGCGGCTTATCGATCAGGTCTTTGTTGTAAATCAACACCAGGGTTTCCACCGCTTTCGGTACGCCGTAAAGCACGTTATCCATATGGAACGCGTTGATTGATGCCGGCGTAAAGGCCTCCTGCTTCGCCTGGTCCAGCGTCAGGGGAGACAGCAGTCCCTGGACGACCGCACCGCCTAGCTGGTCATTAGGGATCACCAGCACGTCCGGGCCAATGCCCGCCGGGCCATCAAGGCGCAGCTTTTCCAGTTGCTGGGCGTACGGCATTTCCTGCACGTTCACCTTAACGTTGAACTGCTTTTCAAAATCGCTTACCGCGGCCTTAATGCCGTCGGATTTTTTGATGTCTTCCCAGACGTTGAGCTGTCCGGCCGCGTGCGCCTGCAGGCTAACCAGCTGCCCGGCAGCCAGAGTAGTAAGGATCAGTGCAGCAAGAGTGTTCTTTTTCATTATCAACCTCATGTGAAGGTATAACAATTTAATGGTTTTTATTGGGCGATGTGACTTCCGAGAATCTTTCAGTTAACTGATAAACGGTGATTCATAAACAAATATGCCGTTATTCCTGATTTGTTATACGGTACGCTTTGAATGCTGACAAAACTACTGAAAGCTGCCAGTTGTGTGATCGTGATTGCAGAAATGAAACATCGATATAGGGCGCTAAAACTCTGGAAGTTATAGTCACTGCATGATTTTAGTGTCGTTGAGCATCGCCCGGCTGAATTGTTACACGTTATACAAATAACGCATCACAGCCCAAATCCCAACGGCAAAAACGGCTACTAACCCGGGGAATGTTGATGTCCAATATACGACTGAGGAATGTCACCAAACGGTTCGGCAGTACAGTGACGCTGCATCAGGTAAATCTTGATATTGAAGATGGCGAGTTTGCGGTTTTCGTCGGTCCGTCAGGCTGCGGCAAATCGACGCTACTGCGAATGATTGCCGGTCTCGAAGAGGTGAGCGAAGGTGAAGTGCTTATTGGCGATGAGGTGATGAATGATGTCGTTCCTGCCCATCGCGGCGTCGCCATGGTATTCCAGTCCTATGCGCTCTACCCGCATATGACGGTAGCGGAAAATATGGGCTATGGCCTGAAGGTGAATAAAGTGCCAAAAGATGAAATTCGCCGCCAGGTTGAAATGGTGGCGAAAACGCTGCAGCTCTCTCATCTGCTGGATCGCAAACCTAAGCAGCTTTCCGGCGGCCAGCGCCAGCGCGTGGCGATCGGTCGCGCCATCGTGCGTAATCCACGGGTGTTTATGTTTGATGAACCCCTCTCCAACCTGGATGCCGAGCTGCGCGTTGAGATGCGCCTGCATATTGCTAAACTGCATCATGAACTCAAAACCACCATGGTTTATGTCACCCACGATCAGGTTGAAGCGATGACGCTGGCCGATAAAATCGTGGTAATGAACTACGGCAAAGTTGAGCAGATGGGTTCGCCGATGTCGCTGTATTACAACCCGGTCAATAAGTTCGTTGCGGGATTTATCGGTTCGCCGAAAATGAACTTCCTGCCCGCGACGGTCACCGCATGGCAGCCGGGCCAGCTTAGCGTGAAGATGGCGCAAGATCATAATCTGACGCTCAATATCACCACATCGCCGCTGCAGCCCGGCGCTGCCGTTACCCTCGGTATTCGCCCTGAACATCTCTCAACTGATGTGAATATCGGTACCGTAGTTGAGTTTCAATGTGAAGTCGTGGAGAGACTGGGTAACAACACCTATCTGTTCGGCCAGTGCTACGGCCACGATAACGTCAAAATTCTGCTGCCCGGCGACGTTCATTTCCGTCCATGGCAGAAGATAAGGGTCGCGTTTGACGATCGCTACTGCATGGTCTTCGACGAAAACGACCAGCGGATTAGCGCTGACATCGCTGCGCCGGACGCCCATTAAACGCAACATATGACTGTCATGATTGCGCTTTAGAATATGAATCTGTGCTGACAACGCTTATTGCCAGCATACCAGCCCTCGTTTTTCTCCGCGACGCTCCAGGCCTTGGGCGTCGCGGTTCATCCACTGTTAGCCCGAATTCGTTGCTATCTTGCGGTTCGGGCCTTTTTCTACCCCGTGCTGAACCCTCTTTTATCTTTCGCGTATACTCATCGAACCCCTCAATAAAATAAGGAAATACTCATGACGACCCGGCATCAGGTGAGTCTGGTTACAGGGGTATTGATACTGGCCATTATCCTGCCGGTCGCGCTGAGCATCTGGCTGGCAATGCAGCAGGCCAAAGAGCAATTTTATAGCGAACTGGACAACTTTTCCGTCCGCGTACTGGCCCGCGTTCAGCAGGTTGCCGATCAGGCAAGAGAGGCGCTGAACGAAGCTGATGCGCATGCGGCTACCACCTGCAGTCCGCAGCATTTGCTCACGATGCGACGGATCGCCTATACCCATCGCTACGTTCAGGAAGTGCTGTGGTTACATGAGGGTATTCCGCAGTGCTCTTCCCTCGAAGATCATCAGGTTTCGGTTACCTTTCCTGCTCCCGACCACATCACGGCCGATGGCTATCGTACCTGGCTTACCTCAGTTAACGATCTGGGTCTGAAACATAAAATGACGGCCATGGGCAGCGAGCATCACGTGGTGATGATCGATCCCGAGTCGTTTATCGATGTCATTCCATTAGGCCATGAACAGATTCACACGCTCTTGTTCGGCACGCAGCGCAATCAAATCATCATTAGCAGTAAACCGCTCAACGCTGCCGTCTGGGAGAGAATTAAGCATCAGTATGCCAGGACCCTAACCCTCGATAGCACCGTTTATCGTCTTCATCGTCTCCCGGAGCTGGGGCTGGCCATTGCCACCTGGTCCTCGACGGTGCCGCTGCAGAAAAAGCTACATCAGCAGCTGATGCTGTGGCTGCCGATTGGTCTGTTCACCAGCCTTCTGGCCTCATTTCTGCTGCTTCGCCTGCTGCGAAGGCTGCGCTCACCGCGTAATGGGATGCTGGACGCGCTGAATTCTCATGCCATCCAGGTTTATTACCAGCCCATTATTTCGCTGCAGAGTGGAAAGATCGTCGGCGCGGAGGCGCTTGCTCGCTGGAGGCAACCCGATGGCAGTTTCTTATCGCCGGATATTTTTATTCCGCTTGCCGAACAAACCGGGCTGATTACCCGCTTAACCGAAGATATTGTACGGAAAATATTTACCGATCTCGGTACCTGGCTGCGGCAGCGCCCGGAGATACACATCTCGATAAACCTGTCGGTTGATGATTTGCGTTCGCCAAGGCTGCCGATGCTGTTACAAGATCAGCTTCAGCGCTGGGGCATCAGCGCTCAGCAGATCATTCTGGAAATCACCGAGCGCGGTTTTGTCGACCCGCAAACCACTCTGCCAGTCATCGCCGGCTATCGTCAGGCAGGACACCGTATCTCCATCGATGACTTCGGCACCGGCTATTCCAGCCTGAGCTATTTACAAAAGCTGGACGTTGATACCCTAAAAATCGATAAAGCATTTGTCGATACGCTGGAGTGTGAATCGCTGACGCCGCACATCATTGAAATGGCGAAAGCGCTCAATCTGGCGACCGTCGCAGAAGGCGTCGAAACCGAAAGCCAACGCGACTGGCTGCGCATGCATGGCGTGCTGTATGCACAGGGCTGGCTTTATAGTAAGGCGCTGCCAAAAGAGAAATTTATTCTGTGGGCCGAGAATAACCTCAAGGCGTATTCATCACCGTCCGGAACACATGATGACTGAGCCTATTTCAGATAGGATTTTATCACCTGCATCACCACATCAAGGTCAGCCTCACGCTGACCTTCTTCCGGCTCCTTCACGACATGATCCGTTAAATGCCCCTGGATAACCTGCATCATCATGCCGTTTACCGCACCGCGAATGGCAGCCAGCTGCTGTAGAACCTCTGCGCATTCATGCTCGCGGTTAAGCATTTTTTCCAGCGCGGCGCTTTGCCCCTGAATTTTCTTCAATCGGGTCAATAACATCTTCTTGTGACGAACGGTATGTGACATTTCGCGATCCACTATTTGATTAATCGATCGTTTCCACTAACGACCCTTGTATGCAATCAGAACAGCATAACATGCCCTACTCCCCCGGAGTATTTTTCTACTGGGGGGTAGTATTTATGTACTGGGGGGGAGTAGCATACAAGCACTTTTTAGTTAGGGATCACGTTATGAACGATTTCGCTTCACTCCTGCAGCAGGGCAACGCCTGGCTATTTATTCCCAGCGCGATTCTGCTGGGCGCGCTGCACGGCCTTGAGCCCGGGCACTCAAAAACCATGATGGCGGCATTTATCGTGGCGGTGCGCGGAACATTAAAGCAGGCGGTGCTGCTGGGGCTGGCGGCGACGGTATCGCATACGGCGGTGGTCTGGCTGGTGGCCATGGCAGGTCTGTGGCTCGGCCGCGGCTGGAATGCGCAAACGTCGGAACCCTGGTTTCAGCTGATCTCAGGGGGCCTTATCGTACTAATTGCCTGCTGGATGCTGGCGCGTACCTGGCGCGAATCGCGTTCACATACCCATACCCATGCCCATACCCATGACCATACCCATGAACATGAACATGAACATGAACATGAACATGAACATCATCACGATCGCCACCTTGCGCATCAACATCATCCTCACGCTCACCAACCTTCGCGGGTTGCCGCCGATGACTGGCAGGACGCCCATCAGCGCGCGCATGCGCAAGCGATCAATCGCCGCTTTAACGGCCAGCGGGTCACCACCGGGCAGATCGTCTTGTTCGGACTGACCGGGGGACTCATTCCCTGCCCGGCATCCATTACCGTACTGCTCATTTGCCTGCAGTTGAAAAAGTTCTCGCTGGGGGCAACCCTGGTACTGGGGTTTAGCGTTGGGCTGGCGATCACCCTGGTGGCTTCCGGCGCAATTGCCGCCCTCAGCCTGAAGCACGTGGCAAACCGCTGGCCCGGGCTGAACGATCTCTCGCGCAAAGCGCCGTGGATTTCCGGCATCCTGATTATGGTGGTGGGTTTTTATATGCTGCTGCATGGCTGGAGTCATCTGTAGCGCGTCTATCGCCATCCCCAAAAGCTATGGGGATGGCAAAGATGAATTACTCATCCAGAAGCGGGGCAAAGCCGCCGTATATCATTCGTTTTCCATCAAAGGGCATCGATTCGCCAAACTCTTTCATCCGCGGGTCGGCCATCATTTTGGCATTCGCGGCATCGCGAACCTCTTTAGAGGGATACTCAATCCAGCTGAACACCACCTCTTCACTCTCCTCCGCTTTCACCGCCAGGCGAAAATCGGTCAGCTTGCCATCCGGGACATCATCCGCCCAGCACTCGACCACGCGGAGTGCGCCAAACTCTTTAAATAATGGCGCGGCCTTTGCTGCCATCTCGCGGTATGCCTCCTTATTTTCCGCCGGTACGGCAACGACAAAACCATCAACGTACTTCATGAGTCTGCTCTCCGAAGTGAACAGTACGGCCGGAGAATCCGGCCGTATCTGAATTGATAAGTTTAGTCTCCAGGTCTGATGGCAGCGTAAAATCAGGAGATAGCCTCACCGGGTTTCGCCAGAGCCTTCCGCGCGGCTGGCTGATGAAACCACGGCAGACACAGCTGGATTAGCGGGCCGATAGTTAACGCATAGAGTACGGTTCCCACGCCAAACTTGCCGCCCATCATCCAGCCAATCAGCAGGACCGAAACTTCAATCGCGGTGCGGATACCGCGCAGCGACCACCCCGTACGAGCATGCAGACCGGTCATCAGCCCATCGCGCGGCCCGGGACCAAAGCCCGCGCCAATATACATCCCCGTCGCCAGCGCATTCAGTACGATAGCGCCCGCCAGCAGCAGGCTACGCGCCACCAGCGAATCCAACGGCGGCAGCACGGCTAAGGTCGCGTTTGCCGCCAGCCCCAGCACAATCACGTTGCTCACCGTACCCAGCCCCGGCATTTGCCGTAGCGGGATCCACAGCAGCAGCACTGCCGCTCCCGTCAGGATCATGACCGTACCAAAATCCAGATTAAACTGCTTACCGATCCCCAGATGAAAAACATCCCACGGATCGGCCCCCAGATTGGCATGCACAAATAACGCGGTCGACACGCCGTACAGGACCAGACCAATGTAAAGTTGCAGCAAGCGACGTACCATTTTTCACCTCAGGACAATTGCGATTTCCCTTATCATCAGTAAAAATGGATTGATAATTAATGGCCAGTTTTTAAAAAGTGGATTGCTATGTTATCTCGTCGCTTTGGTGCACAATCGCTGGTACGGCTGCTCGGTCACTGGCAGGAGTCCACTTCTCGCACGCCTATCTGGCGTCAGCTTGCAGAAGCGCTGCGCCTGCTCATCCTCGATGGCCGCCTGGCGCTGGAAACGCGACTGCCTGGGGAACGTGAACTGGCGGCTGCCCTGAATATCAGCCGCACCACGGTTGCCAGCGCGCTCGGTCAGCTTCGGGAAGAAGGTTATCTCTACAGCCGTCAGGGAAGCGGTTCGCGGATCGCCTTGCCGGAGCGTCCGGTAGAGGCGGCGGCCAAACAAACGGACCCGCTATCGGTGAATCTGGCCGTTGCCGCCCTTAGCGCCGGCCCCGAGATCCATCAGGCCTACAGCCAGGCCTTAAAGATCATGCCTGAACATTTATCCAACACCGGTTACGATCAACAAGGGCTCCCGCTTCTGCGCGAAGCCATCGCCCGCCGCTATAGCGAACGCGGGCTGCCAACCCGCAGCGATGAAGTGATGATCGTCAACGGGGCCCTTAGCGGCTTTGCGCTGGTACTGCGTTTATTCACCGGGCCCGGCGATCGGGTGGTGGTGGATGCGCCAACTTACCCCATGGCGCTTAGCGCGATACAGGGCGCATCATGTCGTCCGGTTAGCGTGGCGTTACCGCAGCAGGGATGGGATTGCGATGGTCTGGCGGCAACGATTGCCCAAACGGCTCCGCGTCTGGCCTGGCTGATGCCGGATTTTCATAATCCCACCGGCCGCTGTATGGATAGCGCAACGCGCCAGCGGGTAGCGGACATCGCCGCACAAACCCGCACCACGCTGGTGGCAGATGAAACAATGGTGGATTTATGGTATGACGCCCCGCCGCCGCCGCCTTTAGCGGCATTTAATCCTGATGCCCCGGTGATAACCATCGGTTCAGCGGGAAAAAGCTTCTGGGGCGGCCTGCGCATAGGTTGGATCCGCGCATCTTCGCGAACCATTGCTTCGCTGGTTCAGGCCCGCGACTCTCTCGATCTCGGCTCCCCGCTGCTGGAACAGCTGGCCTGCTGCTGGTTGCTTGAGAATGAGAACAGGCTGCTACCGTCACGGCGCGCCATGCTGGCGACTCGCCGGGATATGTGCGGCGCGCTGATGGCGGAATATTTTCCCCACTGGCACTTCACGCCGCCGGAAGGAGGACTCTCTTTTTGGGTGGAATTACCGGGAATGCTGGCGACGCTCTTTTCCGTTCGCGCTGAAAGCCGGGGGATTCACATCGGGACGGGAACTCGCTTTGGCCTGGCCGGCGCGTTTGATCGCTATTTGCGTTTACCCTTTACCCTTTCGGATGACGAACTGCGCAGCGCGTTTACGACATTACAGCCGTTGTGGCATAGTCTGACTGAGCAGAAAGAGAGCTTCCGCCTGAGGAAAATCATTTAAGAAAATATCGACGGGCTGGAGTCAGCCCGTCAAAAACCATCATCCATGACGCATATGAGATGTTTTTATAAAATTGCGCTTCAATTTTGTCTTTCTGACGTGTCAGCCCGATGACAAAATTGCAATAGTTTCATTAATGCTGACGCGGGATCGGAAACCCTTTCAGAGAAATAATAAAGCCGTCTTCATCTTTTTTTATTTTTGCCCCTGTGTCACACCAGTCGGAGGCAATGCGAAAGAACTCATCGCTACCGATATTCCAGTTCAGGCGTACGTGCTTAACGTATCCGGAACGCAGCATATCGCAGGCTTCGCTATAGTTGCTGGCTGTAGAGAGTTGTTGTTTCATTTTTTCTTCTTCAGAATTTTACGTAATGCTTTGATTTCTTTAGGGGTTAATGGAGACGCTTCCTCTTCGGTATGCTGGCTATCGATATCTTCTTCCGAAACCCCCGCCTCGTCTGCTGATTCCGCTACCTGAAAGGCCAGCAGCAGCAGTTTCTCCGTAGCTGTTCCTAAATTTTCGTTATTTTCTTCCGCATACTGACGCAGCTTTTCTTTTAACTCGCCATCAATTTTTACGTTCAGAACCACAGTGGTCATAGTCACGCTTCCCGTGAAATAAAATCATCATATAATTAATACACGAAGTTAACATGCTGATCCAGAGATATATTTTTAGCTTATATCAAACAACATTTTCCCATGAATAATCTGCACGTTATATATGACATAAAGATGACAATAATATTTCAGTTAAATTTCAAATTTATGACGTAGTGAATTTTTAGCATAAAAAATAGAGGGTTTAGAAACCAAAAATACTCACAATATATTTGTGGATATTAAATATGAAGGCTGAGGGAAACCATGGAATGAATGCGAATAGCGAGAGGGTACCCTGAAATGGGTGGGGGCCCTGCCAGCTACATCCCGGCACACACGTCGTCTGCTCTGGCTGCTTCCTTCCGGACCTGACCTGGTAAACAGAGTAGCGTTGCGGGAGAACCAACAGAGCCCCCATTGAGAGCGCTAGTTACCTAACGCGCTGGCGCATTATCCCTGCTGAACCCCTGAATTGCAAGCCGCCGGCGATTGGGTGCTGGTTTATTGCGCAAAGTCGCGTCTACAGCGGCTTCTCAGCGTAAAATGGCCCCGATCCCCTGATGAGATTGCGAGCACACTCTCAGCGGAAATCCTCGCCAGCGGCCATAATGAGGCTTATCTACCGTCTTTTTTAATCAACGCACTGTCTCAATGGTATAGGCATGAGCGAATCACCGCGTTTAATCACTACCCTGGCGATGCCGGCCATCGCCGAAGTGACCGTTTCCTTCCGCGGTTTAAACTTTCTGCGTCCGGAGGTCATCCTCGATTTTGTGACGATTAGCAATAATCAGCTGCTCGCCGTTACCCCGGTCGCGCTGCTCTACTCTACCGTCGGCGTCCTTCAGCACATTGAATTACGGAAACTCCCCATCGACGTCAGCGGTCGCGTGGTGTATCCGATATCAACGCTTAAGCTTCCGGCAATGCGCGCAAAGCTGGTGATTAACGCCCAGTCAAAACGCCTGAAGTTTCTTGAAACACTGCTGAGCAATACGGCGAATGAAAATGTTCATGGCATGCAGGTGCTGGGTCTGGCGCTGGAATTTACCGTCGTTAAATCGGCCTGACCCGCTATCTGTACAGCCCGTCATACAACGCTTATCCTGAGCCTTTTCCGGCAAC
Organism: Klebsiella sp. JN_Kp126; assembly: GCF_033843325.1. Lineage (NCBI taxonomy): Bacteria > Pseudomonadati > Pseudomonadota > Gammaproteobacteria > Enterobacterales > Enterobacteriaceae > Klebsiella > Klebsiella sp. JN_Kp126. The sequence continues at coordinate 12,802 of NZ_JAWXQV010000040.1, read as the reverse complement.
AGGACGTACTATGGATTCTCACGATACTTTTCCACAGCGGGTCTGGCAGATAGTCGCCTCGATTCCAGAGGGATACGTTGCCACCTACGGCGACATTGCTCAGCTGGCGGGTTCACCGCGAGCGGCTCGCCAGGTGGGCGGAGTATTAAAGCGCCTGCCGGAAGGATCGACTCTCCCCTGGCATCGGGTCGTCAACCGCCACGGCGATATCTCCCTTACCGGACCAGATCTGCAGCGCCAACGCCAGGCGCTACTGGCGGAGGGCGTCCAGGTTTCAGGCAACGGACATATTGATCTGCAGCACTACCGCTGGATTTATTGAAGGCAAAAAAATGCCCCTGTAAAGGGGCATGGTGGGGAGTTACTGGGCAGCAGGAGCGCTGTTGTTCGCCACCGGCACCGCCGTTTGCTGAACCGGCACCAGCACCAGATCGGCCCGGTTACCGCCCTGGTTAATCACCGTCTGCACGGTATCAGTAATAAACATCAGCTGACCGTTAACGGTAATCGCCGCGCTGAGAAGAATGCGGGCATTAGGCTGAATTTGCGCCTGGTTATAGGGCAGGACAAAGTTAAACGGCGCCTGCTTCCCTTCGGTCCTTACCGCTTTTTGCGACAGCACGTGCGCTGGCGCATCGGCCAGAGACGCATCCGACAGGGTTACGGTCAATACCGCGTCCGGCGGTAACGCCACGCGCTGTCGAATATTGATGGTCCCGGATACGTTAGGCTGCTGCTGCGAGGAGCTTAGTGAGGCAATGCCATAAGGATCGGGCGCCGCCTGGTTCGCTGCATTGCTGTTGTGGTTGTTCGCACAGGCAGACAGCGTAGCCGCTACGGCTAAAGCACTTAACATATAGGCAAATTTCATTCTTTTCTCCTTTTCATCCCTTCTTTAACAGGAGTACATCCAGCCACAATCGGGGACAGGACATTAGTATCGTGAATAAGTGTGGCACAGATCTCAGATCTCTTCCTGGAAAAGAGCCCATATTCAGATTATTGAACCCATCGGACCACTTGCGATTCCAGGTTATACTTTGCCTCAATAACGCGCTGCGCCAGGCAGTCATCATTGATTGAGGATAACTATGAGTCAGGCACTAACCCATTTGCTGGCATTGTTAAATCTGGAAAAAATTGAAGAGGGATTGTTCCGCGGACAGAGCGAAGATCTGGGATTGCGACAGGTCTTTGGCGGCCAGGTAGTGGGTCAGGCGCTGTATGCGGCAAAAGAGACGGTGCCCTCAGAACGCCTGATTCACTCGTTTCACAGCTACTTCTTGCGTCCCGGCGATAGCCTGAAACCTATCATCTATGATGTTGAAGTCCTGCGCGATGGCAATAGCTTCAGCGCCCGCCGGGTGGCGGCGATTCAAAACGGGAAGCCCATTTTCTATATGACCGCCTCTTTCCAGGCGCCAGAACCCGGCTATGAACATCAGAAAACTATGCCAGCGGCACCCGCTCCGGACGCGCTTCCCTCCGAAACGGATATTGCCCGCAAGCTGGCCCACCTGCTGCCGCCGCAGGTCAAAGAGAAATTTCTCTGCGATAAACCGCTGGAGATTCGCCCGGTCGAATTCCATAACCCTCTGAAAGGACACGTTGCAGAACCAACGCGTCAGGTCTGGATCCGCGCCAACGGCGCAGTGCCGGAAGATCTCCGCACCCATCAGTCTCTGCTGGGCTACGCTTCGGATTTTAACTTCCTGCCCGTTGCCCTGCAGCCTCACGGCGTCGGTTTTCTGGAGCCGGGCATGCAGGTTGCCACCATCGATCACTCAATGTGGTTCCACCGCCCGTTCAACATCAACGACTGGCTGCTGTACAGCGTTGAGAGCACCTCCGCCTCCAGCGCGCGCGGTTTTGTCCGCGGCGAGTTCTACACTCAGGACGGTACGCTGGTGGCTTCCACGGTGCAGGAAGGCGTCATGCGTAATCGCAACGCATAAAAAAGCAGAGCCTCCCCGAGGGGAGGCTCTGCAGCTTCAGGAGATAACTCGTTTTATCAGGCGTTGTAGGCGTTTTCGCCGTGGCTGTTTACGTCCAGCCCTTCACGCTCTTGATCTTCCGGTACGCGCAGGCCAACGGTCATATCGGCAACCTTGTAACCGATAAAGGCGACGACGCCGGACCAGACGATGGTGATACCGATGCTTTCCAGCTGTACCAGAACCTGATGGCCCATGGTGACGCCTTCCGCGTAGCCCACACCGCCCAGAGAAGTCGCGGCGAAGATACCGGTCAGGATGCAACCTACGATACCGCAGACGCCGTGGACGCCAAACACATCGCACGGGTCATCAACGCGCAGCCAGCGTTTCAGAACGGTGACGCCCCACAGACCCGCAAGGCCCGCAGCGATACCCACAATCAGCGAGCCGCCGACGCCAATATAGCCACAGGCCGGAGTGATGCCGACCAGACCGGCAATCGCCCCTGAACAGGCGCCCAGCAGTGACGGCTTGCCGCGGGTTGCCCACTCGCCGAAGGTCCATGCCAGGATAGCCGCCGCCGTTGCAACCACGGTGTTAACGAACGCCAGACCGGCAATTTCGTTCGCCGCGCTTGCTGAACCGGCGTTAAAGCCAAACCAGCCAACGTAGAGGATGGCGGTACCGGTGAAAACCATCGGCAGGTTATGCGGTTTGAACGCTTCTTTACCAAAGCCGACGCGTTTGCCCATCATGTAGGCGCCCACCAGCCCCGCGACCGCGGCGTTGATGTGAACAACCGTACCGCCGGCGAAATCAAGCGCGCCGTGCGTAGCCAACAGACCGCCGCCCCATACCATGTGCGCAATCGGCACATAAGAGAGCGTCATCCATACCACAACGAATATCAGTACCGCCGAGAAGCGAATACGTTCCGCCAGCGCACCGACGATCAGGCCAACGGTAATACAGGCAAAGGAGCCCTGGAAAGCAACGTGGATGTACTGATAGAAGCTCCCCATCAGCGCTTTCAGTTCAATATTTTTCAGCAGTACCCAGTCGAAGTTGCCGAAGAAGCTGCCGCCAGCGCCGAAGGCCAGCGTGTAGCCATAAACCACCCACAGTACGCAGACCAGCGCAAACGTCACGATGACCTGCGTCAGCATGGAGAGAACGTTTTTACCGCGGATCAGCCCGCCGTAGAACAGCGCGATGCCCGGAATCGTCATAAACAGCACCAGCGCGGTGCAAATCATCATAAAAGCGTTGTCGGCTTTGTCCGCGACCGCCGGTGCGGCCATCGCCAGCCCCGGAAGAAGAGCCAACGCTCCCAGACCTGTTTTCATTGTTGCTATCTTCATTGTTTCGTTCCCCATCACTGTGTGGTCTGAAAGTTACAGTGCCGCTTCGTCTGATTCGCCGGTACGGATGCGAATCACACGCTGCAGCTCGGCGACAAAGATTTTGCCGTCGCCAATCTTTCCGGTGTAAGCCGCTTTACTGATGACATCGACGACTTCGTCCAGCTGATCGTCGGCAATCGCGACGTCAATCTTCACTTTCGGCAGAAAATTGACGCTATATTCCGCGCCGCGATAGAGCTCCGCGTGGCCTTTCTGACGGCCGAACCCTTTAACTTCAGTGACCGTCAGGCCCTGAATACCCATTGAAGATAATGCTTCACGCACGTCTTCCAGTTTGAATGGTTTGATTACCACGGTAACCAGCTTCATAAGTCCCCTCCAGTCAGAATTCGGTAATGGCCGCAGCTAACACGTCTCTAATAAAGCAAGGGCTATGCCAGAAATGAAAAAGGACCGCCAGGCGGCCCTTTTTGAGGAGGAAGGAGAATAATTCGGCGGAAACGAAGCGGCAAAATGCCTCTTTTGCCTGAAACTGCACCATTTCAGTGCGCAGCTTGTGACGATTTTGCACCACCTCAGGCCGCGGCGGCGCCGCTGCCTGTTTATGGTGCATCAGGCGATAAGCGACTCTTCCTGCGCGCTGGCCGCCAGCTCTTCGCCAGCCAGCTGCAGCTGATACATCTGCCAGTAGCGGCCTCTGGCCGCCAGCAGCTGCTGGTGACTTCCGCGCTCAACGGCCTGACCGCGGTGCAGTACCAGGATCGTATCGGCCTCGACGATGGTCGATAAGCGGTGCGCAATCACCACCAGCGTGGTGTGCTCGCGCACCCGAGCCAGAGCCTGCTGAATCGCCTGCTCGGTACCGGAATCGATATTGGCCGTCGCCTCATCAAGAATCAGCACCTGCGGCGTATCGACCAGCACCCGCGCCAGCGCCAGCAGCTGTTTCTGGCCAACGGAGAGATTATTCCCCTGCTCGCCCAGCAGCGTATAAATACCGTTTTCCATTTCACGGGCCAGCGCCGCCAGCTGTACCGCTTCCAGCGCTTCCCACACCTGCTCTTCGCTGATGTCGCGACCGAGGGTGACGTTGGCATAGAAGGTGTCAGCCAGCACCACCGGATCCTGCTGCACCATTGCAATCCCCTGACGCAGCGCGCTGTGGCTTAAGGAAGAAAGCGGACGACCGTCGATGCGAATCTCTCCCTGGGTTAACGGGTAGTAGCCCATCATCAGGCTGGCCAGGGTGCTTTTACCGCTCCCGGTATGACCAACCAGCGCCACAAAGCTGCGGGACGGGATATCGAGATTAATATCCTGCAACACCAGGCTATCGTCGCGGTAGGCAAAAGAGACATGATCGATACTCATCGCCCCGCTGCGCAGCGGCTCGCTATCTTCACCCCACGCCTGACGCGGTTTGTCCATGAGCTCGAAGACGCGCTCGCCCGCCACGACCGCCTGCTGCAGCATTGACTGCTGGGTGGTCAGCTCGATCAGCGGCTCGTTCAGTCGCCCAAGATAGCTAATAAAGGCGTATAGCACCCCGACTTCGATCGTTCCGCTGCTGCTGAAACCAAACAGCATCAGCAGGCCGCAGAGAATTAATGAAGAGAACAGGCTCAGCAGTGGGCGCAGCAGGAAGCCATCAAGACGCAGGGTTTGCATACGCGCCAGATAGTGGGCGTAGCTGGCCTCGCGCATCCGCTCGCCGAACCGCGCCTGCTGGCGGAACTGCTGGATGACGCCCATGCCGTTAATCACTTCATTAAAACCGTCGTTGATGTCCGCCAGCCAGGCGCGAACCCGCCTGACGATGGGCGTGCTGTAGCGCTGATAAATCATCATCACGATCAGCACCGCCGGGAAAATAGCGATAGCCACCAGCGCCATCCGCCAGTCAAGGCTGAACATCGCCACCAGCATCGCGCCAATCAAAGCGGCGCTTCGTAGCACGGTCGCCACCACGGTCACGTAGAGATCGCGAATCACTTCGGTATCGTTGGTAACCCGCGAGATGAGCTGCCCGACCGGCTGCGTATCAAACTCGCTGAGCGGCTGACGCAGCGCGGCGTCCATCACATCGCTGCGCAGCTGCTGCACCACGCCGACCGCCGCGCGATTAAACAGCAGCGCCTGGCAATAATGCAGGCCAGCGGCAAGAAGTTGCAGGCCGATATAGGCCACGGCGAGACCGCAGACCAGCTTCAACGGCAGCGAGTGCTTCGCCACCATATTGTCGATAAAGTAGCTGATCAGCAGCGGGCCGCTGACTTCCGCCACCGCCGCAACCCACATCATGGCAACCGCTATCATCAGCGGTTTACGCCACGGGGAGCCGTAGGCCAGCAGGCGCTTTAAGGTCGGCCAGAGTTCAGTGAAACTACGCACCGGCGACCTCCTTATCTTCCTGCGGGACATCATCCAGCGCCGCTTCCAGCTGCTGATAACGGTACATATCCCGATACCAGCCCGGCTGCGCCGCCAGCGCCTCATGGCGACCGCGCTGGGAAATATGCCCGTGCTGCATCACCAGAATTTCGCTGGCCTCGGTCAACGCCGACAGGCGATGGGCGCTAATGATCACCGTCCGCCCCTCTCCCCACTGCCGCAGGTTATGCAAAATCTGGTGCTCCGTTCTGCCGTCCACCGCCGACAGCGCATCATCAAGGATCAGGATCTCCGCCTCCAGCAGCAGCGCGCGGGCGATGGAAATACGCTGTTTTTGCCCACCGGAAAGCATCACGCCGCGCTCGCCGACTTCGGTGTTATACCCCTGCGGCAGGCGCAGGATATCCTCATGCACGCTGGCAAGCCGCGCAACGTGCTCGATTTGCTCCTGCGTGGCGTCCGGTTTACCGAGGGCAATGTTGCTGGCGACGGTATCGGAGAACAGGAACGGTGTCTGATTGACGACCGCCAGCCGGGCGCGCCAGCTATCCAGCTGTAGCCGGGTCAGGGGAACGTCGTGGAAGCGGATATCGCCTTCAGTCACGTCAAAGTGGCGCTGAATCAGCGCCAGAATGGTGCTCTTGCCGGAGCCGGTCGGCCCGCAAATCCCCAGCATCTGCCCGGGCTGGAGCGTAAAGTTGACCTTTTCCAGCGAGACCTTGTTCGCCTGCGGGTAGATAAACTCGCGCACGGCGACGCTAAGCGTACCGCGCCCTTCCGGCGTCGGCTCGCTGCCGTCGTTCACCACCGGCGCCTCCTCCAGCATGGTGCGAATGCGCGCATAGGCCGCGCTACCGCGCTCCACGATGTTAAACATCCACGCCAGCGCCAGCATTGGCCAGATCATCAGGCCGAGGTACATCACAAAGCTGGTGAGCTGACCCAGAGTCAGGCTGCCCTGGATCACCATCCAGCTGCCGCCGCCGATGGCCAGCAGGTTAGCGGTCCCGATAGCGATATAAATCGTCGGGTCAAAGCGGGCGTCGATACGCGCCACGCGCATGTTTTTCGCCCCGGTATCCGCGGCGTCGGCGGCAAACAGCGCCGACTGTCGGTCTTCGAGACCAAAGGCTTTGATCATGCGGATGCTGGTCAGGCTCTCCTGGGTGCGGTCGTTGAGGCTGGAGAAGGCCGCCTGCGCGACGCGAAAGCGTTCGTGTAATGCATCGCCGTTACGCTTAATCGCCAGCGCCATCAGCGGCATGGGCAGCAGCGCCAGCAGGGTTAACTGCCAGCTGATTTGCGTCGACATGACAATCAGCACCGCGCAGCCCATGACCAGCGAGTCAACCAGGGTTAATACCCCCTCGCCGGCGGCGAACACCACCCGATCCACATCGTTGGTGGCGCGAGCGATCAGATCGCCGGTACGGTGGCGCAGGTAAAAGGCCGGATGCTGGCGGCTGAGCTGGCGATAGAAATCCTCGCGCAGTTCGACGGCCAGCTGATAAGAGGCGCCGAAAAGCAATACGCGCCAGACGTAGCGCAGCAGATAGACCATCACCGCAATAACGACCAGCAGGCCGATCCACATCCACACCTTTTCCGCGGTGTAATGTTGTTTTGTTACGCCGTCAACCACGATACCCACCACCTTTGGCGGCACCAGTTGCAGAATGGCAATGACGATCAGCAGAGCAATAGCGCCGAGGTAACGACGCCACTCCCGGCGGAAATACCAGCTAAGTTGGGCAAATAATCGCAAGCAGTTAAATCCTGAGTGTGTAATTCGTAGCGGCTGATGCCGTTAATCAATCGGCAAGGCAGTGGTGTATTTTATCTGTTCCATGGCAAAACTCGAAGTCACATCCGAGAGCCCCGGCACGCTGTTTACCAGGCGTTTATAAAAATCATCGTAGTTCTTCATATCCGCCACCTGGACCCGCAGCAGGTAGTCATACTCCCCCGCCATACGCCAGAAACCGAGAACCTCCGCCATCTGCGTGACTTCGCTGACGAAGCGGCAATACCAGTCGCTACTGTGATGCTGAGTCTTAATCAGCACAAACGCCGTCAGCCCAAGCCCGACCTTTTCCGCATCCAGCAGCGCGACGCGCCCACGCAGAATACCTTCATCTTCCAGCCGCTTCAGGCGCTTCCAGCAGGGCGTGGTGGTCAGATTAACGGCATCGGCCAGCGCCTGCAAAGAGAGGGTGCAGTCGGTTTGCAGTAAAGAAAGCAGCTTACGGTCAATTTTATCTAACATAGGGCACCTTGGGAGAAAAATTTACTCCATTCATTGTAATTGAAAGGCTAAATGGCAACAATTTTTCCTTCGATTTCCGCTAAGCTGGGCACAAAATGACAAACAGGAATTTAAGATGAACAGCGCCTGGGTTAAACACGCGATTAGTGAAATTAATGCCGATTATCAGCGTTCCGCCGACACGCACCTTATTCGTCTGGCGCTTCCGGGGTTCCCGGGGATCGAGCTCTACCTGAAGGATGAAAGCACCCATCCAACCGGTAGCCTGAAGCACCGCCTGGCCCGCTCGCTGTTTCTCTATGGTCTGTGCAACGGCTGGATTAAAGAAGGGACAACGATTATCGAATCCTCTTCCGGTTCGACCGCCGTCTCTGAAGCCTACTTCGCCCGTCTCTTAGGCCTGCCGTTTATCGCCGTGATGCCTTCCTGTACGGCAAAACGTAAAATTGAACAAATTGAGTTCTACGGCGGCCGCTGCCACTTCGTCGATAGCGCCTGCGAAATCTATGCCGCCTCCGAAACCCTGGCCCGCGAGCTGAACGGCCATTATATGGATCAGTTTACCTATGCCGAACGGGCGACCGACTGGCGGGGAAACAATAATATCGCCGACAGTATCTTCCGTCAGATGAACCACGAGCCGCATCCGCAGCCGTCGTATATCGTGATGAGCGCGGGCACCGGAGGCACCTCTGCCACCATCGGACGCTACATTCGTAGTCAGGGCTACGATACGCAGCTGCTGGTGGTTGACCCACAAAACTCGGTGTTTATGGACTACTGGCAGAGCCGCGACGCCAGCCTGCGCAGCCCGGTCGGCAGTAAAATTGAGGGCATCGGCCGCCCGCGCGTCGAACCGTCGTTTATTCCCGACGTGGTCGATGAGATGCTGCGGGTACCGGATGCCGCCAGCGTCGCCACCGCGCTATGGCTGGAAACGCTGCTCGGACGTAAGGTCGGCGCCTCCACCGGCACCAACATGTGGGGCGTACTGCAGCTGGCCGTGCGGATGCGCGAAGAGGGGCGCACCGGCTCTCTCGTCACGCTGCTGTGCGACAGCGGTGAACGTTATCTGGAAACCTACTACAACCCGCAGTGGGTAGCGGCCAATATTGGCGATATCTCCTCATGGCAGGCACAAATCGCCGACATGCTGCAGGCAAAATAAAAGAAGCCAGATATCACAGGATATCTGGCTTGCTGGCAGGGTCTCTTTATTCGGGGGAATAAGGAAGATCGGGATTATCCAGCCAATGAGTCAAAAAGTGGGAGACGGCCTGATGACGGCAGTCGCCAATAACCGGTAGATGTGGGAGTTCCGCTTTCAGCTGATTCATCGCATTGCCCATAATCACGCCGCGCCCGACGCTGCCGAGCATTTCCAGGTCGTTCATGGCGTCACCGAACGCCATACAATCCTGCATCGTCAGCCCCAGATGCTGGCTTAATACCGCCAGCGCCGCGCCTTTGTTACAGCCGCCAGGCAACACTTCAAGGCAATCCATCGCCGAAAAACAGAGATCCGCTCGGCCGCCCAGCGCTTCACTCAGTTGAAGCCTTAGCCGCCGCAAATCGTCATGATCGCCGCAGAAGCAGATTTTAGTGACCTGATGCGCCGGTATTCGCTTTGGATCGTACAGCTGATAACGAAAACCGCTAAAGACGTGCGCTTTCAGTAATTCCGGGATCGCCTGCCCGGTGTACCAGCCGCCGTCGTTAAAGAAATGCATACTGGCCGTGGTTTCCCAGGCGCTGTGCAGCACCTCTTCCGCCACATCGGGAGCCAGATCGCGGCGATACAGCTCCTCACCTTCCAGAGAGTGAATGCGCGTCCCGTTGCCGGTGATTAAAAACGCATCCAGAGAGAACTCGCCGATAACGTGGCGCATTTCCAGAGCATGACGACCGGTGGCGAAAGTCAGGGTGATATCGCGATCGCGCAGACGTTTGAGCGTCGAAAGCGTTTTTTCTCCCAGACGATGGTCCGGCATCAGTAGCGTACCGTCCATATCGAATGCAGCCAGTCTTGCCATCTTCTGCTCCCCAAATCGTGGTGGATTTTGCTTGTGTTGCAGTATTGCCTGAGATATACGGAAGTAATAGTGAATAGATAAATTTTATTGTTCCGGGTTTACCAATCTACGCAGGATTACACAGCGATGAGGCTATTAAACCGTCTGCATCAGTACCAGCGACTCTGGCAGCCCTCCGCCGGAGAGCCGCAGCAGGTAACCGTCGGCGAGCTGGCCGAACGCTGCTTTTGCAGCGAACGCCACATTCGAACCCTGCTGCGCCAGGCGCAAGAGTCAGGCTGGCTAAGCTGGCAGGCCAGCTCCGGTCGCGGAAAGCGCGGGCTACTCCAGTTTTATAAAGCGCCGGAAGCGCTGCGCAATGAGATGATGGAGCAGGCGCTGAATAAAGGGCAGCAGCAAAATGCCCTCGAACTGGCCCAGCTGGCGCCGGTGGAGCTTAAAGCGCTGCTTTCCCCCTTTCTCGGCGGCCAATGGCAGAACAATACGCCGACCCTGCGTATTCCTTACTACCGTCCGCTGGAGCCGCTGCGCCCGGGTTTTATGCCGGGACGCGCGGAGCAGCACCTGGCCGGGGAGATATTTTCCGGTCTGACCCGATTTGATGCGCAGAGTACCTGTCCGATAGGCGATTTAGCCCATCACTGGGAGGTGTCGCCTGACGGCCTGCGCTGGCACTTTTATATTCGTTCTACCCTGTTCTGGCACAACGGCGATCCGATTAAAACCTCACAGCTGCAGCAGCGGCTCCTGATGCTGCTGCAGCTGCCCGCGCTGCGCACGCTGTTCGCCAGTATCAGCGAGATTAGCGTCACCCACTCCCAGTGTCTGACTATCACCCTGCATCGTGCCGATTACTGGCTGCCGTTCCGCCTTGCCAGCTACTGCAGCGTGCTGGCGCATCCTGACGATCCGGCGATCGGCAGCGGACCGTTTCGCCTGAAGCGATTTACTCCGGACCTGGTGCGGCTGGAAAACCATCAGCGCTATCATCTCACTCACCCGCTGCTGCAGGCCGTGGAATACTGGATCACGCCGCAGTTGTTCGAGCAGGATCTGGGAACCAGCTGTCGTCATCCGGTACAGATAACCATTGGCGATCCTGACGAGCTGACCAGGCTACGTCAGGTCAGCAACAGTATTAGCCTCGGCTTTTGCTATCTGACGCTGCGCCAGAGCCCTCGTCTTAACAAAGCGCAGGCGCAAAGGCTGGTCTCGCTGATTCATCGCTCCACCTTGTTAGAAACCCTGCCGCTGGATGAGGATCTGATCGCGCCCAGCAACGAAGTATTGCCGGGCTGGTCTATTCCGCAGTGGCCTGAAAATCATGATACCCCTCTGCCCGAACGGCTTACGCTGCTCTATCACCTCCCCGTAGAGCTACACGCTATGGCGGATCGGCTTCGTCAACGGCTGGCGGAGCTGGGCTGTGAGCTGACGATTATTTTCCATGATGCGAAAAACTGGGATGGCTGCCAGCAGTTTGCACAGGCGGACCTGATGATGGGCGACCGCCTGATTGGCGAAGCGCCGGTCTATGCGCTGGAGCAGTGGCTACGCTGCGACGTGCTGTGGCCTAATTTGCTGACCGGGGCGCAATATGCGCATCTCCAGGCGACGCTGGATGCCGTTCAGGCCTTACCGGACGAACGCAGCCGTAGCGAAGCGTTGCGCAACGTCTTTAACAGTCTGATGGACGATGCCATCATGACGCCGCTGTTCAATTATAATTATCGCATCAGCGCGCCGCCGGGGGTCAACGGACTACGGCTGAACGCGCGCGGCTGGTTTGATTTCGCCAGCGCCTGGCTACCGGCCTCTACGCCGTGACGGGGCTGGTGGTCACGTTCATCAGGCGCTACCATATGCGCCTCACTTCGATTGTCAGGAATTACCATGAAACGCGCCGTAGTTGTCTTCAGCGGAGGACAAGATTCGACGACCTGCCTGGTGCAGGCTCTGCAACAGTATGATGAAGTGCATTGCGTCACTTTTGATTATGGCCAACGTCATCGCGCGGAGATTGACGTTGCTCGCGAACTGGCGCTAAAGCTGGGGGCCGTGGCCCATAAAGTCCTTGATGTCACCCTGCTTAACGAACTGGCGGTCAGCAGCCTGACCCGCGATAGCATTCCGGTTCCGGATTATGAACCGGACGCCAGCGGCATTCCGAATACCTTCGTACCCGGGCGCAACATTCTGTTTTTAACCCTGACGGCCATTTACGCGTATCAGGTGAAGGCGGAAGCTATTATCACCGGCGTTTGCGAGACCGACTTTTCGGGCTACCCGGACTGCCGCGACGAGTTCGTGAAAGCGCTGCACCATGCCGTCAGCCTCGGTATGGCGAAAGATATTCGCTTTGAGACGCCGCTAATGTGGCTTAACAAAGCCGAAACGTGGGCCCTGGCCGATTACTGGGGCCAGCTCGACCTGGTGCGCCATGAAACCCTCACCTGCTATAACGGCATTAAAGGCGACGGCTGCGGGCAGTGCGCCGCCTGTAACCTCCGCGCCAACGGGCTGAGCCAGTATCTGGGCGATAAGGTTGGGGTGATGACGGTGATGAAGCAGAAAACCGGGCTCCAGTAACCGGTTACTTCCCGGCGGCGCGGCGGGATCGCAGGCGGCTCACGATGCATAGCCCGGTCAGATACGCAGAAGCGCCTTCGGGAAGTTCTGCCACTTTCTGTGCGCTTGCTCCCGGGGGCGGCGCGATGCGCCTGCCCGCGCTACCGGATCGCAGACAGCTAAGGAAACGTAGATACTGTGAACGCCTGCAACCATTTTTAGTTGCCGATACTTTCTCCGGCT